>UQXA01000004.1 GCA_900544865.1 uncultured Collinsella sp. | reverse complement strand
CGGAATCGGCTGAAGTGCGATGGCGAAATTGGTTGTTTTTACAGTAGCGCTAACAGACGTCGCAGAGCACGAGGTCGAAGCGCGAGAGGTCCATCCCCGGGACCGCCGTCGGGTCCGCTGCCTTGACGACCTCGTGGCCGTCGCGGCCGAGGACGCGCGCGAGCGCGTCGAGGATCGCCCGCTCATCATCCACTGCCAGTATCCTCGCCATATTCGACCTCCTGAAACTCCCGTTGCATTGTACTTGCGCCGCGCTCAGCGGTCCAGAGCCCCGCGCGCAGCCGCGGGCGCCTCGGCCGCATCGCACGCGCGGTAGCGCACGCCCGAGCCGCCGCGCGCCTCGATCTCGAGCCAGCCCTCGCCGTTCGACTCCCGTCCGAAGAAGATGAGCTGGAGCTCTCGGACATTGCCCCTGTCGTCCGCCGCGTCCACCAGGTAGACGTAGTTCGCCCCCGCCCCGGTGGCGTCGGCGTAGGAGCTCGCGTGGCTGCCGGGCTCGGGCGCGGGCGCCCACATGGTGATCTCAGGGTTGGGCAGCACGCGGTCGGCGATCGAGCGCAACGCCGACCCCCAGCCGGCGTCGAGCAGGGCATTCCCGCCCAGGACGAGTGCTGCGGAGAGGAGGACGAGCACGGCGGCGAGCGGCTTTCTACTCATCTGCCCTCCCGTCCTCGAAGCGGCAGAACCAGGCCAGAAGGACGGCGGCGGCTGCCAGGGCGAGCACGAGACCAGCGAGCGCAGTCGTGAGGAGAGGGCCCGCCGCGCGTGCGGCGTCGATGAAGGCCTCCACCCCGAGCGACCCTAGGCGCGCGGGCCAGGCGAGCGGCACCCAGCTCAGGGGCGTCGCCAGGGCACCGGTGAGCTCGCCGGTCATGAGGCCGTGCGCAAGTCCGCCCACTGAGAAGAACGCGAGGAGCATTCCCGCCGCGCCGGCGCCGATGGCGGCGTTGCGGCCGAGGCGCAGGGCCACGCCGAGCCCCAGCGCGTAGAGGGGCAGGCTACCCAGCACGATGCCCGCCCAGGCGGCCACAAGCGGAGCGGGCCCGAGCGGCAGGCGCCCGGCGACGGCGAGCACGGCCCCGAACGCGCCGAGCGCCACGGCCAGCGCGCCCGCGCCGAGCGCCGCAAGGGCGAGCAGCTTCGCCGCGACGGCGCGCCCGCGCGAGGGGACCGCCGTGAGGTTGGCGAGGCGCCCGGCAGAGCGCTCCTCGTCCACGGCGAGCCCGCAGACGATGGCGGACATGAGCGGCATGAGGGCGCCGAGGAACTGGGCGTAGGCGTCCGCGCCCAGTGCCGGGTCCCATCGGGTTATGGAGAAGTACTCGCCGCAGGCAAGACCGGCTGCCAGGCCGCAGACGAGGTGCACCGCCGTGAGCGGGGAGCGCGCCAGGCGCAGGGCCTCGGAGAGCAGGGCCCGCGGGAGAGTCATGCGCGGCGTCGGGTCGGAGAGTCGTGTCATGGTCATCACCTCTCCTCGGAGCGCGCGAACCAGGCCGCGCCCGCCGCCGTGAGCGCGGCGAACGCGAGCGCGCAGACCGCAAGGCCCGCCAGTGTGAGCATGCCGTCCGCCGTGAGCGCCCCGCCGAGCGCCATGTCCGCCGCGAGTGGCTCGCCGCTCGGCAGCACGGGGATGAAGCTCGTGGGGATGACCATGCTCGCCGACGGCGGAAAGAGCTGCGGCAGCGGCACCAGCGACCAGGCGAACCCACCCACGAGCTGCGCGGCAAGCGGGCAAAAGATGCCCGCGAGCATGCCGAGCCGCGCCGTGAGAAAGAGCCCTGCGGGGATCATCCACGCCGCGGTCACCGTGTTGGCGAGCGCGCAGAGGAGCATCGTGAGCGTGCCCGCGGCCGTGAGGCCCTGCGAGGAGAACGCCGATCCCGCGAGGTAGATGCCGAAGACCACGAGGTTCGAGAGCGTGCAAAGCGCGAGGCACCAGAGCGCCTTGGCCCACCAGGCGCGTCCGAGCGGGAAGCCCAGGCCTAGAAGCCCCCGCATCCGCGTGCGCGCGTCCGCCCGCGCGACGCAAGCCACCACGAGCGAGAGAGCCACGGGCAGGAAGAGCGCGTACCAGTAGTTCCACGCGCTGAAGATCTGTACGCCCCGGTAGGGCATCGCGCCGAGCAGCGGCATCGGCAGTGCCATGAGCACGGCCAGGCGAACCGGTGCCGCGTGGCGCGACTTCAGGGCCTCGGCGCGCAGGCCCGCGAGCAGGCCGCCTTTCTCGCCCGTCATGCCGCCACCTCCCCGCGCGCTCGACGCCCCTCCCGGCAGACGCTCATGAAGAGTTCCTCGAGGTCCTGCCCGGGCCGAAGCGCATCCTCGTAGGCGAGGCGCCCCCCGTAGATGATGCCGATGGTGTCCGCCATCTGCTGCACCTCGGAGAGGATGTGGCTCGAGACGATCACCGTCGTGCCCGCCGCCGCGAAGCCGCGGATCTGGTCGCGCAGCTCCTCGATGCCGATGGGGTCGAGGCCGTTGGTGGGCTCGTCGAGCACGAGCAGGCGTGGCCGGGCGATCAGCGCCAGCGCGAGCCCCAGGCGCTGCCGCATGCCCATCGAGAAGCGCCCGGCGCGCTTCTTCCCGGTGTCCGCGAGGCCCACGGCGGCGAGCACCTCATCTATGCGGCTCTCGGGAAGGCCCAGCAGCGTGGTGCGCACGCGCAGGTTCTCGCGCGCGGTGAGGTTGGGGTAGAGCGGCGCCTCCTCGATGAGGCTGCCGATTGCGTAGAGGTCCTCGCGGCGCCAGGCGTGCCCGGCAAAGAGGATCTCCCCGGCCGTCGGCCGCAGCATCCCGCAGATCATCTTGAGTGTTGTCGACTTGCCGGCGCCGTTGGGGCCGAGCAGCCCGTACACCTCGCCCTCGCGGATATGAAGGCTCACGTCGGCCACGGCATCCTGCGCCTGGTCGCCGCGGCCGAAGCGCTTGGTGAGCCCGCGCGTCTCGAGCATGTAACCCATGGGTTCGTCCTTTCTCTTCCGGGCGCGCGGGCCGAGTCGCCGTGCCCGCGCGCCTTACCTTTCGGGTTCAACATCTATGGTGAGGCGCGTTTCTAACGAAGCCGTAACGGCCGTTGGGCTCTTTTGGAGCCAGCCCTTCTCGACCCGTACGCCGCTCATGGTATGTTTATCGCGATAACAAGGACGGAGGTGCCCGTGGCACGCAATAAGTACCCGGAGGAGGCGGTCGAGAAGATCAGGGGTGACGGCCCAGCGAGTGTTATTTTGCGAGCTAGGCGCATCGAAAGCGATCTTTCGTGGTATAAACTACTTGCCGGAAGCCGCGGCTTTCAGAGTACGGCTTACGTGTACGTTTAACCTCCGTGGGCGACGGGGTGCCGCAAGGCGTAGAATATCGCCCACCTGTAGGGGCCTGCAGCGATGCGGGCCCCGCTTCGTATGAAGGGGGCGTAACCGATGAAGATCGTATCCATCCCCAGGATTTCTTCGACCTCGTCGATGGCGACCGCGAGCTCATGCTTAAGCACAATCGCCCCTGCATCGTGGTGGTGAGGCTGCGTTTCCGCGGGAAGCGCAGGGACTTCGCCGTGCCGCTGCGTTCCAACATCGCCCCTAACGTGCCAAAGACCAGTACTTTGCGTTGCCACCCCGCCCCACGACGCGCCCCGGCTGCCGCCACGGCATCCACTACATCAAGATGTTCCCCATAACCAAGGCCTACCAGCGCCGCTTCAGGACCGAGGGCTCGGCCTACTACGAGACGCTCCAGCGCATCATCGATGGCAACACCAAGCGCATTGTCTCCGAGTGCCAGGCATACCTCGACCGCTACGAGCGCGAGGGAAGGCCTCGCTTTGCCGTCGACATCAACCGCATCGTGGGGCTGCTGGAGGGCGAGAAGTAGGGCACCTCGGCTCAGTCTCGAGCTATGCGGAGTCGCTCCGCATTTTTGAACGCCGCGTGTGCGTCCCAAATACTTGAGAAACAAGCTGTGAAGTGCGGTGGCGCGCCCGTGCCCGTGCATAGCCGTCACCATCAGCGTCTACGCGGCGTCGGCTTCAAGTGGAACTGACGCCGCTGCTGTATATGGTTTGCCTTGCTGCGAATGGCGATCAATGCCCGCGATGCTTCTGCTTGCGCTTCAGTTTTCTCTGCTCGAAGCGCGTCTTCGCCTCATCCGCGCGACGCTGACTTCTTGCTTGAGCCGACTCCCGCTTCATCGTCTCCCGCTGATTCGAGAGCGCCTGCTGCGCCTTGGTGCTCACCGCGGGCCGTTTAAGGGCTTTCGCTGCCTCGCGAGCGCGCCGCTTGGGGTTCTTCGCGGGCTTGCTTGTTTCAGTGTCCTTGTCGCCGAAGAACGAGAGCTTCTCCCATTCGCTTGTAACGAATCGCAGAATCTCCTCATCGGACGGCTCCGCGCCGAAGACGATGCGGGCGACGCCGTATCTGCCGCCCTCGACGTGCTCCGCCAGCCCGACCCAGAATTGACCGTCGTGATATACGGTCAGGGTGGACGACACGCTGATCTGCATGGTTGGTTCCTCCTTTATGTAGATGACCATGCAGAGAAGGGACAACCAAGGAGGCAGGTTACTGATGCGGACTAGCGCACGCCCACGACTACCCGACGGGGACTCTGTTTTCATCTCTGGTGGTTGGATTGTAGCACGTGCGAATGCGCCCGGCATCGCTGCTGACATGACATGGCTGGGGCTTACCCCTCCGACGCGTCTTTGCGCATATTGCCTTCTCGGTTTCGAAACTTCAAAACTATTCGACTTTCGAAACTAAGTGGGAATAAGTTATCGGTACGCTTTTTTATAAAATGTAAAAAAGTACCCCCATAACTGATATAATGGACACTGAAAAGGGGGTGCATCTTGCGTATATACCGACGTGAAAAGTATCTGAAGCGAATGCGTGGTTTCTACCACGATGACGGGATGATCAAGGTGATTACCGGTGTTCGCAGATGCGGTAAATCCTGTCTCATGCAATCAATCGCAGACGAGCTTGTGGAATCCGGTGTAGCGAGCGACCATATCATCTATATCGACCTCGACTCACGGGAGAATAGGAAGGTCAAGACGACCGATGAGCTCGAAAATCTGATTGACATGTCGACTCCAGCAGACACTGAGGGGACGAAGTATCTCTTCATCGATGAGATTCAGAACGTCAAAGAATTCGAGCTGCTCATCAACGGCTACCGGACAGATGGCGGTTGGTCCATCTTCATTACCGGTTCGAATTCATATCTGCTTTCTGGGCAGCTTGTTACAAAGCTGACGGGTCGCTATATCGAGTTCGAGGTGTTCCCACTCGACTTTGCGGAATATATCGATATGAAGCGTTTTCTCGGAAAGCCTGTCAATGACTTTCTCGTGGGAGAGTTTACCGAGTATCTGACCCTTGGAGGATTTCCCAAAGCGTTGGAGTATGAGGGCGAGGATGAAAAGCGCACCTATATCAAAAGTGTTATTCATGAAATCTTTGAAAAGGACGTCAAACATTCGAACAAGATTAAGAATGTCTCGGTTTTCGATGCCGTCCGGACGTATCTCATCAACAACTTTGGTGCGCCGACGAACCTGAAGAACCTCCTTGCGTACTTCAATGATGTCGAGAAGATTCCCATCAAGCGCGAAACGCTCAATCGGTATATCCAGATTCTTGTTGACGCGAAGATCCTTTATCGCTGCTCGAGGTTCGATCTCAAGTCTCGGCGATCGCTTATCCGCGAAGAGAAGTACTACCTGGCTGATTCCGGCTTCTATTTCGCTATGAACACGGATGCGAGGATTAACTACGGGCCGGCGTTGGAGAACGTGCTCTACCTCTATCTTGCATCGCGCGGGTACGAGCTTTCTGTGGGCCGTATTGGGAAGCTCGAGTGTGACTTCATCGCTCGTAGGCGCAATGCTTACGCCTACATCCAGGTCTCTATGTCGATTGCCGACAGAGGCGTCGAGGAGCGCGAGTACAGGCCGTTCGGCCACATCCGGGATGGGTATCCGCGCTACTTGTTCACGCTTGATCCTCTATTGCAGGAAAGGGATGGCGTCAGGCACCTTAATATGGCGTCGTTTATGCAAGATGGCGGTGATCTAATTTGAGTGGTGGCCAGATCCCTTTGCTCCCAAGTGCGCAAACAGCGCGGGTATCAAATGAGGACCATTGCCTCACGTAGAATCGATAGATTGAAAACTTGTTTTGATGTTGACAGGCTTTTGACCAGTGGCTCCTATTACTAAGTGGAAGTAGCTGAAACGAGGCGATTGAATAACTCCATCCGTTTTGGTTACAACGAAATGTGTGCTGCGCACCTGCAGCATGAAGAAGGGAGATTCCTATGAATATCGTTGTATTGAGTGGTAGCCCGCGCAAGGGCGCCAATACCGACACCATGGTCGAGGCGTTTGCCGAGACCGCGCGCGAGGTCGGCCATGCGGTCGAGGTAATCCGCGTTGCCGGCAAAAAGATCGCCGGTTGTCTGGGATGTCAGTACTGCTTTATCCATGAGGGCACCTGTGTGCAGAAGGATGACATGGCCGACGTGATCGAGTCGCTGAAAGGCGCCGATATGGTTGTCTTCGCTTCGCCCATCTACTGGTTTGATATCACTGCGCAGGAGAAGGCCGCCATCGACCGCCTGTACGCCTTCGGTGCTACGGGCTTCCCGTTCACCAAAACGGCCCTTTTGCTCGATAGCCACAGCGAGGGCGTCTATGACGCGGCGATCGCCATGTACAAGTCAACCTGCGCGTACTGCAAGTGGGAGGACCAGGGCATTATCACCATCAGCGGTATGACCGAGCGCGACAGCATGGCATCGTCGCCCAAGTTGGAAGAGGTGCGAGAGCTCGCTCGCAAGCTCGCCTAAGGACAAGAAGAACGCATGGCAATCGGTGTTGGTGGAAAATGCTTGCTATCCTTACCAAGAGGAATGCTGATTGCCATGCGTTGATACTTCCGCGGACAATTCCAGCGTGCTAAAACGCCTTCTCGTTCAAGAATTCCCTGAACGCGGGAATGTCAAAGCCAACGAGACCACGCCCGCGCTCTCCAATGACGCCGTCCTCCAGGAGGCGGCGTTTGTATTGGCTTGCGTAGTTGCTGGCGACGCCCATGCGTTTGGCTATCTCCGAGACCCTGCTGGGGCCAGAATCGGGCAGCATCGCGAGCAAAAACTCAATGTCTTTATCGGAAAGCTCCCGATAGGTCGTTTCGAGAATTCGATCGCGCAGCTCCATGCGGGCAAGCAGAGAACCCTGCTGTACATCAGGTGCACTGATTTTGGGCGAGTTCTCCGAAACATCCCATGTGCGATATCCGACGAGCTGCATCATATAGGGAAATCCGTCGACGGCCTTCACGGCATCCTCGAGCGCTTCTGGCGTGATTGAGCGGCCTCCGGCCTCAACGGTTTTGCGGAATGCGTTTGCAATTTCAACGTCAGTGATTCGTCCTAACTGATGATATTGGGAACGCCTGAGGAACGAGACGGAATCGTTACGCAGCAACGCCGATACTTTGTAGGGCAGTCCTGCCATGAGTAGGGCAACTTTTTTACCTTCGCGTACAAAGTGCTGGTAAACAGAGGCAAATTGAAGCATTTCTTCGAGATCGACGGTGACTTCATCGATGGTGATGAGAAGCCCGATGTCATGTTTTTCGAGTTGCTTAAAGATGCCATTCATGCGTGTGCGCCAGTTGCCCTGGGCCTTTTGAGCATATGTCCAATCGATGCCCACTGGACCAATTTGAACGCCGTTTATGCGCGCGTGAGGCTGTGAGAGGTAGCTATCTGCGGCTTCTTTGGTTCGCTCGATAATATCTTCGAGCATGCCTGGCATGGCGGAGACATTTGCTGCGATCCAGCCGTGTTCAAGCGCCGTTTCTGAAAGGAGCGAGAGAAGCGCCGTCTTGCCCGTTCCCCTTGCGCCCGTAAAAATAGTCGACAGGTTGGGATCTCCCGGGCCGTTGATAAAGCCACGGTTGATGTCACGCAGGATATGCTCGCGACCCGCTAGAAAGGGAGGGACGCTTCCGAACGTCGGGGTAAAGGGGTTCTTGCTGTACTCCATGGTAGCTCCTTTGCAAGTTTTGCTAATATTTGCAAGTTTTGCTAACTTTTGCAAGTTTTGCTAACGGTTTAACATGTCTTGTGCCGCGGGATTGCAGGAGTGAAAAACGGGGAGTTCTATTATTCCGACTACGTTGCAACGAGCGGGGCCCGGAGCGCGATGTTGCTGCGCTCCGGGCCCCGCTGCATTGTAAAACCATGACGGTTTGGCTGCCGTTGTTTTAGTCAAACAAGCTCGGCATGTCGTTTTCCTTCATGAGGGCACCGGCGGAGGGGAGGCTCTGCGCGGTGAACTTTTCGGCCGAGACGCCGGCGCCAAGAATCTCCTCGGTTGTGCCGACGGTGGTGACCGAGCGGCCCTTCTTGGCGGTAAAGGCTTGGACGCCCTGCGTGTTAGTAGTCGTCTTGGTCTTGAGCAGCGACGTGTTGAAGTTCATCAGGCGATAGTCGCTCGAGACCAGCGCGATGTCGCGGTCCTCCTTGAGCACCTGGGCATACAGCAGCTTGCTGCCGCCGTAGATGGCGTTCTTCAGGCGTTTGCGGTTGGTCTTGGTGACGTATCCGGCAAGTGCGACGCGCACTACGCGGCCGTTCTCAAAGACAAACAGCACGTCGGCCTTGTAGTCCTCGGGGTCGATGACCCAGATGACGCTCTCGTCGGGTTCCATCTCAAGATCGGTGGGCAGGTACGAGCCCAGCTGGGCCGACTTGGTGTCCTCAAACGCCGCAACCTTGCACTTGTATACCTGGCTCTTGTTGGTAAAGACCAGCAGCTCGTGGGTGTTGGAGGACGGGAACTCGATAAAGGGTTTGTCGCCGTCCTTGTACTTGAGCGTGGTCGCCTTCTTGAGCACGCGGTCCGTCATCTTCTTAAGGTAGCCATCGCGCGAGAGCATGATGGTCACCGGGTACTCCTCGACCTCGGGCTCCAAGCTCACCTCGATGACCTCGTGGGGCTCAATCCTGCCCGTGCGGCGCGGCATCACATATTTCTTGTTGACCGCGGCCAGCTCGTCGCTGATGACCTTCTTGATGTTCTCCTCGCTGGAGAGGATCTCCTCAAGCTCGGCAATCTCGCCCTCAAGCTTGGCAATGTCCTTGGTGCGATTGAGGATGTACTCCTCGTTGATGTTGCGGAGCTTAAGCTCGGCAACAAACTCGGCCTGGGTCTCGTCGATGTCGAAACCCTTCATAAGGTTGGGCACGACCTCGGCTTCGAGCTTGGTGCCGCGGATGATGGCGATGGCCTTGTCGATGTCGAGCAGGATCGCCTCGAGGCCGTGCAGCAGGTGCAGGCGCTCGGACTTTTTGCCCAGGTCAAAGTTAATGCGGCGACGCGTGGACTCAATACGCCACTTGACCCACTCGTGCAGAATCTGGCGCACGCCCATAACACGGGGATATCCGTCGACGAGCACGTTGAAGTTGCACGAGAACGAATCCTGTAGCGTGGTCGAGCGATAGAGCTTGGCCATGAGCTTGTCGGGGTCGACGCCGCGCTTAAGGTCGATAGCGATGCGCAGACCCGAAAGGTCGGTCTCGTCGCGGATGTCGGCGATCTCCTTGACCTTGCCCTCTTTGGAGAGCTTGACGATGCGCTCGATGATGACATCGGTCTTGGTGGTGTAGGGGATCTCGTAGACCTCGATGATGCGTTCTTCGGGAATCCAGCGCCAGCGGGAGCGGATCTGGAAGCTGCCCAGGCCGGTCTCGATAATCTTTTCCATCTCCTCGCGGCGGTAGATAATCTCGCCGCCGGTCGAGAAGTCGGGCATGGGCATATATTCGAGCAGGTCGCAGTCGGGATCCTTGAGGTAGTGCATGGTGGCGGTGCAGACCTCGTTGAGGTTGAAACCGCAGATATCGGACGCCATGGCGACGCCGATGCCCTTATTGGCCGAGACAAGGATGTTGGGGAACGTGGTGGGCAGCAGGCGCGGCTCCTTCATGGCGCCGTCGTAGCTGTCGACGAAGTCGACCGGGTCCTTGTCGATGTCCTTGAAGATCTCGGCGCTGATGGGGGAGAGCTTGGCCTCGGTATAACGCGAGGCGGCGTAGCTCAGGTCGCCCGAATAGTACTTGCCAAAGTTGCCCTTCGACTCAACGAACGGTGCGAGCAACGCCTCGTTGCCGGTTGCCAGACGCACCATCGTCTCGTAGATCGCGGCATCGCCGTGCGGGTTGAGCTTCATGGTCTGGCCCACGATGTTGGCGCTCTTCTGGCGCTCGCCCTTGAGCAGACCCATCTTGTACATGGTGTAGAGCAGCTTGCGATGCGAGGGCTTGAAGCCGTCGATCTCGGGGAATGCACGCGAGACGTTGACGCTCATAGCGTAGGGCATGTAGTTGACCTCGAGCGTCTGCGTGATCGGCTGGTCGGTGACCTCGGAGTGCAGGCCAATGACGTTCTCGGCGTTGACCTGCTTTTTCTTTGGCTGGTTCTTCGTCTTCTTCTTTGCCACGATTTCCTCTTGAACTTCTTGTGGGCCGTCGTTATCGATTTGCTGCTATTGCAGGTCCAGCTGGTCCAGGTATTCCTTGCCGTGCTCGGAGATATGGCGCTTGCGGCCTGCCTCGTCGTTGCCCAGCAACAGGTTGAACATGGTTTCCATCTTGGTGACGTCCTCGGGCTCCACCTTGATCAGACGACGCGTCTCGGGGTTCATGGTGGTGAGCCACATCATGTCCGGGTCGTTCTCACCAAGACCCTTGGAGCGGTTGATGGAGCACTTCTGGTCGCCGATCTCTTTGAGGATGCCGTTCTTCTCGAGCTCGGTGTAGGCAAAGTAGGTCTTTTCTTTGCAGTTGATCTCGTAGAGCGGCGACTCGGCGATATACACGTAGCCTTCGTCGATAAGTGTGGGAACTAGGCGGTAGAGCATGGTGAGCACGAGCGTGCGGATGTGGTAACCGTCGACGTCGGCGTCCGTACAGATGATGACCTTGTTCCAGTTGAGGTTGTCTAGGTCGAAGGCGCCAAGGTTCTTGATGCGCTTGTCCTTGATCTCCACGCCGCAGCCTAGCACGCGCATGAGGTCCATGATGATGTCGGACTTAAAGATGCGCGGGTAGTCCTCCTTCAGGCAGTTGAGGATTTTGCCGCGGACGGGCATAACGCCCTGGAACTCGGCATCGCGCGACGTGCGGATGGCGCCTGCTGCCGAGTCGCCCTCTACGATGTAGATCTCGCGACGGCTCTTGTCCTTGGAGCGGCAGTCGATGAATTTCTGCACGCGGTTGGCCATGTCGGTCTTCTGCTGCAGGTTGGTCTTGATGCTCTGGCGGGTCTTCTCGGCGTTCTCGCGCGAGCGCTTGTTGATGAGCACCTGCTCCATGATCTTGTTGGCGGCGTCTTTGTTCTCGATCAAGTAGGTCGAGAGGCGCTCCTTAAAGAATGCCGTCATGGCCTGCTGGATAAAGCGGTTATTGATGGCCTTCTTGGTCTGGTTCTCGTAGGACGTCTGGGTGGAGAAGCAGTTGGTCACCAGCACCAGGCAGTCCTGGACGTCCTGCCACTTAATGCCGCTCTCGTTTTTGTTGTATTTGCCCTGTTGCTTGATGTAGGCATCGATAGCGCTGGTCAGAGCGCTGCGAGCGGCCTTTTCGGGCGAACCGCCGTTCTCGAGCCACGATGAGTTGTGGTAGTACTCCTGCATCATGAAGGTGCGCGAGAAGCACATGCATGCGGTGATTTTAACGTTGTAGTCGGGCAGGTCCTCGCGGTCGCGACCGCGACGGTCAGCCTCGATAAAGAAAGGCTCGGTGAGGTAGTCGGTACCGACCTTTTCGAGCACGTAGTCCTCGATGCCCTTGGGATAACAAAAATCCTCTTCGGAGAACTCGCCGTCATCGCCCTCGATGCGCAGGCGGAAGGTCACGTTGGCGTTGACCACGGCCTGGCGGCGCATGGTCTCGCGATACCACTCGTGGGGGATGCTGATGGAGGTAAAGACCTCAAGATCGGGACGCCACTTGATGGTGGTGCCGGTGCGTTCCTCGTCGCTGGGCTCAATCTCGAGTGCCTTTTTCTTGGCGCCGACGACCTTGCCCTTTTTAAAGTGCAGGGAGTACTTGTTGCCGTCGCGCCAAACCGTGACGTCCATGTACTCGGAGGCGTACTGGGTCGCGCACGAGCCCAGGCCATTGGTACCGAGCGAGAAGTCGTAGTCGCCGCCCTGGTTGTTGTTGTATTTGCCGCCGGCGTAGAGCTCGCAGAAGACGAGCTCCCAGTTAAAGCGCTTCTCGGAAGGGTTCCAGTCGAGCGGGCAGCCACGGCCATTGTCCTCTACCTGGATAGAGCCATCGCGAAAGGCGGTAAGGGTGATGAGCTTGCCGTAGCCCTGGCGCGCCTCGTCAACGGCGTTGGACAGGATCTCGAAGGCGGCATGCGCGCAGCCATCGAGTCCGTCCGAGCCAAAGATGACGGCAGGGCGCAGGCGTACGCGCTCCTCGTCCTTGAGCTGGCGGATACTGTCGTTACCATAGTTTGCGGTGTTTTTTGCCATACTCGCTCTCTCGGTGCTCCTTTGCTGCGTTTAAGTCATATAGATAGTCAAGGTAGCATAGCCCAGCCCACAGGCGATTCCAACCAACACGAAATCCATCGAACAATCGTTCGATTAGATAATGAATGCTTGGAATGCGGGAGGGGCCTGTCCTATCCAAACATCTGCGGCAGGTCGATGAAGACGGTTCGATCGCTTTCGCCAGCTTCGAAGCCCGAACGGGAGAAGAATCCATAGCGATGGCACTTGAGCCCCGTTGCCTCGACTTGGGTGATTTCCTCGTCGACCATTTTTTGCGTGACGGGGGATTTGCGGAACTTTGCTTCGTAGAATGCGTAGCCCTCGGGGTCTTGCGTTACCACGTCGAATTCGCCGCTCGTTTTGTTTGCGGGATCGTCGTACCAGTACTTGCCTATGGCGTCGAAAGCCGGTTCGATCTTGCCGGTCCTGTTCTGCCGCACGAGGTATTGACGGCAGATCTCCTCGAACATATGAGGAACGTAGTTTTCCTCGAAGTCTTGGGAGACGTGACGATCATAGAAGACTTCCGGGTCGAGCAGCTGACGCGCTGAGGCATTGCGGAAAACATAGCGATAGTAAAAGAGCGAAAGTGGGTCCACTACAAAGTAGCCAGACTTGCGCTTGTTCGTAGGGTCGTTGATGGGTGCACGCTTTTGGACGATTTCGAGTGACATGAGCTTGTCGAGCACGTCTGCCATGGCCGGACCGCTCGAGACATGCGACTGTGCCAGCACGTCCCCCCAACGGGAGTAACCTTGTGCGAGAGCCCCGAAAACTTCGTTGGCGTTGGTCATCTTCGAGATCTCGGCGTTGAGATAGGACGGCACCTCGCTTTCTAAGCGGGCGCCAGGTTCCGTGACGAGCTCGATGATGTTGTCGCGTACGCTTTGGGATTGATCGATGAGGCGATTGTAAAAGGGGATGCCGCCAAAAACGCTATAGAGCCGCACCTTGTCCTCGGGCGAGAACGCGGGATAGAACTTCGCAGCGTCAAAGTAATACATGGGCTTAAGCTCAAGCGCGAGATCAATTCGCCCGTAGAGGGGGCTTTCATGCTCGATGAGGGATTTCATAATCTCAACGTAGGAGCCGCACAGGACAATGTTTAAACGTGAGTCTTCCCTGTGGGCGTCGATTGAGGTCTGAAGAATGCTGTCTAGGCCTTTAACCGCATCTCTCAAGTAGGGGTATTCGTCGAGAACGAGGGTAATGTTCTTGTCTTTAGCTTGGGCAAACAGAAATTCGATGAGCTCGCGGATGCCTGTGAAGGCGAGCGGAGGAAAGCTCAGCGCTTCAGCAACAAGGACGGACAGACTCTCGAGGTTGTCTGCCTCGGAGGTTTGGCGGCACTCGTAATAGACCGTTGCGACGTCCGACAAATCGGTTAGCGCCTGCTTGATGAGCTCACTTTTTCCGACGCGACGCCTGCCGTAAATGAGAACATTGCGCTGCTCGGGTGCTTTGAGCGTTTTCTTAATACGGGCGAGCTCACGCTCCCTGCCAATAAATTCCACTTACTCGGTTCCTTCCGACTCGGTTTTGTCCGAGTTAATTGTATCGCATGGATCAGTTTATGCTCGAGTTTACTCGGACAAAACCGAGTCGGTTCTGCCCGAGTAAATTTGAAGGCGGCCGAATGCGTCTTGCTGCGTTTGCGGTTGGATACGTTGTCGAAAACGTGTCGTGCGGATTGTTGGATCGAATCGAACATTGGGACAGACGTCTCGTTTTATGGGCCGGGGGCGTGCATGTGCGAGTTCTTTTGGCCCATAAGGAACGCTGGTGGGTCGTTATTTGGGCCACGGGTCACTTCGCCGGCGCCGTGTTTCGTCATACGCTCATAGTGGAAGCCGATGCCACGGGACGACGAAGGCCTTGGGCAACGGATGAGGTGCAAGCGAAAGGAGCGGTGAGGATGATGAAGCCCATGACGAAGAAGCTGCTGTTAGGAATTCCCACCGTGACGCTTTCGGCCGTGCTGGCGTGTACGGTGGCCGGCTGTGGCGGTAGTGCTCCGAGCGGCTCGGCTGGCAGTTCGGGCGGCAGCGCGCCTGTGCAGGAAAAGCCCAAGGCCTATGATTCGCAGACGGTCGAGGTAGCAGGCATTACCTATGAGTCGGTGGCTCACGGTACGTTCTATCGCGGCGATGCCAAGCTGCAGGACGGCTTTTACCTGCACATCAAGATCACCAACAACAACACAAAGAACAGGACGTTCAGTTCCTTTAACGTGCATGCTGCCCAGGGCGATCTTGAGGCAGGCGACCCGTTGTTTACTTCCGACAAGGCGGCCGTGCTCGACTACGTTGCAAGCGAGGCTCCCGATGAGCTGCACGAGGGCATCGACCTTTCCGAGAGGCCAGATATCGGCCCGGGCGAGACCGTTGAGTACGTGTATTTCTGGGCGCCCAAGACGGCGTACTACGGGCCCATCACTGTCGAGTTCGTAGACGCTTATGCCCCCGCCAAGAATCATGAGGCCATGCACTTTGACACCACGGGATGCGAGACCAAGGAGTTCAAGGCGGCCGGCGGCGTGGCCGATTCTGGCGAGAAGGCAGATTTAACGGGCATCGACTGCGCATCGTACAGCATCGAGGCCGCCGATGGGTACACGCTGGATTCGTCCGACGAAGAGCGCGAAAAGACAGACTTCTTCCACGACGAGACTGGAGGACGCCTGAACATCAGCATCTTCCCGCGCTCGCCGGAGGAAGAGGTTGCAAGCCTAGAGCAGGTCTACGAAGGCAAGGAGACAACAACCGACCAGGTCGAGTGCAACGGCATAACGTGGCTGCGCTTTACCGGTCCCGACAACGGCCATACACTGTTTGCGACGGCTCCCGCAACGGGTGAAACCGTCCGCGTGTCGATCGGCTGGAAGATCGATTGGGATGCCGCCGTGCCCATGATGGAGGCATTGAAGCTCAAGTAGCGGGTTGCGATTCCCATGTCAGGCGACTCAGGGCTGGCTCCGAGTTATCGGGGCCAGCCCCTTTTGGTGTCCGATGAGCCGAGTCGGCGTCTCTCACAAAAGTAACTAGGAGCTAGCGAGACCTATCCGAATTGACCTCATTGGCGGTGTCTTTTTCGAGCGCCGTGCGGCGGGCGCTGTAGGCGATGAGGCCGGCGCCTGCCGCGGCGAGTGCTGTAGCGGCTGCCGTAAGGGGAGCATTGACATCGCCCGTGCCAGCGAGCGCGCCCGCTTTTCCGGAGCGCTTGTTATTGCTGTGGTCCTTGCCACTGCCGGAGCTCCTTCCGCCGGAGCCGCCGCCCTCGTCGGTACCGCCGCCACTCGAGCCGCCATCGTCGTCTACTGTCATCGGGGCGTCGTGAAGTTCTGTCGTATCCGCGCTGTCGCATACGCCGACCTGAACTTCTGAGCGTTCGCATGCCGCGTCGGGCACATGAAGCTCGTGCAGTACGGCACCCAGCGCCGAGTTTGCGCCCGGTCGAATTTCCTCGAGCGTTACGGGATCGAGCGCCACCAGATTACGCGCCTTCGCATACAGCGTTACGCGTTTGCCCACTTCGTCGCTCCAACTCTCGGGGATAGCGAAGCTCATGCGGAACTGTGCCGTGCAACCCGGTGCCAGCACGGCGTTGCCACTGTCGGCTACCAGCGGGTGCGTTGCAAAAGGTGTGCCCAGCGTTTCGAGCGCGTACTTCACGTGTGCCATGTCGTTGACCGAAGCGTCCTCGGCAAGCTCTGGATCGTAGATCGATGCCATGCGTGTGTTCGCTCCGAACCCGATGGATGCGCTGGAGAACGGCTGGCTGGAGCCCTCTCGGTACAGATCGATTGTGCCGGCGGTCAGCAAGGTGTTGCCGTCGTTTCGCACCGTGACCATGAAGGATTCGCCTGCTGCTCCGGGCACCACCGCGCCCGAGGTAGCGACTGCGCCCGTCGGAGTGGCACACGCCACCAAGGGCACTTCGATGCCGTGTAGTTCTGCCTCGCTCTTCTCCGCGCTCACAATGTGCGTGGCGAGCGCGGAGAGCATGCTCCCCGACGTCAAAAATGTCGTTATCTGATCGACGGGATGGTCCAGCTCGCACATCACGAACGGCTCCGTAAACAGATCGCCTGCCAAGGTGCTGGCGAAGATGCGGAAGTGCTTGCCCATCACTGCTACCGGGTTGCCTTCTTCGTCGTAGGTTTGCCCCACCTTGCCATCGGTGTTCTCTACATAGAGCACGCACCTGCCGTTGTTGCTTACGCTAAACGATGCCGGGCCACAGCCTGCGGCACCCACGGGCTGCGTTGCAAATGCCGATGCGCCTCGCGTCCAAGTAATATGCTGCAGTTGCTCGTTGACGGTAGCCAAAAAGCCCGTGTGCTGCGGCCACGGCACCGCGTGGGGTACTGTGGCATCTGGCGACATAACGCCCCAGCTCGCAATGGACTGGCCGATCACGGCGTACGATGCACAGCCACAACCGCCTGCGGTCTCGTATGCAATGGGCACCACCATTTTGCCGTTGATATTCTCGGGCGCGCCGAGCTCGATGCTCGACGGTGCCTGCGGAAAGCGGAGGACCTGACGGAACGTGAGACTGTCGCCCGAAACGTCCGACCACAGGGTAAAGCACTCCAGCGCAACCTCGGCCTCGCTGCCGAGCGTCTTTTCTGCGGTGGTTCCGCGGCGGTGGAGGTAGGCGCCCGACAGGCGCCCGTCGACAAGTGTCTTGCCCACCGTGATGCGTGGGCACTGCAGGCAATGGTAGCCATCCTCCTGAAGGCGGCCGCGCGAGATGCTGCGCCACGACGTGTGCGATATCACGCGAACTCCGTCGTTGCTTATGCGCAGGCGCACAACGGACAGTATGCCGGATGTGCTCGCCGTATCGAAAAGGGTGTTGTCGCCGGCGGGGCGCTCGCCCGAGACCAGCAGCACGTAGGCGTCCTGGTTTCCTCTTCCGTCCGTATATTCCACTACGTCGAAGTCGTAATCGTATATGCTGTCGCGCTCCACGTCGCCCTCGCCAAACCCAAGGGGAAAGTCCACAGGCGTGGGAGCGGACCACGTCCCGTTTGCCTTTGTGTGTACCACCAGGCGCGAGCGACCATTGTCGCCGTAGCGCACCGAGGCGATACGGAACAGGCATTCTACGCCGGCAATCATTGCCAGCTTCATGTGGGCTTCGCTGAGCACGCCAGCAAACAGCACGTTGTCGCTCGAGGGCTTGATGCCGCCACGCTCGTCCTCCGACACGCCGGCAGAATCGGCGTTCGGGTCGGCAACGGTGTTCGTTGCCTGACCGATGTAGGTGTACTCATACATCGGCGCGGCGTTTTCGTCGTTCTCTATCAGTGCATGGACGAAATGCTCGATCTGTCCCGTGTCGTCGCTTTCTGCATCCGCCTCGAGCTCAATGCGCGTGACCGCCCGATCCCAATCGCGCACGACAGGCGCGGCGTTTACGGCAGCGGCCTTAACCTCGGCGCGTGCGAGCAGTTCGGCGTTGGTGACGATGGTGGCCGATGCGATAAATTGCGGCACGCCGCCCGCCTCAATGTTGCCGGCCGAGCCGAAGCAGGCATCCAGCGTATAAGGCGTATCTCCACCCAATGCGAGCTCAGAGCGCTGGAGCACATACTGGTCGCCATTGTTCACCGACATATTCCACGAATCGATGAGCGTGGGCCACGATCCCGACCAAGCCTTGGTGGTCCACTTGAACATTACGAACTGGAGTATCACATCGACATCGACGTCTGCACCCACGCGCAGCCGCGGAAGCTGGTGCCCGTCCGCCTTCTCGTACCCAATGAACAGGGTGAGGGATGCGGCGCCACGCACGGCAGACGAGGCGACGCCTGCAACGCCGGCGCCAAAGGTAACGGCAAGCCCGATCTGGATGGTGAATGAGCCCGACGTGTTGGAATAGTCGAGCGAAATGTTCTTGAAAAACGCCGCGCCGCTGCCGTGCGTGTGGGCACCCACGGCGAGCGCCAGCTTCGCCAGCACCCAGGGGTTGACGTTTAGGAAAAAGGGCACCGGTCCTAGGGTAAACTGCTCGGTCCAATTGAGGTCGGTTCTTACCTGGAAGAGGGCCTTAATATTGCCGTATGCGGGGTCGTTGTTGCTGCCCCAGGTTTTGCTCACCCAGTCGTAGGCGAGCGATCCGTACAGCTGCGTGGCGATATCCATCGTAAACAGCAGCGTGCAGTGGTGACGAAGCAGCTTGGTGTTTCTTGGATCGGTGCCCGAACCGGCACTCATACTCTTATATTGATTCCACTTCCCCTCCATCTCGTCGAGGTAGCGGTTTGCCTGCTTGGCGCCCGACTCGCGCGGCGATTTCTTCCAGTATTCCGGATCAGGGTTGCCCGAATCGTTCATATAGCTGGCTGGTTTGTATCCTCCGCCAAACAGCACGTATCCAGCAAACGAGAAATCGAAGAGGATCGGAAATGTGGGCATCCAGCACGTGAACTTATTGCCGCCGATGCCGGGAAACGCCGCGGGGAAATCAAACGGGGTGATCTCTTGGTCCATGGTGGTGGGGATGATAGTCGTCGAGCCCGATTCCGCCTTTGCGGCCGGCGCGGTGACAACGGCCATGGGGGAGGAGAGCGTGTAGGTTTTGCCCTGGTAGTCGAGCGCAAAGCGCAACTTGCATCCTTCCTCCAGAAGGTTTGACGCTGCATCGAGGAACTTGTCTTCGAGCGTGAACGTCGCCAGATTATCCGCGCCCGGTGCGCTGGCCTTGACTTGGCCGATCTGCGTGACGGTTTCGGATGAGCTGCCCGCGGCGGGCGTCACTTTGTTGATGCGCAGCGTTGCCTGTCCACCCTGTGGCAGATGCGCCTGCACGGTAAAGGCGTGCGTATCGGGCTGCTCGTTTGCCGTGTCGTCCTTCGGCATTGCCATGAACGTAGCGTCGGCGTACTGGATGTCCCATTCGTCGAATGTGAGCTGGCGAAAGTACGGCTCGCCATTGGAGCGCGGACGCGTGGGCGCGGTTATGGCGGTGCCGCCCTGGATACGCGCAAGGGGAATCTCGACATCACGGTAGCCCGCCATGCTAATGGAGATGCCGCCGTTAAAGTCGTACGCGTCGAGAAGCGTCGCCTCGTCCACGTAGCCTTCCGAAAGCGGCGCGACCTCAAAGATGGCCGTGCCTTCGTCATCGGTCGTGGCGGTGAGCTGCTTGCCTGCGGCATAGCGCGATGTGAGCGTGACCTGGGCACCCGTGATGGGCGTATTCTTGTTGGCGACGTCGACTACGACCACACCAAACATGGTGCGCGAGAGCACCAAGACCTTGAAGGGATCATCTTCATCGGCGTATGCCTCGGTGGGGGCGAACGGCAGTATGAAGGCGTTTGCGCTTCCCGGCACGCGCGGCAACATAATGCTCGCCAGCGAGGACGCTCCGGCAACAAGTAACGAACGGCGATCAAGCATCTTTGGCTCCCATCCCGCAGGTATCGGTGGAAATAATCCAATTTTGCGAGAAGGCGCCACGTGGCGGTAGTGCCATTCAAGGGTCAAAATGTCCAAATTGATTGAGCGAAGCGCCGGGGTTCCGAAACGCGTTCGATGCGCTCGGCAGCTCGGTCGCTAACGCAACATATGCGCGACTAGCTCGGCGCGTGTGCCGATGCCAAGCTTTGCGTATACGCCGGATAGGCGGTTTTTAACGGTGCCCGGCGACACACCCATATGACGAGCGATTTCGGCGTTGGTCCATCCACGGCAGGCGAGCATGGCCATGGTGAACTCTGTGGTCGTTAGATCGTCGGCCACGTCCTCGCCCGAATCGGGGTTGTGGATGCGCCGCCAGCCGTAGCTGAAGCGGTACGTGATCTCGATGATGCGCGCGAAGTCGTCAGGGTATTGCGTTTTTAGGCATGCCTCGATAAGCCCCTGTAAAAGGCCGTGATGCTCGCCAATGAGCTCAATAAGGCCGTCGGGACGCGCGATGTTCCAAGCAACTCCGAAGTGCGTTTTTGCGGCGTCGATGTCCTTGAGGCTCATGCATGCCATGGAAGCTGCCAGGTGCAGGAACAGTTCCGAGATCGGATAGCTCCCTTGTTTCATGATCAGGGCGTTTTCCGCCATGCCCAGACTGCGGCCATATTCGCCGCGCAGGTACAGGGCATGCGCCATCACGTAGCTGGCGAACAGGCGCAGGCCTTCGGGCAGATGCGCCGCAAGCGGATAAAACTCTTCGGCAGAATACGGGGGAAGACAAGTGCAGCAGGACGCTTGCGGCCGAGGCGAACAGGATATGCGTGGCGTGGATGGCGGGCGATTCTTTGTCGGCTGGCGTATCGAGGATACCAGCAAGGCACCGGCGGGCGTCGGCGATACGGTTGAGCGACAGGCTGGCGTATCCGCAGATAAAGCATGCGGAATAGCGCAGTGCGGGGTCGGTGGCGTCAAGATAGGGGCTCGCTGTCTTGGCAGCGAGGGCGGCCTGTCCGCGAAAGTACAGCGCTTCTGCCGTGGCAATGGCGCGCGAATCGGGGTCGGAAATGCCTGCAACCGCAGCGTCAATCTGCCCCGGCACAAAGGCGGTGCACATCAACGGCATGGGAACGCATGGGTAGCCATCGCAGTCCATCTTCCATCTCCCAACAGCTGGCAACAATGCAGCAATTGTACTCCTGTTGCTCGGGACCCCTTTCGTTTTACTGTTCGGTTGACGCTGCGGATCGTTTTGGAAGGCTTACGAGCATGGTGGTCCCGTTCTCGGAACTTGCTTCGACCTCTACAGCGCCACCGTGAAGCGCTGCAATCTCCCAAACGAGCGCTAGTCCGAGCCCTGCGCCGCCATATGCTCTGCTGCGGGATTTGTCTAGACGAAAGAACGGCTGGAAGATGCTCTCTCGGTACTGCTTGGGTATTCCCGGGCCCTCATCTTTGACTCGCAGGATCACGTGGCTGTCGTTGTCGCAGATGGAGACGTTGACAGTCGAGCCGGAGCGGCTGTAACGGATGGCGTTTTCGACCAGATTAAACACCAGCCGGTAGAGGAGCGTATCACTTCCGATTACTAAAGCGTCTCCAGCACAATTGAGGGCTATACCCTTATTTTCGGCAAGTGGCGCAAGGTCGGTGAGGACCTCTTCGGACAGGGGGCCGAGTTCAACATCGTCCTCGCAAGGAACGCTGCGGAGCTCACTCATCTCAAGCAATACCTTGGTCATTCGAGACATGCGCTCGGTTTGTTCTTGTAGCAGGCCGAGCAGCTCGGCTGTTTCGGATTGCAGACCGGAGTGCTCGGAGATGAATAGTTCAATCTGTACTTGCATAAGGGCGAGCGGGGTGCGCAGCTCGTGTGCGGCGTTGCCGGTAAACTGACGCTGTGCAGAGAACCCTTCGCCAAGACGGGCGATCATGTCGTTGAAAGAGGCGCTGCATTGTTGTAGCTCGGTGGGCACATCTTCACTGAGTCTGATTTCGCTTAGGTTGTCAGGCTGCACACGCTCAACCTGGGCTGCAAAATCCCGTAGCGGTTTGAGCGCACGGCCGCTCACAAAGTATGTCAGCACGCCGCCAAGGAGTGTGACTCCAGCCGTGATGTACCAGGTTGTCGTGCCAAAAGACTCCTGTGCGTCGTTTACGACGATCGTGACCTTGTCATCGGGGGTCGCTTTCGTTGGGTCGAACGCCTGGGGCGAATCTTCGCCGGTTGCGTTAAAGGCCGAGATGTTACTGCCGATGGCATCCATGTAGCGCATGCCCGTATAGCCGACCAGGCAGTTTGTCAGCACGCATGCTGCACACGTCAGCAGTGCCGTCATGATCGTTATGCGCCATTGCAGCGAAAGCCCTTTCATTCGCCATCCTCCATAACGTAGCCCTCTCCAATCCGATTGCGAATCGGGTCGTATCCCAAAGCGCTGCGTAGCTTTTTGCGGAGTGACGAGATGTGAACGCGGATTGCGTTGCTAAAGCTGTTCACGCTGCTATCCCAAACGTGCTCGATAAGCTCCTCTTGGCTTACCGGACGCCCCTGATTAAGCATCAGGTATTCCAAGATTCCCGTTTCCTTGCGCGTAAGAGATAAAGCCTCGCTGTCCACGGAGGCGATGCGCGCCTTGGCGTCAAAGCGGAGCTTTCCGCAGGTTAAAACTATGTCGCTTTGTGTAAAGCGTCTGAGGGTAAGGCTGCGGATCCTTGCCGCAAGCTCGTCCAGATGAAACGGCTTGGTGAGGTAATCGTTGGCGCCGGCATCGAGTCCGGCGACTTTATCGGATACTTCGCCACGCGCGGACAGAATCAGTACCTTGGTCTCGCAGTCGGTTTTCCTAAGTTCCCTGAGCACGGTCATGCCGTCGATACGGGGAAGGTTGAGGTCGAGTACTACGAGGTCGAAGGCCTCAATGTCCAGTAGGTCGAGCGCCTCCTGTCCGTCGTGACAGTAGTCGACGCTGTACGCCAAGTTTCGCAAGCTGCGTGCGATTGCATCGCACAGTGCTCGCTCGTCTTCGACGATCAAAATACGCATAACAGTCTCCTTGCACATTTCAAATCGCGCTTAACACGGATTTTATAGTCGATATGGTCCAATGGTCGCGTAACGAAAGGAGTGGTCGTGTTGTTCAAAGCGGTAAAACCCGTGGTACAGGTCGCTTTGTTGATCGTCGGAATTGCCATGGTGTGCTTTGGCGTTATGCGTGGCGAGGCGGATGCCGTGCTGGCCAAAGCGATTAGGCTGTGCTTGGAGTGTATCGGAATTGGATAAAAGAGAAAACACTGCGTCGCATGTTTTGGCCCGATTTCGCGGATTCATTCAGGCGGCGGCGACGCTCATCACCAACATTCACCTGCCAAACTTTGCCAAAGGCGGCATCTATCAGGGCGCGGGAAAAACAGTCTGCGTACCTGGACTTAATTGCTATTCGTGTCCCGCGGCATCGGGTGCGTGCCCCATCGGGTCGTTCCAGTCGGTGGTAGGTTCATCCAGGTTCAACTTTTCCTACTACGTAACCGGTACGCTCATTTTGCTCGGCGTGCTGCTGGGACGCTTTGTATGCGGCTTTCTGTGCCCGTTTGGCTGGCTGCAGGAGCTGCTTCATAAGATTCCCGGCAAAAAGCTTTCGACAAAAAAGCTCAAGGCGCTTACGTATATCAAATACTTCGTGCTGCTGTTTGCTGTGGTATTGCTGCCTGTGCTGGTGGTCAACGACCTGGGGATGGGAGATCCGTTCTTTTGCAAATACATCTGTCCGCAGGGCGTGCTCGAGGGCGCCATTCCGCTGGCCATTGCCAATACCGGCATTCGATCTGCGTTGGGACATCTCTTTACTTGGAAACTTGCCGTTCTCATTGCCGTGGTAGTGCTGAGCGTTTTGTTCTACCGCCCCTTCTGCAAATGGATTTGTCCACTCGGCGCATTCTATGCGCTCATGAATAAGGTGTCCCTACTGGGGATCCGGGTCGATGCATGCAAATGTGTCTCGTGCGGCAAGTGCTCAAAGGTTTGTCAGATGGACGTTGATGTGGTCCGCGCGCCCAATCATGCCGAATGCATCCGGTGCGGAAAGTGCATCGGGGCCTGTCCTGTCGATGCCATCAGCTATCGCTATGGCCTGGATGTGTCGGCGGAAAAGCTCCCCTTGACCGCCGATAAAAAGTAAACAAGCTTCGACAAAACGGAGGAACGACTATGAAGCTTTCTAAGATTGCGGCCCTGTTTATGGTGCCGGTATTGGCCTTGTGCCTTGTGGCATGTTCGGCGCCCGGTGGCAATGCGAGCGAATCTGCGAGCTCCGATCCTAAGATCGCAGAACTCACTGCGCAGAAGCCGGCCAATGCCGACGAGGCCGCCGAGCTGTATGCAAAACTCATGCAGAAGGAGAACGATATCTTTTCGAGTGATAACGCGCTGTGGGAAAAGGTATTCAATGCGGCAAATAAAGACTCGACAATGATTGAGGACGGCAGCAATTACGGCGATTTCCTGCTCAAGACCATCGACGGCGCCAAGGATAAGTTTACGGCGGATGAGCTTAAGACACTCAAGGCCGGTGCACAGCAGATTAAGGAGATCGAGGACAAGCTCGAGAGCTTGGAGAAGGAGTTCCCCGGCTGTGGAAGCACGCCGAGCGCAGGCGAGAGCGTCGACGCTTCGACCGCTGGCATGACGGCTGGTGCCAATGCTTCGAGCGAGGCGACGAAGTTCCCCAGCTTTACGGGCAAGGACCTGGATGGCAACGACGTGAGCAGCGACGAGCTGTTCTCTAAGAACAAGGTCACCGTCATGAACTTCTGGTTCACCACTTGCAAGCCGTGCGTGGGCGAGCTGGGCGACCTTGAGGACCTGAATAAGGAGCTTGCCAAGAAGGGCGGCCAGGTCGTGGGCGTCAATTCCTTTACGCTCGATGGCAACAAGGGCGAGATTGCAGATGCCAAGGACGTGCTGAGCAAGAAGGGCGTGACATATAAGAACATCTGGTTCAAGTCGGATAGCGAGGCCGGTAAGTTTACGTCAAATTTGTTCTCGTTCCCGACGACGTATGTCATCGATCAGAATGGCAACATCGTAGGGGATCCAATCGTGGGAGCCATCAGCTCCGCCGAGCAGCGCGCAGCACTCGACAAGCTTATCGACCAGGCGATTGCGAATAGCGAGCAGTAGAAAACGCGTAAAGCATGGCGAGGATCGTGTGTCGCTGTGCGAAGTAGTCCGCTACCTTTCAAGATAAGCTCCACCATATAGAGGTCCCGCTCGGGACCTCTTCTTTTGGGCGCCGTCCCGTTCGTTTTTTGGCGCGGTTCGTTACATTCCTCACTGGCGCCGACAAAAAATGGGGATAGAGTAGGACAAACGCGTCGAATACGAACGGCGGGGGAGAGCGGGCGAGTGTGCTCGCGTGGGAGAGGTTGCCGTCCATGTTGGAGCTCAAAGGAATTTGCAAAAGGTACGTTACGCAGTCGTTTACCCAGGTGGCGCTCGACAGCGTAAGCCTGGCTTTTCGCGATAACGAGTTCGTAGCCATTCTGGGTCCCTCGGGCTCGGGTAAAACTACGATGCTCAACGTTATTGGCGGACTCGACCACTTTGACTCGGGCGACCTACTGATCGACGGTATTTCGACCAAGGATTTTCACGATCGCGATTGGGATGCCTACCGCAACAACCGCATCGGCTTTGTGTTCCAAAGCTATAACCTCATTCCGCACCAGACCATTTTGGAAAACGTGGAGCTGGCGCTCACGCTCACGGGCGTGGGGCATGTCGAGCGCCGTCAACGTGCGCGCGAGGCGTTGGAGAAAGTCGGCCTGGGCGAGCACGTTAACAAGCGCCCGAGCCAGCTTTCGGGCGGGCAGATGCAGCGCGTGGCCATTGCCCGCGCCCTGATCAACGATCCCGAGATTGTGCTGGCAGACGAGCCGACCGGCGCCCTGGACTCAACGACATCCGTGCAGGTCATGGATCTGCTCAAGGACGTGGCGCGCGACCGCCTGGTCATCATGGTCACGCACAATCCCGAGCTGGCGTACCAGTACGCCACGCGCATCGTTAACCTGGCGGACGGCAAGATCACCAACGATTCCGACCCCTTTGATGTAGCAAAGGCCGCGCGTCGCGAGGCCAAGCCTACGCGCAAAACCTCGATGAGCTTTGTGACGGCGCTGGGGCTTTCTGCCCGCAACCTCATGACCAAGAAGGGCCGTACGGCCATGACGGCCTTTGCGGGCTCGATTGGCATTATCGGTATCGCGGCGATTCTGGCGCTCTCCAATGGCGTAAACGGCTACATCAAAAAGGTCGAGGAGGATACGCTCTCGAGCTACCCGCTCACCATTTCCAAGCAGGATTACGACCTGGCGTCCATGATGGGCGGGCAGGGGACCGCGGATGATGGCTCGCCTGAAAACGTGGATTCGTCCGACGACAGTGCCGGCGGCAAGACTAAGGGAACCGATAAGATCCCCGTGGTCACGGCCGTAAAGGATATGTTTGCGAGTGTTAAGTCCAACGACATGACGAGCTTTAAGGCATGGCTCGATGCCGGTGGCGACGGCATCGATAAAGAGGTCAACGCCATTCAGTACGGCTACGGTGTGTTGCCGGTTGTCTATCGTGCCGGCAAGGGCGATGAGAAGCCTGTCCGGCTGGTGCCCAACGCTATGACCGAGGCCATGAGCGGAGGCGCGAGCTCGGCGGCAACGGTGAGCATGGAATCCATGGGAACCTCGGTCTTTAACGAGATGATCGACGACCAGAGCTTGCTCGACAGCCAGTACGATGTCGTGGCGGGGCATTGGCCTACGTCTGCCAACGAAGCCGTAATGGTGCTTTCGAGCCGCGGCACGGTGGGCGACTACACGCTCTACAGCATTGGTTCGCTGGATATCGATGAGCTCAACGACCTGGTTAACAGTGCCATGGCGGCCGACGGCAAGGTCGAGACGCCCGAGACCGGCACCGACTTTACCTACGACGATGCGCTGTCCACGACGTTTAAGGTGCTGTCGCCGGCCGATGCGTATCGCAAAAACGAAGAGACCGGCATGTGGACCGACATGTCTGACGACGCCGACTTTATGGCTGCCAAGGTTGCCGACGGTATTGACGTGCACATTGTGGGCGTGGTGCGACCTAACGAGACGGCCAATGCGAGTGCGTTGTCTCCGGGCATTGCCTATACGCATGCGCTGACTCGCCAGCTTATGGAGCGCGCCGCCGATTCGCAGATTGTGCAGGAGCAACTCGACCACCCCGAGACGGATGTCTTTACGGGCAAAACCTTCGACGAACTGCAAGGCGAGGCCAAACAAGGCGTGGATCTGGGCAGCATGTTCAGTGTGGACGAGGCGGCGCTCAAGAGCGCGTTCTCGTTCGATACGTCTGCACTTTCGGGTGCGGCCGGCGGTATGGACCTTTCTGGCATCGATCTGTCAGGGCTGGACATTGACCTTTCGGGCGTTGGCAAGGACATCGACTTCAGCGACATCATGGCAAAAGCGCCAACCCCAGATTTCTCGGGTATCTTTGACGGTCTGGAACTCACGCCCGAGCAAATGCAGCAGGTGGGAACACTAGCCAACCAGCTGTTTGAGGGCTTTTTGCAGTCTGATCAGTTTAAGGCGCTGTCGCCCGAAGATCTTAAGGACGCGTCAAAGCTGTCTGCCGCATTCTCGACGTATCTTGAGAACGATGACACAGCTCAGCAAATCCTGGCCCAGCTCAAAGCGCTCGGCGGCGATGCCCTGGCCGAGCGTCTGCAGCAGGCGATGAGCGACTATGTGCTAAAGCAGCTGGCTCCGTATCTGCAGCAGGCTATGGATCAGGTGATGAAGGCAATCAGCGAGCAGATAGCGTCGACGGTATCATCCCAGCTCAAGGCGGGCGCGGCAGGGCTTATGGACCAGATGGCGACACAGATGTCTTCGAGTTTTGCTAACCTGGCGAGCGCCATGCGCGTGGATGCGAGTGCCTTTGCTCATGCCATCCACTTCAACATGGACGCCGAGGACCTGAGCTCGCTCATGATGAGCTATGCGAAGGCGTCGAAGCTCACCTACGACAACAATCTGACCACGTTGGGCTATGCGGACGAGGCAGACCCCATCTCGGTCAAGATTTTCCCGCGCGACTTTGAGGCCAAGGAGCGCGTGCTCGATCACATCGACGCGTACAACAAGCAGGTCAAAGCCTCTGGCCACGATGAACAGGCAATCTCATACACCGACTACATGGGCATCATCATGGGTTCGGTGACCGACATCGTGAACACCATCAGCTTGGTGCTCATCGCATTCGTGAGTATCAGCCTGGTGGTGAGCTCCATCATGATCGGCATCATCACCTACATCAGCGTGCTGGAACGCAAAAAGGAGATTGGCATCCTGCGTGCGATCGGCGCGTCGAAGCGTAACGTGGCCAACGTATTCAATGCCGAGACCTTTATCGAGGGCCTCATTGCCGGCGTCTTTGCTGTTGTCGTCGTGGTGGCCGTGAGCTTCCCGGTCAATGCTTGGGCGCTTGCGGCCAAACAGGTCCCCAACCTGATGAGCCTGCCCGTGCAGGATGCGCTGGTGCTCATCGCGATTTCGGTGCTGCTAACGGTCGTCGCCGGTTTGCTACCTGCCCGCAGTGCATCCAAAAAAGACCCCGTAGAAGCCCTGCGCTCCGAATAATGCGACAAAGGGGCGGTCCCTTTGTCACGATCGTTGATATGAGAGAAGAGTAGATGATCCTTTCGCTGGCCCCTATGGAGGGGATTACCGGGCATGTGTTCCGTCGCGTGCATGCGGAGTGCTTCGGCGCGCTCGATTGCTATTACACGCCGTTTTTGCCGCCGCCGCGGGTGGGAAACCGCTTTGGTGGCAAGGCGTTTAAGGAGATCGATCCTGCCAATAACCAGGGGCTCAACGTGGTGCCTCAGCTGATGTCCAAGAACGCGGACGAGTTTGTGTGGGCGGCACAGGTGCTCGCCGACATGGGCTATCGCGAGGTCAATCTCAACTTGGGTTGTCCTTCGGGAACGGTTGTCGCCAAGGGCAAAGGATCGGGCTTTTTGCGCAACTTGGACGAGCTCGAGGTGTTCTTGAGTGACGTGTGTGAGCGCTCTCCGCTGCCGGTATCGGTCAAGACCAGGTTGGGGTTGGAAAGTGATGACGAGTACGAGCGCGTGCTCGATTTGTATTGCCGCATGCCGCTGGCGGAGCTGATCGTGCATCCGCGCGTACAAAAGGACCGCTATACGGGCATGCCGCGCAAGGAGTTTTACGGCAAGACGTTGGAGCGGGCGCCGTTTCCCGTGGCCTATAACGGTGACATTTTTGATCTTGAGGATATGGACGCGCTGGTGGAGGCCTATCCCGGCACGCGCCATGTGATGTTGGGGCGTGGCCTGCTCGCGAACCCCGCGCTGGCTCGCATGGTCAAGGGCGGCCCTGCTGCAACGGCTGCTGAGCTGCAGCGCTTCCACGACACGCTGTTTGCGGCATATGCAGAAGAGATTGGCGGCAATGCGGTCTTCCGCATGAAGGAGTGGTGGTTCTACGCCAAGTGCGCTTTCGCTGATCCCGCTACCGTCCACAAGATCGTACGCAAGACCAAAAAGGTCGACGAATACCGCGCTGCCGTCGAGCGCGTCTTTCGTGAACAGCCGCTTGCACCCACAGCTCGCTTCCACGGCTAACTAGTCATCGGGGGCGTTCTTTAACGACTGGTCATTTAAGGACGTCCCCAACGACTATGTAGCAAAAAGCTGTACACCAGCATCCAAAGATGTCGAAAAATGTCGACTTTGGATGCTGGTGTACATGTTTGGGTGCGGTGGGTAACTAGGCAATCATTGCATCGAGCGTGATGAGCTCCCTGAGTCGCTCCGTGCGTGTTTGCCCATGGCGCTTTGCTTTTGCGTCAAACGCATCAAGAACAGACTCACCCACACGTGCCGATAAAACAACGCTTGGCTCATCGGAGATCGACGGCCTTCCCAGCTTGATGGTGCGACCCTTCGGCCACTCATCTTTTTCGTATGCCTCCGCGGCTTTCTCCAACTCTCCGGGAGCAAACCCCATCATCTTTTCGAGCTGCTTAGCGTCCATAGCGCCTCCTATCGATCGGCATAATGTCGAGCAGAGGTCAACGGATACTCTTTTTGTATACAGTTTTGTAGACAAAAATACAAACAGTTTATCAGGCTAATTAGCTTGTTTTGACCCGCGTGTTCGATAGGAAATGAGCATTGACGGCTTCGATACTCCTTTGCTTTTCAGCCTGGAATTTGGATGCTCATTGAACTTCCGGAGGGGAGCGCTTTATTAAGCTATCGAGATTCTGAGCAGGAGCTCTCACTGGTCTTCGATAATGGGACCAGCTTAATTCGCGACACAGTGTGTCGCGAATGGGAGTAGTCGTTAGGTGTCCTTCAATGGCTAGTCATATAAGAACGTCCAAGTGCCGGATTTTGTCATTTAGTGTCGTCCTCAGCGGCTATTCTGGAGGGTCGTGGTCAAAAAAGGGCAAATATGAGTACTGTTGCCATTATAGTTGCATTTATTTTGCTATAAATAGTAGCTTCTGATGAGATTTGTTCCCATTAGGAGCTACTTTTATTGAACATATGAGGAGAAATAGCGTCGTCTACGGACGTATGGAACGTTGAATAGTTCCTGAAGTGATCAAAATCGCTGCTACTAAACAGGTAGCAGTACTCATATTTGCCCTTTTTTGACCACAGCCCTCTCGGAAACCTTTCCAGAGGCGTCAAACAGCCATAATCCAAAGGTCGCCTCAAACAATTAGCCGGCTAAGAGCGTCCATGACTACCCAAAAGCTGTACGCCAGCATCCAAAGATGTCGAAAAATGTCGACTTTGGATGCTGACGTACATGTTTGGGTCGGTGGGGTTCCTTGGATGGACAGAGTGCGCGTGCTAGAGCAGGTTCTTCTGTACCCATGCGATGATGTCGCTCGACTCGTAGAGTGGCTTGCCGTCGATGAACAGGCAGGGAACCTGGCGCTTTCCGCCGACGGCGATGAGTGTCTGCTCGGCTTCGGTATCGGTCGAGATATTGCGCTCGGGAATGGTCACGCCGTTATCGGCCAAAAAGCGCTTGACCTTTATGCAATACGGGCAGCCGGTCATAACGTAGAGCACGAGCTCGTGATCAGTAGCCATAGGTCTCCAATCGGTTGAGGTTTTGATTGAAATACCCAAAGCCGCCGCGGTCTATGCGCGGACCAGTGACGACTCGATGGCTTGGACCAGAAACGCCGTGGCTCCGGTGCCGCAGGGCTTGTCGTAGTAGTCAATAAAGCGCTGGTCGGCAAGATAGCCGTGGGCGAGGCCCGGGTACGCTTCGTTCTGGGGTTCGCGTCCCCAGTTGAGACCAATCCAACGACGATGCATCGCGACAAGCTTGCGAGCCTCGCTTCCATTCGCATCGCCATCGCCCATGGCAATCGAGAGTTGGCCCAGAATAGCGCGTTCAAGTTCCTTCATGTCGTTCCATGTCTCGGGGTCCATGTCCAGCAGTGCTTCGTTTGCTGCGTCGATCGCCTCGTCGCCGTAGCGCTTCCGGGCTTCGGCGCCGTAGCGCTCCTCGTTTTCCTGCACGGTGCGCCAGCGCTCCAGTTGCGGCAGGACGGCGCCCATGAGCGAGACGGCTTCGTCGAGCGACATGCCGGTGTTTTGCGCCAGCCGTGGGGCACAGTCCTCGATCATCGCCTCCATCGTGGTCTCGTAGGTGTACTTGCCGTGATCGTAGCACCACTTGCAGTAATGGTCGGTCGCGGTGCCCGCAGCATCGGTGCCGCAGTCGTCGGGCGTGAGTGTCATGCCGCAGCTCTGGCAATAATGCTCGGGCATTTCGAGCAGGTGGGACAGTGGCTCGCCGGTCACGGCTGCAATGAGCTTCATCATGTCGATGCCCGGTGTGACCTCGCCACGCTCCCAACGGCTGATGGCTTGGCGCGTGACAAAGAGTTTGGCGGCGAGCTGCTCTTGGGTAAGGTGATGGGCGCGACGGACGGCGATGAGCTTTTCTGCAAAGGCCATAGCGGCTCCTTTCTGCTGGTTGATGGCTTAAGCATACGCGGCAGCAGGTGCCCTTCCAAGCAACCGTTGGTTGCACGACGGAGGACCGCGGCGAAGAATTGCGCGCAACGCCCCACGCCTCCATGCCGTACAATGACCGGCATGGAACCTATCGCACACATACATACCGACCTGCCGCAGAAGTTCGGCATTCCGCGCAACAGCTTTTTGGCGCCTCATCTGCAGGGACGCATCGTCTTTGAGCCGGAATTTGCCTCCAACGCAGCGGTTGAGGGCCTGGACTCCTTCTCTCACCTATGGCTGCTGTGGCGCTTCGAAAACGGAACGCCCGGCGGCACGGCTAAGGACATAGCTGCCGATGCCAAGACGCAGGACAGGTCCGGCACCAATGCCAAGTGGTCGAAAACTGTGCGCCCGCCGCGTCTGGGCGGAGCCGAGCGCGTGGGCGTCTTTGCCACGCGCAGCCCGTTTCGCCCCAATCCTATCGGACTTACCTGCGTAAGGCTCGATCACGTTGAGCTCACCGACGATGGCCCCATCATCCATGTGCTGGGGGCCGATCTGCGCGACGGCACGCCCATCTACGACATTAAGCCCTACATTCCGTTTGCGGACTGTCACCCGGATGCGACCGGCGGCTGGATTGAGGATGCTCCGTGGCAAGAGCTCGACATCGAGTTCCCGCAGACGCTGCAGGATATGGTCCCGCCCACAAAGCTCCCCGGCCTGGTCGAGGTCCTGCGCCAAGACCCGCGCCGCGCAGGCAGCAAGCACGAGCCGAACCGCGTCTATCATCTGGCCTTCGCCGGGCTCGACATATCGTTTACGGTCGATGAAACCCAGCTAACCGTAGTTGCCGTCAACGACGCGCGAGACTAACCGGCCATTCGTCCGCACCCGTCAAATTAAGCGCCAAACCCCATGCTAAAACCGCCCACGCTGGTGGACAATAACGCCTATCGAAACAGTCTACTTTGCACGGGAGCTCAGCATGAAATACGACTTTAGCTCGCTAATCGATCGCCACGGCATGGACTCCATCGCCGTTGACTCCTGGGGCGAGATCCCCGGTATGGCTCCGAACGCACCCGACGAGGGCTTCGACCGCATTCCCATGTGGGTGGCCGACATGAATTTTGCCACGGTGCCCACGGTCCAGGAGCACATCATTCAGCGCGCTCAGCATCCCATGTTTGGCTACTTTAACCCGCGCTCCGAGTATTTCGACCGCATCATCGAATGGCAGAGCCGCCGCAATGGCGTCGAGGGTCTGCGCCCTGAACATATCGGCTACGAAAACGGCGTGCTGGGCGGTGTCGTGTCGACGCTGCGTGCGTATGTTCAGCCAGGCGATGCGGTGCTGGTCCACAGCCCTACCTACATCGGCTTTACCAAGTCCATCGAGGCCGCGGGCTATCGTATTGTCCACAGCCCGCTTAAGCTTGACGACCAGGGCGTGTGGCGTATGGACTTTGAGGACATGGAGTGCAAACTCGCCCAAAACCACATTCATGCCGCGGTGTTCTGCTCACCGCACAATCCTTGCGGCCGCGTGTGGGAGCGTGACGAGATCGAGCGCGCCATGGACATTTATCGCCAGCACGATTGCGTGGTGATCTCGGACGAGATTTGGTCCGATATCATCCTGCCGGGGCACAAGCATATCCCGACGCAGTCGGTGAGCGAGGATGCCCGCATGCGCACAGTTGCCCTCTATGCGCCGAGCAAGACGTTCAACCTGGCGGGCTTGGTTGGCAGCTACCACATTATCTACAACGCGACGCTGCGCGACCGCGTGTGCGCCGTGTCCAACAAGACCCACTACAACGAGATGAACGTCCTCTCCATGCATGCGCTTATCGGTGCCTACCAGCCGCAGGGCTACGAGTGGGTGGACGAGCTCAACCAGGTGCTTGCCGGCAATATCGAGTACTTCTGCAATTATGTGGACGAGCATTTTGAGGGCGTGTCCTATTCACGTCCGCAGGGCACGTACATGGTGTTTCTGGACTGCACCGAGTGGTGCCGCGAGCATGGCCGCGATATCCAGTGGCTGCTCGACGAGGGAGCGCGCGTGGGCGTGGGATATCAGGACGGCCGCCCGTTCCACGGGCCTTGCCACATTCGCGTGAATCTGGCCCTGCCGCTTTCGCGCGTAAGGGAAGCGTGCGACCGCCTGGACCGCTACGTTTTTAATGCACGGTAAGTGTGCGCTGCATGCGGGGCCTTCTGCCGGGTCGGCTGGAAGGCCCCGCATGGTAAGGCGTCTGTAACCATTGGGCGTTCGAATGGTTTCATTTGCTATTATTTTTAACCATTTCAGTCTGTAAACAGGATCGTCTGGAGCTCGATGAAAAGACCCCGTCGCTCGGCTGCCATTTCGTTGTTTGTCGCGCTTGCAGTGGCGAGCGCCTTTGTCATAGCGATGGCCGGCTGTTCCGGGCACAATGACGAAGCCTCGACGCCAGCATCAAAAGCCCCGGACGCCTCGCAGGCCAAGGACGACAACCTTAAGACGCTCAACGTCGGCAGTGACCTCTATCCACCGTTTGTGTATACCGACGAGTACGGCGATATCGTTGGCCTGGATGTCGAGATATTGACCGAGGCTTTGGCCCGCATTGGTTATAAGCCAAAATACCAGCTGATCGACTGGGAAAAGAAGAAAGAGCTGCTGGCGAGCGGCGAACTCGATTGCGTCATGGGCAGCTTTAGCATGACGGGTCGCGAAAACGAATATCGTTGGGCCGGCCCGTACCTTGCGAGCCGCCAGGTGGTCGCGGTCGATCCCCAGAGCGATATCTACACGCTTGCCGATCTTGAGGATAAGATCGTGGCGGTTCAGTCCACCACCAAGCCCGAGGGCATTTTGCTCAATCGCACAAATGAAAACGTTCCGCAGATCAAGGAGCTCTACAGCTTTTCGGACGGTTCATATCTGAACCCGGCGCTCGTCGAGGGCCTGGTCGACGCTGTCGCCGCGCATGAGTCCTCGTTCCTCACCTACGAAAAAGACTATGGTGTGACATATCGCATTTTGGATGAGCCGCTGCTAGAGGTTGGTTTGGGCACCGCTTTCGATATCAACGATACGCGCGGCATCGACGTCAAGCTCACTCATGCCTACCAAGAAATGCTTGCCGATGGCACCATGGAACGTCTGGTGTCAAAGTACTTTGATGACCCTTCGCCATTTTTGAATATGGAGGGCCTGTCATGATCGATGCGCCCGACCACGCCGCTCAGGAGCGGGGCAATCGTTCGACAGGGGCATGGCTCCTTGTCGCTCTGCTGGGGATAGCGTTCTCGGTTGTTGCCGGCATGATGAGCTACGGTTACACGACGGCCCAAGCCGAGCAGCGCTTTGCCGACGTTGTCGATTACGTGGCGACGCAGAGCCTTTCCTACGACGCGTTCAACAGCGCCTATGCGACCAAAAACCTGATTCGCGTTATGGAGATTGCCGGAGAGGCTGCTCGCGATATGGAGCGCGACGGTTCGGTGGATAACGCCATGCTGGAGCAATACGCCGACCAGTTCAACGTGAGCGCGCTGATTGTGACGGATGCATCGGGCAATTTGGTGTCCGAGTCCTCGACGGGCGATGTGGGCTACGGGTCGCTCGCTACGTATCTCAAGGAAGCGCCCGTGCTGGAGGTGGCAACTCATCCGCTTAAGTCCTATACCGCCCGCATTACGCTTTCGGATGATTCGGTTGCAGACATTGGTTGCGTGACCCGGCGGGATGGCGAGGGTATCGTTATCGCGGTAAGGCATCAGAGCGCGAAGGCGGTTGCAAGCAATACGCTCAAACTGCAGAGTTTGCTCGAAGGCTATGAAACCATCGATAGCGGCAATATCGTGATCGAAAGCGACGGCAAGGTCGTTGCGACCAATGCCGTTGAACCCACCGTATTGGGCGTGTTCGATCTGCCTGCGACGGATGTCTTCATTGTCGACGGTATTAAGGATCGATGCCTGGCTGGTAAGGTCAGATTGGTTAACGCCGACGGCGAGTGGTATTTGGGCACATTTGGAAAAGCGCACAAATTCTATGTGTATACCTATGCCTCGGCGCAGCGCTACTTTGAGGTCGCCGCGGCTGTTGCCGCCGGCGTGCTGGTGCTCTACGGCGGTGTTATAGCCGTTGTTGTGACGGTGCGTCGCCGCGCTGATCGTCGACGTTTGACGGACTTGCTGCAGCAGGAGCGCGACTATGGCGACAAGCTGGCAAAGGCGGCGCGTGAGGCCTCGTCTGCCAACTCGGCAAAGACAGAGTTTCTGCGTCGCATGAGCCACGATCTGCGCACGCCCATCAACGGCATTCGCGGCATGGTCGAGGTTGGCGATGCCAATGCGGACGATCTGCAAAAGCAGACTGAGTGCCGCTCAAAAATCTGGACGGCATCGGGATTGCTGCTCGACCTTGCCAACGAGGCGCTCGATATGAGTCGCCTGGAGAGCGGGCAGGTCGACCTGAACCTCGTGCCCATAAATTTGGTGGCCCTCAACTGTGAAGTGCGCGATATTCTGGAGCGCCAGGCCGAGGAGCGTCTGGTGACAATTATCTCCGACCAGCAGACGCTTAATCATCCCTATGCGCGGGTGAGCGTGACGCACCTCAAGCGTTTGTTGCTCAATATTGCCGGCAATGCCGTCAAGTACAACCGCCAGGGCGGCTATGTCCGCCTGGTGTGCCGCGAGGTGGAGCCAGCGGATGGCGTCCCCGTCTATGAATACACGATCGCCGATAACGGTATTGGCATGAGCGAGGAGTTCCAACAGCACCTCTACGAACCGTTTTGTCGCGAGGAGCAACAGGTGGAAGGCGCTTCATCGGGAACTGGTCTGGGTGCGCCTATTGCCAAACAGTTGGTCGAGCTTATGGGCGGAACCATGAGCTTTACGAGCATCTTGGGGCAGGGGACGACGTTTACCATCCGTCTGCCGTTTGAGAAGTGCGAGCGCTCCGAGATTCCTCAGGCTGTGCGCGTGGACGCGGGAGATGGCGATGCGCTCCAGGGCTTGCGCGTTTTGCTCGTAGAGGATAACGACCTGAATGCCGAGATTGCACAGTTTACGCTCGCCCGCGCCGGTGCCGTCGTGACGCATGCTAAGGATGGTGAGTCTGCCGTCGAGATGTTTGCCGCGAGCGCGCCGCACGAGTACGACGTGGTGTTGATGGATATCATGATGCCCGGTATCGATGGCCTTGAGGCCACGCGTCGGATTCGAGCGCTCGATCGTGAGGATGCCGCGACCACGCCGATTATCGCCGTGAGCGCCAACGCCTTTGCCGACGATCGCAGGCTTTCGCGTGAGGCGGGCATGAACGCGCACCTGAGCAAGCCTGTGAGCTCGCAAGAGCTCGTTGAGGCGCTTGCGCACATAGCCGCCGACGCTTCATAAGCATATGGCCCGGTTCCGAGGTGGGTTGGAACCGGGCCATATTGCTATTGATGAGGCCTGTTGAGGGGCTTACTTCTCCTGAATCTGCTTGCCGCAAAGATGCTCAATCGAAATCTCGTAGAGTTGGACGCCCTTGATGTCTTTGGCGATTTCCTCCTCGACTTCTTCGGCAGAAGGGTAGTACTTAAGCGCGAGCTGGCGGACTTTGTCCTCGATGAATGCAGGCGCCTCATCAACCAGGCGACAACGGCCAAAGACCACGGTACTCATAACGTAGGGAGCCCAGTCATCGTCCTTATACCACTCGTTACCGTAAACGGTAAAGCAGATCTTGTCATCGCGTTTGAGTGCGTCGACCTTGTGGCCGGCTTTGGCGCCATGGAAATAAATCTTGTCGTGCTCGGCGTCAAAGAAGTAGTTGACGGGAATGGCATAGGGGTAGCCATCATCGCCGTTGACGGCAAAGACGCCGCGCTTGCAGGTGGCGAGCAACTTGCGCGCTTCCTCGTCAGTGATGGCGCGTTTCTTTCGACGTAAGGGCCTAAACATCATTGGCTTCCTTTCTGCTGCGTATGGTGGTTAAGCACAAACTATAGCGAAACAGCTCCGTATTTCTTGATGCGGGCGAGCATGTTTTTGAGCTTGTTAAAGTCGACCGGTTTGGACAGATGGGCGTTCATGCCGGCGTCGTGTGCCGCCTTGGCGTCCTCGGCGAAGGCGTTGGCGGTGAGCGCGATGATGGGGATGTCGGCTGCATCGACCTTCTCGCTCAGGCGAATCGCGCGGGTTGCCTCGTAGCCGTCCATGCCTGGCATCATGATGTCCATCAGAATCGCATCGAAGCTGCCGGCGGGACGGCCAACATATAGGTCGACCGCTTCGTTGCCATCGGCGGCGCGAGTTACGACAATGCCTTCGCTTTCGAGCAGCGCCTGGGCAATCTCGGCATTCAATTCGTTGTCTTCGGCGAGCAGCACGTTCATGTCGGCGAGCGAGCAGTCGAGCGCCCTCTCGACCGTATCTGCCCGCGTCTGAGGGTTCTTGTCGATATCGAGCGGAATCTGGACGTTGAACGTACTTCCCACGCCAACCTCACTCGAAATCTCAATCGTACCGCCCATCAGTTCAATAAGCGACTTGACGATTGGCATGCCCATGCCGGTTCCTTGGAACTTGCTGCGCGCATCGTCACCTTCTTGGGCAAACGGCTCATAGATATGCTTTAAAAACTTGGGAGTCATGCCAATGCCGGTATCCGAAACGCTAAAGCAAAAGAGCGCGCGCCCGTTATCGAGTGGCTTGGTCTTTGAGCTAAAGGTGACGGAGCCGCCGTGCTTGTTGTACTTAATGCTGTTGTTTAACAGGTTGATCATAATCTGTCGGATATGGGTGGAACTGCCGATCATGTATGGTCCCGTGGCGTACGGCAGACTATTGTCCTGCATTGTGATGCCGTTATCGGATGCGCGGAGCTTGCACAGCACCAGCGTATCGTCACAGAGCTTTTTGAGGTTAAAAGGCGCATGCTCCAGTGTTAGCTTGCGGTCTTCGATTTTGCCCATCTCGAGGATGTCGTTGATCAGCGAGAGCAGGTGATTGGCGGCAACGCGCGCCTTGGCACGGCTCTCGCGGGCGACCTGGATATCGCCTTCCTTCAATTCCTCGATCTCGATAAGGCCCAGGATACCGTTGAGCGGCGTTCGGATGTCGTGGCTCATGCGCGTGAGGAATGCCGTCTTAGCGGCGTTGGCAGCGTCGGCTTTTTTGCGCTCGGTTCGAGCGCGCACGAGCGCCCAGATGAGCAGGACGATACCGACCGACAACATACCGATGAGGGCAGCTGCAACGGCGGCACGGTTGCGATAAAGGAATTGAAGCGTGTTGGATTCCTGGGCCGTGTACGACGTGGAGGAGTAATTGCTTGCGGAGAGCGATTCTCCGGCATTGATGATGCCCTTGTTGACGATTCCCAGCAGCTCGGGCTTTCCGCGCGAAATCCAGCACGAGAGCTCACAGGTGTCAGGGAGCTCGGCCGTCTCGTAACCTTCGAGATCATAACGGTCGCCGATGGTTTTTATGCGTGAGCTGGGAGCGACGATGCAGTGCGCCGTTCCCTTCCTGAGGGCGTCGAACGCTTCATCGTCGGATTGGTATTCGGTCACGGTCGCTGTGGGAAACAGGCTTTCAAGTGCATTTTTGTTGACAAACGATGATTTGGTACAGGCGATGTTCTGAAGGTCTTTGTTCAGGTCGCTGCCGGTGTGGATGGCGGTGAGGGACACGGTCCCCAACGATATCGACTGCACAACGCCTGTTTGCTCGGCAAACCAGTAATCTCGGTATACCGGCAGCGCAACGTCTATGCTTTCCTTTGACAGGGCCTTTGACATCATCTTGTAGCTATCAAAGGCGACGGTTTTGACCGTAATGCCAAATTTATCGTGCAGCGTCGTCGCAAGCGATGCGAGCGAACCTTCCATTTCGCCGTCTTCGTCCTCGTTGCAGTAGGGGAGTTTGCCCGTAATGTAGCCGAGCGTGATGGTGTTGTTGTTTGCTTTGAGCCAGGAACATTCGGGGCCGTTGAGCGATGATGAACCGCTGTTTTGGGTCGAGTAGCTAGATTTGACTTCGTCGTTATAGCGTGGGTTGACGCGGGCGATTGCCGTCATGGCAGCATTGATGTCGTTCATCAGGTCGGGGCGGCTTTTGGGAACGGCAAAGTAGTAGTCGCTCGAACCAATGTAGAACATGGGGGAGGCGTTGGGCGACGAGGTCGTGTCGTTCATGATGATGGCGTCGACCTCGCCGTTTGCGAGCGCATCGAAAAGGTCGCCGTTACTGCTGATTTCCTTATAGGTACAGGTAATGCCCTCGTTGGCGAGCCATTGCTGGCCAACGATGGTTTGCATGACGCCGGGGTTGAAACCGATAGTGAGACCCTGGAGTGCCTGGGGGTCACCCTTGGCCAGGTCGTCGCGATCGGGCTTGGCGTAGATGTAGTAGCGTTCGGTGCCCTCGGGGTTCGACGAGAAGAGCAGTTTTTGGGCGCGTTCTTCGGAGTAGGAGATGTTTGGCATGAGGTCAATCTCGCCGGCTTCGAGCTTCTCCATAAGCTCGGTGAAGGTGCCGGAGACGTATTCGTACTGCCAGCCGGGTGTGTAGTACGAGAGGGTTTGGAGGTACTCGTAACCCCATCCCGAGAGACGCTCGCCGGGGGTGCCGTCCTGGAAGCCCTCGTTGTTGACGAGCCAACCAACGCGGACCGTTTTGACCTGCTGATCGGTATTGGCGGCATAGGCGGGGGCGGGCATGATGGTGCTCAGTACCGCGAGCGCGGCAAGCGCGACGGCCAGGGTGCGATATATAACTGAACGAAGGACAGCGGAAGCTCTCACATGCAATCCTAACGAATCGAGACATTACCGCATAAGGATACCAGCTCAGCCTGCCCAGTCGGCAGCTGTACCGCTAAACGCTCCCGCCCGGCAGTCATCGGGGACGTTCTTAAACGACTAGTCATTGGGGACGTTCTTGTTTGACTAGTCATTTAAGAACGTTCCCAATGACTAGTTCCAATGACTAGTTTCGTTTGCGGGGGAGGCGTGGGACAATACCGAGCGAACGAGATTGGGCGTCTGGGAAAGGGGTCGCGATGAACAGGTTGAGGACGCTTGCCGATGTGCTGCGACAGGCTGGCTTTGCGCGCATCACGGGCCTGTTTCTAATCTTTTACCTGCTGTGCTCGACGGCCGTCTGGCTGTCCGAGCCCACGACCCTCACGTTTGGCGATGGCCTGTGGTTTAGCTTTGAGACGGTCTCGACCATCGGCTTTGGTGACATTCCGGTCGAGACACCGGTTGCCCGCGCCATTACCGTCATTCTGAGCGTCATCAGCATCTTCTACATCGCCATGCTCACGGGCGTGGCGGTGAACTACTGCAATACGCTTATCAAGATGCGTCAAAAGGACACCATGGCACGCTTTATGGATGATCTGGAGCATTTGGAAGAGCTCGATCGCGACGAGCTTGCCGATCTTTCACGTCGCGTGCGCGAGTATCGTCGACGCCAGCGCTAAGACGAACGTCGCGCGCCACAACAGGGGGGGGCAAATATGAACATCACCGTGTACCTGGGTGCCAACACTGGCAATGACCCGGCGTTTCTGCCCGCGGTGCAGGAGCTGGGCAACTGGATTGGCGCCAACGGGCACGCGCTGGTATACGGTGGGTCCAAATCGGGCCTGATGGGTGCGCTCGCCGATAGCGTACTCGAGGCGGGTGGACACGTGACGGGTGTTGAGCCGAGCTTTTTTATCGAGGCCGAGTTTCAACACGACGGTATCGACGACCTTATCGTGACGAGCGATATGGCGGAGCGCAAGGCCAAGATGATTGAGCTCGGCGATGCGTTCATCGCATTTCCGGGCGGTACGGGCACGCTCGAGGAGATTGCCGAGGTCATGTCTGCGGTGTCGTTGGGGCACCTGAGTGCTCCGTGCATCCTGTATAACCTGGACGGTTACTACAACGACCTCAAGGCGCTGCTCGGGCACATGATCGATAAGGGTTTATCGAGCCCGCAGCGCCAGCAAGGCATTTACTTTGCCGACGATTTGCGCGAGATTGCCTCGATTATCAACGGATAAGTCTTGAGCCTGCCCCACAATGGCTCCCAATGGTGCCGTTTTCAGCGCAGACGGTTGGCTCGTTCGAGCAACGCTCGCTCTACAATAAAACGTAACTATGTCGACTTTGACCGCGGGAGGACCCGATGGATAACCTTGCCAAACCCACAAACCGCGCGCTGTTTTTGGTCAGCGTTGCCGTGACCGGTGCACTCGCAGGTGCTGCGGTCTGGCTGTTCTTTTTTGCGATGGAGCACGGTATCGACTATCTATGGACCGAGATTCCGCACGCGCTGGGCGTCGCTTCGCCCGAGCTTGCCCGCGGTCCGTTTGGCTTTCTGCCGTACCCGTTTTTTATCTGCCTGCTGGGCGGCCTGTTAATCGGTCTGTACGAAAAGATGACAGGCACCAAGACCGATGACCTCAACCAGGTGATGGCTAAGGTTAAGCAAGACGGGCGCTATCCGTACGACAACCTGGGCAAGCTTTCGCTCGCGGCATTGCTGCCGCTGCTGTTTGGCGGAAGCATTGGACCGGAGGCCGGCCTGACCGGCGTTATCGCTGGTCTGTGCAGCTGGGTCGGCGACCGCATGCGTCGCTTTGGCGCCGAGTTTAGGGAGCTTACGCTGCTGGGCACCCAGGCTGCCCTGACGGCGCTCTTTACCGCGCCCGTCTTTGGTTTTGTGGCACCGCTCGCTGGTAGCGCCGACGGCCAGAGTGCCGGCGATGGCGAGGATTCCGAATCCGGTGAGATCACCATCAGGCTGCCCAAGGCGCAAAAGACCGTGGTTTACGGCATCGCGATTGCTGGCGGCCTGGGCACCTACCTGCTGCTCGGCCAGCTCATGGGCGGCGGCATGGGTATGCCGAGGTTCGAGGCTGCCGTGGTGGGCAACCTGGAGCTTACCTGGCTCATCCCTCTGTCGCTGATCGGAACAATCTGCGGCTGGCTGTACTTTGTCTCTGAGCACGCGAGCGAAGCGCTTGCCCATGCAATAGGGGCGCGCCCTGTCGTCAAAGCCATGCTGGCCGGCCTGGCGCTCGCCATCTGCGGCACGGTCCTGCCCTACACCATGTTTGCCGGCGAGACGCAGGCCGACGTGCTCATGGAAACCTATCTGACCATTCCCGCCGGCGTGCTTATCGCGACCGGTCTCGTTAAGGCCATGCTGACGCCCGCCCTCATCAACCTTGGTTGGCGCGGCGGCCACTTCTTCCCGGTTATCTTCTCGGGCGTAAGCCTAGGCTATGGCCTTGCTATCCTCACCGGCGCCGATCCGGTCTTTTGCGTTGCCGTCTGCACGGCATCGACGATGGGCGCCGTCATGCGCCAGCCCATCATGGTCGTGGGCCTGCTGCTCATGTGCTTCCCGCTCAAAGGCATCGTCTGTATGATCATCGCCGCCGCCATCGCCGCCGGCATTCCGCTGCCCAAGCCGCTGCGCAAATAGCGCGGTTAATCGCGAGTCAACTCCAGAGGGGTACGAGATGATCCTGTACTTTAGCGCGACGGGGAACAGCGAACATGTGGCGCGTCGCATTGCGGCGGCGACAGACGACAAGGTTGTGTCGATTGAGCGTTTTGATGTCGACGCCCTTCGCCTTGTTGCGACGGAAGGCCCCTGCCAGCTGGGATTTGTTGCTCCGGTGTATGCCTGGGGTCTGCCGACACCGATGATCGAGTTTTTGAAGACTGCCGACCTGTCGATTGCTGCCGGTGCAAAGGGCGGCGAGCGCCCCTATACGTTCTATGTTTCGACGTACGGTTCGACGACCGGCCAATCTGCCAAGTTTGCCCGCGACCTGCTGCACGAGCGTGGGCTCGAGTTAGATGCGGCGATGAGCGTCAAGATGCCCGATACCTGGACGCCTGTTTTCGACCTGTCTGACCCTCAAAAGGTTGAGGGTATCAATAGAGCTGCCGAGGCGCAGATTGATGCCGTGATCGAGGCGGTGCGGGCACGCCGCACGGGCAACATGATGCGCCATCGCGTGCCTCTGTTTGCATCGTGCGCGTATCACGCAATTGGGCTGCCGCGCATGCAACAGACGAGCAAGTTTGCCGTCGATGCCGATCGCTGCATCGGCTGCGGCCTGTGTGCCAAGCGCTGCCCCATGGCGGCGATTGAGATGCGCGACGGCCTTCCCGTCTGGACAAAGCCGGAGTGCGCAGCCTGCCTTCGTTGCCTGCACCGTTGTCCCAAATTTGCCATCTCGCACGGTAAGCGCACGGCATCCCACGGTCAGTACAGGCATCCCAAGCCAGGTGTGAGGATGTAGCGGCTGCTGGCCGCGCTACTTCCAAACCGCGAGCGCCGCAGTGCCCAGTACGATGAGGGCGAGACCGATGGCGCTGCGCCGCGAGACCTTTTCGTTGAATGCCAAGCGCGCAAATAGTACCGATACGACAATCGATAGTTTGTCGATCTGCACCACGACGCTCACCTGGCCTGCGGCGATGGCATAGTAATAGAGCAGCCACGATGCTCCGGTCGCGATGCCCGATGCCGCGAGAAATACGAGCTCGTAGCGGTCTACGTGCACGGCTTGGCCCATCTTGCCTTTAGCTGCCACGATTGCCCATGCCATAACCAGTACCACGCAGGTGCGGATTGCCGTGGCCAGGTTTGACTCGACGCCTTCGATGCCGATCTTAGCGAGGACGGAGGTGAGTGCTGCGAACATGGCGGCGCCGAGGGCGTAAGCGAGCCAGGTCCGGTCTTGCTGCTGCTCGGGTCCGGCGGATTGCTGCTTCTCGGTCATTAAAAACGTGCCGAGGGTAATGACGGCGGTTCCCACGAGCTTAACCGCAAGGTTGCTCGTCTCGCCAAAAAGCACGATGGCGATCAGCGCGGCGAGCACGGTGCTCATCTTGTCGACCGGTACGACCTTATTGACGTCTCCGATGCTCAACGCCTTAAAGTAACAGATCCACGAAGCGCCGGTAGCGAGTCCCGAGAGGACGAGAAAGAGCCAGGATCTGGGTTCGATGCTGCCAATGGTTCCAATGGATCCAGAAATGCCCGCCATTGCCCAGGCGAAAACGAGCACCACGCAGGTGCGAATGGCCGTCGCGACATCGGAGTCGGTCTGCTTGATGCCGCATTTGGCCAGGATAGATGTGATGCCGGCAAAGAAAGCCGACACAAATGCTGCTGCGACCCACGACACGGGTGAAATGCCTCCCCAAAGAACGACCGCGCCAGATTTACGGCGCTCGTCCGATGATACCGTCCCGCCATGAAGCTTTGATATCGCTGTGGTGAGACAGGGGCCATAGTTCGAGAGGGCATTTGGTTAAGGCTCGAATCGAAGGTGAATGGTTTTCCGCGAAGTGAACGAGTAAATCTGGACCCCTGGAACATGCACACTTTTTTCGAACAAAACTGCAGGATTCTTAGACAAAACCGCAGGAATTGAGTCCTTAAAAATGTCGATGCTACAGGGCACTGTTTTTACTCGTTCACTTCTCGGAAAAGTATTCACCTTCGATATGCTGACGGTGTCTTTTTGGTTGCCAAGAACTAGACGGCCTGCTGTGGGGGGCGGTGGTGACGCTATGCCGCCTTGTTTCATTGAAAAAATAAGCGGGGTACCACCTAAGCTTTTTTAGCTGTCGATTACAGATCGCGTACTCGATAAACCTTGGTGCTGACAGCGCAGCTGATTGCACATAGTGCGAGCGCCAGTACTGCAATTCCTGCACACAGACAGCCAAGGACGGCGGGATCGGGATTCGTTCCGGCAATCGACATGAGCCAGTTGCTGATGGGGTTGGAGGAGCTCAACGTGGCAATGGCAAGGCACCAGAGCAGGGCAAACAGGCCGACGGATAGGCGCAGCGCCTCCATGTGTCCAAATCGGAAGAACAGCGGCTGTGCCAAAAACACCATCATGAGGGAGATGAGCATCGATGCTGCCGAGGCTATAGCGATCTCAAAGACCGTCTGTCCCGTCGAGGGGATGCCCACGCTGTTGAATAGCGGGATGGAGACGATGCTCAGAAGCGCGGCGGCGCACGCCATGACAGCCGAGAAGACAATGATGCTCAGGTAGCGTGCGCAAATAATGTCTTTGCGCGTGAGAGGCAGCGTTGCCCGATAACGCTCCCATCCGTTTTGATTGTCGAAGCCGGCCAGCGAGTTCATGACCATGATGGGCGACATGGCGCTGACCGCGCAGGCGCCGGCGCTCATGCCGGAATCGCCATCCGACGCGTTGGCAAGGGTTAGCACGACGAAGATGAACAGGCCGACGCCCGCGATGCTCGGGGTGAGCGTGCGAACGATGGCGAGCTCGGACATAAAGGCGCGTTTCATTTCGAAGCCCCTTTCAGCATGAGGCGCAGATAGTCATCAATGGCTGCCTGATCGCAGGGAATCTCTGGGAAGGCCTCGAGCGTTTCGCGACGGTTGGGCACGAGCACGTCCACGCTATAGGCGTGGTGGACGGCACGGGCGCCTTCGACGCAAGCCATAAGCTCGGCGGCCTGTGCTTGGGTACAGTGGGCGATGCCGGCGCGGTCGGTGATGTCCTCGCGCGGCAGGTCAAAAATAATCGAGCCATTATCGATGCAGACGACGCGGTCGGCGGCGCGATCGAGGTCGGACGTAATGTGGCTCGAGAGCAGCACGCTGCGCTGACCGTCAGAAACAAAGGCGAGTAGCTCATCGAGCAGCTCCTCACGTGCCATGGGGTCGAGGCCTGCGGTGGCTTCGTCCAAAACGAGCAGCTTGGCCTTGTGGCTGAGTGCGCAGGTAAGCTGAAGTTTCATGCCCATGCCGCGGGAGAGGTCCTTGACCTTTGTCTTGGGATCGAGGCCAAATCGGTCGATGGGGCTGGCGAAGGTGTCGTGGCTCCAGGTGGCGTACGCCGGGCCTACGAGCGACTCGATCTGGCCCACCTTGAGCGTGGAGGGGAAGGGGCACGTGTCCAGGACAAGACCGACGCGGGAGCGTAGATGGCGCTGCGCTTCACCGGGTGCGTCGGCGCCACAGCGCTGCCCAAACAGGTGCACCTCGCCGGCATCGAGTTTGATAAGCCCGAGAGCGGCTCGAATCGTCGTTGTTTTGCCAGCGCCATTTGCGCCCACAAAGCCAACAATCTGGCCGGGCTCCACGGCAAGCGTGACGTCGCGCAGCGAAAAGCGGTCGCTTACAGTGCGTGAGATGCCTTTGAGTTCAAGCAAGTTTTGCATGGTATAGCCTTTCTTGCAGATGGCTACTGCATGGTTTCGGGGGCTACCAGGTCGAGCATTTCGTGCAGCTTGTCGCGCGTGACGCCCAAGGCTTCGGCTTGGCTTGCCGCTTTCGCAAGCAGCTCTTCGATATGGCAGAGCTGGTTTTCGCGCAAGAGCTCCTGGTTGCCCTCGGCGACAAAACAGCCCTTGCCCTGCACGGTGCAGATAAACCCGAGCTGCTCCAGGTCGGCGTAGGCGCGCTTGGTGGTGATGACGCTCACGCCAAGATCGCTCGCGAGTGCACGGATGCTGGGGAGCTTTGCTCCCGCGGCGAGCGTGCCCGAAAGGATCTGAGCTTTGACTTGCGAGGCTATTTGCTCGTAGATGGGTTTGTCGCTCGAATTGGATAGGATGATGTCCACAGCGGCTCCTTAGCTGTTGGGCTACACGTGTATATAACCGGTAAGCACAGTATATATACACTATGCATAGTTATGCAAGAGGCAAATACGGATTGGGTCGGCTACCCAGGCCCCAACTGATGAATTTGTCCTGATAGGTGCCCTAGAGCGAGATTTCGCGGCTACAATAGTGCGGTTACAACGACGTAATGCACTCAATGCAAGAAAGGATCCGCATGGCAAGCCTGTCGGATGAAATCTCGTCGCGTCGCACATTCGCGATCATCAGCCACCCGGACGCCGGTAAGACCACGCTTACCGAGAAGCTGCTGCTCTATACCGGCAGTATCCAGACCGCCGGCTCGGTCAAGGGCAAGAGCTCGGCCAAGCATGCCGTCTCGGACTGGATGGACATCGAGAAGGAGCGCGGCATCTCCGTCACCTCCTCGGTGCTGCAGTTCACCTATAACGGCGCCTGCGTCAACATCCTCGATACCCCCGGCCACCAGGACTTCTCGGAGGATACCTACCGTACCCTTATGGCCGCCGACGCCGCAGTCATGGTCATCGACGGCGCCAAGGGCGTCGAGGCCCAGACCAAAAAGCTCTTTAAGGTTTGTACGCTGCGTCACATTCCCATCTTCACCTTTGTGAACAAGCTCGACCACGAGGCTCGCGATCCGTTTGAGCTCATGGAAGAGATCGAGAATGTCCTGGGCATCAATACGTATCCTATGAATTGGCCGATCGGCAGCGGCCGCAACTTCCGCGGCGTGTTCGATCGTCAGACCCGTCGCGTTATCGCCTTTGAGGGCGACGGCCACGCCAACGCCACCAAGAAGGTCGCCGAGGTCGAGGCCGAGTTGGGTGATCCTTCCATGGATGAGCTTATTGGCGAGGAAAACCATAAGAACCTGATGGACGACATCGAGCTGCTCGATGGCGCCGGCGATGAGCTCGACTTGGATGCTGTGGCCTGCGGCAAGCTGAGCCCGGCGTTCTTTGGCTCGGCACTTACCAACTTTGGCGTTGAGCCCTTCCTGAAGGAGTTCCTGCGCCTGGCTCCGACGCCGCGCGCCTATACCGATACGCTCACCAGCGAACCGGTCGATCCCTGCCGCGACGACTTTAGCGGCTTTGTGTTTAAGATCCAGGCCAACATGGACAAGAACCACCGCGACCGCATCGCCTTTGTGCGCATTTGCTCGGGTAAGTTCGAGCGCGGTATGGACGCCTTCCACGTGCAGGGCAACCGCAAGCTCAAGCTTGCCACGGGCACGTCGATGATGGCCGATGACCGCGCCATCGTGGACGAGGCGTACGCGGGCGATATCGTGGGCCTGTTCGACCCGGGTATCTTTAGCATCGGCGACACCGTGTGCTCTGGCAAGCGCCACGTGCAGTATCCGCAGATCCCGACGTTTGCCCCCGAGATGTTCGCTCGCATTACGCAGGTCGACACACTCAAGCGCAAGCAGTTCGTCAAGGGCATGGAGGAGCTTGCCCAGGAGGGCGCCATCCAGATCTTCCGCGAGCTGGGCGCCGGCATGGAGAGCGTCATCGTGGGCGTGGTCGGCGTGCTGCAGTTTGAGGTACTCGAGCGCCGCCTCAAGGCCGAGTACCGTGTTGAGGTTCGTCGCCAGCCGCTGCCCTATACGGACATCCGCTGGATCCAGAACGACCCCGACACCATCGATATCCCGGGCCTTTCGCTCACGCGCGACACGCTGCGCGTCGAGGACATGCGCGGCGGCAAGCTGCTGCTGTTCACGAGCCCGTGGAACGTTGATTGGGCAACCGACCACAACCCCGACCTTATCCTGTCGGAGTTTGGCAACGTAGCCTTTTAACGCATCGGCGCGGTGGTCCTGCGGGGCTTCCGCGCCGTTTGCTTGCCTGATGCCGTGTGAGCGGCTATCATACCCACCGTCGTCTCAAGACCGAGACGTTCGAGCAGTTCGGGTCCGATATCCTGCTCGTTAAACCTAAAACCAAAGGAGTACATAATGATCAAGAAGGTCATGGAGGACTACAAGGTCCTGTTGCGGAGCATTCCCGCGGCAACGGTTTCGCTGTTTTTCGTGAGCGTCATCATGATGAACCTGCTGGCCAACAAAGAGCTCATCAGCTTGCCGTATCTGGCACTCGATTGCGGCTTTGTGGTGAGCTGGGTTTCGTTTTTGTGCCAGGACATGATTTGCAAGCGCTTTGGCGCCAAGGCATCCATCAAAATCTCCATCCTCGCGCTGCTGGTCAACCTCGCCGTCAGCCTGTGCTTTTGGGCATGCTCGCTCACGCCCGGTATGTGGGGCGCCTACTACGACACCGGCATGATCGAGGTCAACACCGCCCTTAACGCCACCATCGGCGGCACCTGGTACGTTGTGCTGGGCTCTTCGCTTGCCATGCTCGTTTCTGCCGTGGTTAATTCCACGCTCAACCAGTCGCTCGGCCGTATGCTCAAAAAGAATAATTTTGCGAGCTTCGCCTTCCGCTCCTATGTGTCCACGGGTGTTGGCCAGTTTGTCGACAACCTGGTCTTTGCCATTGTGGTGAGCCACACGTTCTTTGGTTGGACCTGGGTGCAGGTCCTTATGTGCTCGCTGACCGGCGCTGTCGCCGAGCTGCTGTGCGAGGTCTTCCTGAGCCCCGTGGGCTACAAGGTCGTGCGCGGCTGGGAGCGTGAGAATGTGGGCTCCGAGTACCTCGAGCGCCACGTAACCGCCTAAGGAGCAAGTATGCGGGTTTTGATCACGGGTGCTTCGGGCGGTATCGGAGCCGCATGCGTGCAGCGCTTTTTGGACGAGGGCCACGAGGTCGTAGGCTTTGATCTGCTGCCGGCGGCGATCGAACACGAGCGCTACCGTCATCTGATCGTCGACGTCCGCAAGCCGGCCTCGTTTCCAGGCGACCTTGAACCCCAGGTAATCGCGAACGTTGCCGGTACGCAGGATTCGGCGGACGACATCGCCGCCAACCTGCGTGGCACCATCAACGTGACCGAGCGCTACGCCTTTGTGGGGGAGGGGCTTGCCGCCAAGCCTGCGCCGGCTATCAAATCCGTGGTCAATGTGGGGTCGGCGAGTGGGCATACGGGATCGGAGTTTCCCGCCTATGCCGCCAGCAAGGGCGGCGTTATCGCCTACACCAAGAACCTTGCAAACCGTCTGGCGCCGCAGGCCATCGCCAACAGTGTGGACCCGGGCGGCGTTATCACGCCGCTCAACCGTTGCGTGATGGAAGACGAGCACCTGTGGAACCAGATTATGGAGCTCACGCCGCTTAAACGCTGGGCCACCGCCCAAGAGATCGCCGAGTGGATCTACTTTGTGGGCGTGACCAACCGGTTTATGACCGGGCAGAGCCTGCTCATTGACGGTGGCGAGGCCGGCCGCACACAATTTATTTGGCCCGAATAGGAAACGCGCCCGATGGAAAGCCGTCGGGCGCATTTTTGATGTATCGATTTTTAGTCGAGGCAAGTCCAGTTGACGGGGGTCGAGCCGTACTGTTCGAGTAGCCGATTGGCTGCCGAGAAGGGGCGCGATCCCATAAAGGCGGGGAGTTCTGCCGTTGCACGGTTGGCCGAAAGCGGCGAGGGGTGCGTGGAGGCCAGACAGAACTTGTCGGTTGCCTTGCCCGCACCAGTTGCGACGAGCTTACCTTCGACCATCTGCTGGGCAAAGCGGCCCCATGCCAAAAAGACAACCGGTTGGGGCAGCTGACAGCAGCGTTCGATAACGTAGTCGGTGAGTGTGCTCCAGCCCAGCTTGGCGTGCGAGTTCGCGGCATGCTCGCGCACGGTGAGCGTAGTGTTGAGAAGCAGGACGCCCTGTTGTGCCCATGGCGTTAAATCTCCCGTGGCGGGAATAGGGCAGTCCAGATCGGCATTGAGTTCCTTGTAGATGTTGCGCAGGCTCGGCGGCAACTTGGTTTGCGTCGCAGGGACCGAGAACGACAGCCCCATGGCCTGGTTGGGTCCGTGATAGGGATCTTGACCCAAGATGACAACTTTGACCTGGTCGGCCGGCGTGTAGGCGAGGGCATTGAGGATGTCGTCTTGTGCCGGGTAGATGGTCTGCTCGGCACGCAAAAGGGCGATACGCTCGAGCAGTTGGTTCGTAGTGTCACGTACCGGCTGCGGCGCATCGCCCAACCAAGTTGCTATGTTGCGGTCGCGAGTTGCGGTGTCCATGGGGCTCCTTTATGGCAGATGCTCTGTTGGCATCTATTGTAAAGGCGCACCGGTTGCCTTTATGCCACGGCTGTATGAAGAGTGGGGTCTACGAGACGTGCTCGGGCGCTCCTGCCATGCGAGCCTGTTCGTGTGCGCGGAGGCGCGGAAGCTCGACGGTTGCCACCATGACGCCGGTGAGGATGAGGGCGGCGCCAAAGAAGGCGATGGGGCTCAGGACCTCGCCAACCAGGAAGAACGAAAAGACGGCGGAGCAGACCGGCTCGAGCGAGAAAGCGAAGCCAGTGGTCTCGGCGGGCACGTGGGGCTGCACGAGCGTCTGGGTGATAAAGCCGTAGGCAGAGCAGATGAGCGCGAGGGCAACGACGACCACGATCTCGTTGGGCGTACTGGGAAGCGTGAAACCGCCAAAGGTGAATGCGGCGATGCCCGAGAACAAGCCGCCGAAGCCCAGCTGCCAAACGCCCAGAGCCAGCGGGTCGACATCTTCGACAAAGCGCTTCGCCACGATAATGTGGCCGGCATAGACAAAAGCGGAGAGCAGCATGATGATTGCGCCGGGATTCAGGCTGGTAAAGTCGGCGCCCGAGAGCAACAACATACCGCAGGTGACGATGGCGGTGCCGACGAGCACCTTGCGCTCGGGGGCGCGGCGCAGCAGGGCGGCGTTGGCAAACGGCACGATCACGACCGTCAGGCTCTGCAAAAAGCCGGCAGTGGAGGCGGAGGTGAGGCTGGAGCCCAGGCACATGCAGGTGAGTTCGGTTGCCATGATGGCGCCGATGATGGCGGCGCGGACCATAAGGTCGCGGTTGATGCGGAAAGCGCGCTTGTGGAAGAGCAGCAGGCAGGCCACAAAGGCGATGATGCAGCGTAACGCGACGATGCTCGTGGCGTTCATGCTGTTCATGCCGATCTTCATGAGGGGATACGAAAAGCCCCATGCGACGGGAACGGAAAATGAGAGCGCGATTGCTTTTTTGCGATCCATGGGACTCCTTTTGTTACAGAACGGTTTCGTAAAAAGGATTCTGCTCCCAGATGTGGATGTAGTAAAGCGAATGTATCTTCAGTATGATTAAGAAATACTAAAGTATGTACGAAAAGCGTTGGCAAAACGTTTTACGGCTGCATTGATGTGGAGGCACGATGGCATCGCGGCATCAGATTGTTTGCATGGTGGTCGATTGCGGCAGCCTGAAACGTGCGGCCGATGAGCTGGGCTATACGCAAAGCGCGGTGAGCCAGGCCGTCAAGGCGCTCGAGCGCGAGCTGGGTACCACGCTTATCGAGCGCGGTAAGCAGGGCGTGTCGCTTACGCGTGACGGTAAACAATATCTGCCATACCTGCGCCAGATCGTGACCGCCGAGGCCGAGCTCGAGGGCAAGCGCCAGGAACTGCTGGGGCTTTCGTCGACCGATATTCGCATCGCGACGTTTACCAACGTGAGCCGTACCGTGTTGCCGCGCGTGATTCGCGACTTTGGAGCCCTGCACCCGGGCGTGCACTTTACCCTCAAGCAGGGCGATTACACGCGCAACGCCCAGTGGGTGCACGATGGCGTGGTCGATTTTTGCTTTACGGCACGCGGGTTTACCGCGGGGCTCGAGAAGCGCGTGGTCTATCATGACGAGTTGGTGGCATTGCTGCCGGCCGCGCATCCGCTGGCGGCAAAGGAAAAGGTGACGCTCGCCGACCTGGCTTCCGATCCGTTTTTGCTTCTGGATGAGGGCGAACAGAGCCTGGTGCTCGATGCATTCGCGGCGCATGGCCTGTCGCCGCACGTGACGAGTGAGGTCACCGACGACTACACCATCATGGCGATGGTGGAGGAGGGCCTAGGCGTGAGCATGCTCTACCGCCGTACTGTGGAGGGCATGCGGGCCGATATTCGCGTACGTCCCATCGTGCACGCCCCCTCGCGCGACGTGGTGGCCGCCTGGCGCAGCTGGGACACCATGCCCATCGCCACGAGGCGCTTTATCGACTATATGAGCTCGCATGTTGTCAATTAATGGCTGGTGTGGCGTTGAGTGCGGTGTTTAGCGGGCTGTCGCTTTGGCTTGGGTGGCGCGATAGGTGCGTGCCGGGTGGCAGAGTAGCACCGCCACGACCATAAAGAACGCCGTGGTGCCCAGGCTGATGGGGTAGACCATCATGATGTTCGCAAAGGTGCGGAAGTGCGGGAACACGAAGAACACCCAATAGAAGCGGATGCCGCAGACGCAGATCATGGTGATGAGGGCGGGCGTGAGCGAGATACCAAAGCCGCGCAGGTAGCCTGACATGTTTTCGTAGAACATGCTAAAGGCGTACGCCGGGAAGATTGAGCACACGCGGATATAGCCGATTGAGACGATGTTGGGATCGCTGTTAAAGAGCGACAAAATCTCGCGCCCCAGGCCGACAATAACGATAATTGTGGTGAGCGCAACGATACCGCCTTCGACTAGGCAGACCTTGAGCGTCTTGGTGCAGCGGTCGATCTGGCGGGCACCGTGGTTTTGTCCCACAAAGGTGGTGCAAGCCTGGCTAAAGCTGTTGAGCAGGTTGTAGCACACGTACTCCAGGCTCATGGCGGCGCTCGATGCCGCCATGACCTCGGTGCCCAGGCTGTTGATGGCAGACTGGATGATGATGTTGGCGACGGCAAAGACAGCGCTCTGGATGCCGGCGGGCAGGCCGATCTTGACGATGCGCTTGAGGGCGACGGGGTCGATAGCCAAGTCGCGCGGGGTGACACGGACGACGGAGTCGGTCTTGAGCAGGCGGATAAAAAGCGTGGCGGCGCTGACGGTGTAGGCGATGGCGGTGGCGATGGCGACGCCCGCGACACCCCAGTGGAGCACAGGGACAAAGATGAGATCCAGGCCAATGTTGAGGACGGTGGACACGGCAAGCGCCTGCAGCGGCATGCGGGTGATGCCGACGGAGCGGAAGATCGCGGCCTCAAAGTTGTAAAGCAAGATTGAGGGCATGCTGAGCAAAAAGACGCGCAGGTAGAGCGAAGCGAGCGGCATGGTTTCGGCGGGAACGTTGAGCGCGGCGAGCATGGGCTCGGCAAAGATCTCGCCCAGCGCGATGACGACAAAGCCCACGAGCGCCATTAAAATCGAGGTATGGACGGCGCGTTTGACCATGTTCTGATCGTTGCGGCCGATAGCGTTGGCGATGACCACGTTGGAGCCAAGCGACATGCCAATAAACAGGTTGAGCATAAGGCTGGTAAGCGGAACATTGGAGCCGACCGCCGCCATGGCGAGGGTTCCCTGGTCGCCCGAGAAGTTACCGATGATGACCGTGGCGATGAGGTTCGACAGCTGCTCCAAGATGCTCGTGGCGGCCACGGGGAAGGCGAATAGGGGAATATTGCGCCACAGCGAGCCGGTGGTCATGTCAATGTGCTTAGATACGGTGTCAGCCATACGCTCTCAATCTCTAATATGCTCTTTCGTGCCTATTTGCGCAGACGATGATACTCCTAATCGACTAGTCATTGGGGACGTTCTTATAGTCGTTGGGGACGTTCTTAAACGACTAGTCGTTGGGGACACTCTTTGGCACCGACCAAAAGGAGTGTCCCTATGTGACGCAAGAGTGTCCCTTTTGGCTAGTCGTTTAAGAACGTCCCCAATGACTAGGTGGGGAAGGCGTGCGACAATGGTGGGTGTTGTGTTGTTCGCGCTAAGGAGTTGCCATGTTGTTGTGTCCCGTTTGCCATGAACCGTTGGTGGATGACGAACGCGGCGCTGCATGCGCGGGCGGACACCGGTTTGACCGTGCTCGCGAGGGCTATCTATATCTGCTGCGCTCGTCCAAGAGCGGCGACTCCATGGGCGATCCCAAGTCGCAGGCACGCAGCCGTCGCGACTTTCTGAACCGCGGTTACTATGCGCCGTTGCGCGATGCGATGGTCGAGCTGGTGCGCGAACGAGCTCAGCGGTGCGCAGCTACGTCGGACAAGCCGCTGGCCTTGCTCGATATTTGCTGCGGCGAGGGCTACTACACCAGCGCCATGGGCGCGGTGCCGGGCGTGGATGCTTACGGTTTCGACCTGGGCAAGGAGATGGTGCGCCTGGCCGCCAAGCGCGGCGACGCGACCTACTTCGTGGCCAACATGAAGGATATCCCCGTGGCCGATGGCGCCTTCGATATGGTGACCGAGCTCTTCGCTCCCTTTAACGAGCGTGAGTTTGCCCGCGTACTGGCGCCCGAGGGCTCACTCTATACCGTGGTGCCGGGCGCCCGTCATCTCTTTGGTCTCAAGGAGGTACTCTACGACACGCCGTACCTTAACGATGAGAAGCTGCCGAAGACCACCGAGCTCGAGTTAGTCGGAACGCAGCGGGTATCTGCGAATATTACGCTCCAGACGCAGACCGACATTGAGGCGGTGTTCCAGATGACGCCGTACTACTACCGCACGCGCCCTGCCGACAAAGAGCGACTGGCAAACCTCGATACCCTTCAGACCGACATCGACTTCATCATCGCCGAGTACCGTCACAGCTAACAACCTGCCAAAAAGGGACAGGTTTATTTTGGCAGGCTTTATCTGGGCAAACGTAAAGGGCCGACCGCGGAGATGCGCGATCGGCCCTTTTTAGTTGCTTGCCTGCAACAGAGGTTATGAGAAGCGGGCACTTACAGGCGGTCCTTGTTCTCGGCCTTAACGGCGTGTGCCTGCTGAACAAAGAACAGGTCGTAGACCACAATAACAAAGGCGATGATATTGACGGAGCTGCCGCCGAGTGCGGGAAGCGTGAGCACGGCTTGGAGGAGCGTGGCTGCCGCGGCAACGATACCGAGCTTAAATGCGCCGTCTACCTGCGAAGGCTTGTTGGCGCCCTTGATACCGGCGACGCCTGCGGCAAGGTCGACGAGGCCCTTAACAATCACCACAACAGCGGCGAGTGTGGCGTTCGATCCGTAAGCGGATCCAAAATTGCCGGTAACAATGCCGGCAATTCCGATGACGAGGCTGGCGATGCCCAGAACAAAATAAATCAGGGCAAGGATTTTGAGTGTCTTGCGAGCAGCGCTCATAGCTGGTCCTTTCGATGCGGGCGCGGAGAATCTGTCGCGCCCAGGTTACGGCACATATCGTGAAGCACATTGTAGTTCAACGGGACGATGCATGCGTTTGAAAGCGTCTCTTGCCTGTACGGTCCAACCTTTCAAAAAGGAAAGCTGGACGTAAGCCAAATCGATGGCAGCTCATGTGCGGCGCTGCGATGATGAGGCCGTAACAAGGAGCTGGTCTCAAGGAGGAGTCATGATGTACGGAGCAGAGCAAGTACGAGAGCCGCGGTCGCTGGGAAGGCGCATGGGCGATTCCGTGATCGCTGCCGTGTGCACGGGATTGATGGCGGTGCTTTGCATTGGGATGCTGTGGGCCATGTCGCATGTGGGACAATAGCGGACGGTTGGGTGCTGGCATAAACGGCGCCCCGCGTATTCGTTTTGCTTGTTAAGGAGTGTCCATGGGCGTCGTCGATCCCTTTTCTGTTGCTCGGGCCGCGGGGCTTGAGCTGACCGGGAAGTCCGAGGGCCTCACGCTCACCGACGGCTCGATGGAGCTGCGAGCCGATTTTACTCGCATGCTTCCGCGGCTCAAACAGGGCCGTCTGCAGCAAGAGCTGTTGGTAAAGGCTGCGCGCGCAAAAGGCATTGAGTGCCCATGGGCGATTGATGCCACGGCAGGCTTTGGCGAGGATTCGCTGCTGTTGGCGGCCGCGGGCTTTACCGTCGATCTGTATGAGCAGGATTGCGTGATCGCGGCGCTCCTCAAGGATGCCTTGGATCGCGCGGCAGATGATCCGGCGCTTGCGGTTGCCGTGTCGCGTATGCGCTTACATGCGGGCGAGGACAGCATTGCTGGCCTTCGCCATACAGCTGAGCTGATCGAGCAGGGCGAGCTTGCCGCTCCCGACGTGGTGTATCTGGACCCCATGTTTCCCGAGCGCACCAAGAGCGCGGCGGTGAAAAAGAAGTTCCAACTCTTGCACCATTTGGAACAGCCGTGTGCCGATGAGGAGACGCTGGTCGAAGCTGCGCTTGCGGCGCGTCCGCGCAAGGTCGTTATCAAGCGGCCGGTAAAGGGCCCGCTGCTTGCCGGCGTTAAGCCGAGCTATCAACTTGCGGGCAAGGCCGTTCGTTACGATGTTTTGGTGCCGCCGCGCCCGTAGCTTGCGTGCGATGGCTGGCGCTCCGTCAATGCTGTGCCGATGCAGTGCTTATTTCCATGGGTGCGACGTCAGGTGCCAGCCGCCGCAGTATTCGCATTTGTAGCAGGCCAAACCGCGCCGCCCGCGGTTTTCGCAGTCGGCCATAACGGCTTCGGCCTCGGCGCGTGTGTCGTAACGGTTTTTGCGCCCGCACGACTTGTAGCGCCAGGCTTCATCGCGCTCGGCGTCCAGGGCGTCGCGGCGCTCGTCTTCGCGCGCAAACAGGTCGCTCATATCGCCGCCGGTGGCAGCGCCCAAAAACTCGCTTTTTGCCTTTGACCAGGCGGCTCGCTTTTTGCTCCCCATCTGCTTCGCGCCCTTCTCAAAACGTTGGTATCATTGCCCAATCAAAGTGATACCAATAAACGTGAGGTCGCCGCGTGATGATCAGAAAAACCCTCGATACCGACATTCCCGCCGTCATGGCTATCTATGACGCGGCCCGCGCCTTTATGCGCACGCATGGCAACGCCACGCAGTGGCCCGAGGGCACGCCTTCTGCCGAGCAGCTGGCTGCCGATATCGCCGCTGATGGCAGCTATGTGTGCGAAGTCGACGGCCACGTGGTGGCGACGTTTGCCTTTTTGCCGGGCCCGGACGAGTGCTATGACGTAATTGAGGACGGTCAATGGCGAAGCGACACTCCGTACGCCGTGCTGCATCGTGTGGCATCCGACGGCACCGTGCACGGTATCGCGGCTGCGATGTTTGCCTTTGCCAAGGAGCGCGCCGATCACCTGCGTATCGACACACATCAGGACAACCTGCCCATGCAGGGAGCCATCACCAAGGCCGGGTTTAAGCGCGCCGGTATCGTATATGTGTCGGACGGTACGCCGCGCGTCGCGTTTGATTGGCTGCGCGAGGCATAAAGGCCGAGTCACATACCAGCGTTTCACCGAAATGAAAATGGCCCCGAGTGGGGCCATTTTTGGTAAAACGCGTTGTTGTGGGGCTCGCGTTGCTACCGTCCCAGATGACCCCGGGCAGACAAAAAAAGGGAGGTGCCGGCTTTCGCAAGGCGCGAACCTACGAAAATCACCGCGCGGCAACGCGGAGCGATGAGCTCGGTCGGGGGATAGGGCCCGCTTCGCCCGCCGGCTCGTAAATTGTATCATCCAGTGTGGAACGAGGACGCCCGTTGCCGCGTGCGATGGGCTTGTAGCTTGTAATAAGAGGAGAGCCATGTCGAAGCAGGCAGTCGTTGGAATCTTGGCGCATGTCGATGCCGGCAAGACCACGTTGGCCGAGGCCATGTTGTTCAACGCGGGTCGCATTCGCAAGCGCGGCCGCGTGGACGATGGCGATTCGCATCTGGACACGAACGCGATCGAGCGCGAGCGCGGCATTACGATCTTCTCGTCGCAGGCCGTGCTCGACCATGGCGATACCCACGTCATGCTTGTGGATGCGCCGGGGCACGTCGATTTTTCGGCCGAGGCGGAGCGCACACTGCGCGCGCTCGACTATGCGATTTTGGTTGTGGGTGCCAACGACGGCGTGCAGGGGCACACCGAAACCCTGTGGCGCCTGCTTGCGCGCTATGACATTCCGACGTTCATCTTTATCAACAAAATCGATTTGGAGAATCCCGGCCGCGATGTTTTGCTGGCGCAGCTTGGGCAACGTCTTTCCGAGGGCTGCCTGGATGCCAGCGAACTGTTGGTGGGTGGTGCCGTTCAGGAGGACGCTTCTGCGTTGGACGAGGCGGCGCTCGAGGAGTTTCTCGACGCAGGGGAGCTTTCGACTGCCACGCTTTCGCGGCTGGTCGCAGAGCGAAAGTTGTTTCCCTGCTTTGCGGGCTCGGCGCTCAAGGACCAGGGTGTGGCAGAGCTACTCGACGGCATATGCGCTTTGATGCGCGAGCGAACATGGCCCCAGGAGTTCGCCGCGCGAGTCTACCGCGTGAGTCGTGGAGACCGTGGCGAGCGTCTTGCCTGGGTCAAGGTGACGGGCGGTGTACTGCGTGCAAAGCAAGTTGTCGAGGGATGCTCTGGCGCCTCCACTTGGGAGCAAAAGATCGACCAGGTGCGCATCTATAACGGCGAGAAGTATGAGCTTGCCCAAGAAGTTGCTGCTGGCGGTATTTGTGCCGTGACGGGCCTTGCGCACGTTCGCCCAGGGGATGCCTTGGGTGCGGAGCCCGTGGGCGATGCGCCTGTCATTGCGCCGGTCCTCACCTATACGGTGCTTCCAGGCGAACACGATGTCCATGCGGTGTTCAAAGCACTGACCGAGCTGGCGGACGAAGACCCCATGCTCGGCGTAAGCTGGAATACTCATCTGGAGCAGATTCATTTGCAGTTGATGGGCGCCGTGCAACTCGAGGTCGTGCAGCGGGTGTTGGCCGATCGCTTTGGCCTTTCGGTTGCGTTTGAGTCTGGCGGCATTCTCTATAAGGAGACTATTTCGCAGCCGGTCGAGGGCGTGGGCCATTTTGAGCCGCTGCGCCACTATGCCGAGGTACATCTGCGCCTGGAGCCGTTGTCAGCGGGTTCGGGCGTGCAGTTTGGCACCGTGACCTCGACCGACGAACTCGATCTTAACTGGCAGCGTTTGGCACTCACCAACGCCATGGAGCGCGATCACCTGGGCGCGCTGACCGGCTCGCCCATCACCGATGTGTGCATTACGCTCACGGGCGGCCGTGCGCATGCCAAACACACCGAGGGCGGCGATTTTCGCCAGGCCACGTACCGCGCGATTCGCCAGGGGCTCATGCAGGCGCGTGAGGCTGGCGCGGCGGTACTGTTGGAGCCGTGGTATCGCTTTGAGCTCGAGGTGCCGGGGGAGTGCGTGGGCCGGGCGCTCTCGGATGCCACGCGTATGGGTGCCGAGTACGAGCCGCCGACGATGGCGGGAGACCGGGCGAAGCTTGCGGGTCGCGTGCCGGCATCCGAAGTGCAGGATTACGCGCTGGAGGTGGCTGCCTATACGAGTGGTCGCGGACATCTGTACCTAGAGTTTGCCGGCTATGCGGCTTGCCATGATGCCGAGCGCGTCATCGAGACGGCCGCCTATGAGCCAGAAGCCGATCTGCCCAACACGCCCGACTCGGTCTTTTGCTCTCACGGCGCCGGTTACACGGTCAAATGGTACGACGTACCCGCCGCGGCGCACGTAAAGATCGATCCCGCCACCTTCCGCCCCTGGCGAGCATCAGACGCCGAGTTTTTCGGCCACATGTGACAAAGGGACAGTTCCTTTGTCACATGCTATTGGTATAACTCGGTATAAGTTGGTATAACTATTACCAGGGTTTGCCAATCCGAGGAGGCCGACATGAATCCAAATCCCTTTAAGCCCACGGCTGGCAAGCGGCCTCCGATACTCATCGGTCGCGAGTCGGTCATCGAAGATTTTGAGGAAGGGCTCGATAACGGCGCCGGAGCGCCGGGTAGGCTCATGCTCATTACGGGAAACCGCGGCTGCGGCAAGACGGTTCTCCTGCGGGAGCTGCAGCGTTTAGCTAGCGAGCGCGGATGGGCGGTTGTCTCCGATTCCGCTTCGCTTGGCTTATGCGACCGATTGGCCGACGCGCTTCGCTCGAATAAACCCGTTGTGACGTCAATGGAGTTCGGTCCGTCGTTTGGTCGGATGTCGGTCGAGGCGGCGCGGGCAAAGGGCGAGATGTTGCGAGGGCTGGTCAACGAGCGCCTTAAGAAGCTCGGTCCAGGCAAAGGCATACTGTTTGCGATTGACGAGGCGCAATCGGCGTCTATCGAGGAGCTGGCGGCCCTTGCCGTTCTCTATCAGCAGGTGCTCGGAGACCAGGATGCCACGGGCTTGCCCGATAGCGAGCAGCGCGGTCTTGCGCTGGTGTTCGCCGGCTTACCCAGTATGGTTGACGACCTGCTCGAAGAGCCGAGCGTGACGTTTTTGCGGCGTGCCCAGCAGCGTACGCTGGGGGCGATATCCTTGCCCAAGGTGCGTGATTCATATATCCAGGCGGTCAAAGATGCTGGTCTTTACGTTGACGCGGAGACGGCGGACCTTGCGGCGCGCAAGAGCATGGGGCATCCCTATATGGTTCAGCTGGTGGGATATTACATGTGGCGGTCTGCTGTCCGGCGTAGCTCGCAGGTCATCGAAAGGCGCGATGTCGAGGATGGCCATGCGGATGCCGTCTCCGAGTTCTACGAAGCGGTTGACGCGCCTCTGTATTACGGGCTGCGCAGTCCACAGCGCCTCTTTATCGAGGCCATGGCGGTTGACGAGGGCAAACCGACTCGCATGGCGGATATCATTGAGCGCTGCGATCGCACCCAGAGCTGGGCGAGCAAATATCGCGCAAGCCTGATTCGCGAGCGTGTCATCGAGGCTGCCGGATACGGCCTCGTCCGATTTACCGTGCCCATGCTGGGCGCGTACATTCGCGATCGAGTTTTATGGCATGAGTAGGGTGATAAAGGTGACGGAACAGAAGATGAGCCCGCAGGCTATCGAGGTGCGTGGCGCGCGTGTACACAACCTCAAGGACATCGATATCGATATTCCACTGGGAAAGCTCGTGGGTATTGCCGGCGTGTCGGGTTCGGGCAAGAGTTCGCTGGCGCTGGGAGTTCTTTATGCCGAGGGCTCGCGCCGCTATCTGGAGGCGCTCAGCACCTATACCCGCCGCCGTCTGACGCAGGCCGAACACGCCCAGGTGGACGAGGTGCTGCACGTGCCGGCCGCGCTCGCATTGCATCAGCGCCCCAGCGTGCCGGGCGTGCGGTCCACTTTTGGCACCATGACCGAGCTCAACAACAGCCTGCGTCTGCTCTTTAGTCGTTGCGCCCATCACGTGTGCCCGCATTGCGGGGCACGCGTGGAGCCGAGCCTTAACGTGGCTGCGGGCCTGTCGCTCACGTGTTCGACATGCGGTCGCGAGTTCTATGCGCCGAGTGCCGAGGATTTGGCTTTCAATAGCGGCGGTGCATGCCCCACCTGTGGCGGCACTGGTGTCATGCGCGAGGTGGACGAAGCGAGCCTGGTGCCCGACGAGTCAAAGACTATCAACGAGGGCGCGGTGCTTCCCTGGGGTACGCTCATGTGGGATCTGATGAAGCAGGTAGCCGGCGAGATGGGCGTGCGCACCGACGTGCCGTTTAACCAGCTCACGCCTCAAGAGCGCGACATCGTGTTTCACGGCCCCGCGGTTAAGAAGCACATTCTTTACGTTCCCAAAAACGGCGAGGGCGCCACGCCGCTCGACTTTACCTATTACAACGCCGTCTATACCGTCGAGAATGCGCTCGCCAAGGTTAAGGACGATAAGGGGCTCAAGCGTGTTGCGCGCTTTCTGCGCGAGGGGCCATGCCATGACTGTGGCGGTACGCGTCTCTCCGAGGCCGCACGCCAGCCCCAGGTATGCGGTATCAATCTAGCACAGGCGGCGGCCATGACATTGGGCGAGGCGATTGAGTGGGTGCGCGGGGTGCCCGCATCCTTGCCGGCCGAGATGCAGCCCATGGCGACGGATATCTGCGATTCGTTTTTGAGCGCGGCCCGTCGTCTGGTCGACCTGGGTCTCGATTACCTTTCACTCGATCGCGCCGGTGCCACGCTCTCTACGGGCGAGCGTCAGCGTGTGCAGCTCGCCCGCGTGGTGCGCAATCGATCGACGGGCGTGCTTTATGTGCTAGATGAGCCCTCGATCGGCTTGCATCCTGCCAATGTCGACGGCTTGGTAGGCGTGATGCGCGATCTGGTGGATGACGGCAACACCGTGGTCGTTGTCGACCACGATACGCGCGTACTGGCGGAAGCTGATTATCTGGTCGAGATGGGCCCCGTTGCCGGAGCAGGCGGCGGTAATGTGATTGCCGCTGGCACGGTGGACGAGGTCGAACAATCGCAGGGCAGCCGCATCGCTCCGTTTTTGCGTGCAGAGTCCAAGCGCTTGCGTCCGCAGGTGACTGACGACGAAATGTTCGATCAGGGCCACATCCGCATGGCAACCGAGGCCATCCATACCGTCAAATCGCTCGAAGTCGATATTCCGCGCGGCCGTCTCGTTGCGGTGACGGGTGTTTCGGGTTCGGGCAAGACGACGTTGGTGCTCGAGACGCTCATCCCGGCACTCAAGGCGCAGACAGCTGGCGAGCGCCTGCCGGGGCACGTGCGTTGGGTCGATGCCGAGGGTATTGCCCGCGCAAACCTGATTGACGCTACGCCCATCGGCGCCAACGTGCGCTCGACGGTAGCGACTTATGCCGACATCCATGATGAGCTGCGCCGCGCTTTCGCCCGTACGCCCGAGGCCAAGGCAGCCGGCTACAAGGCGGGCGCCTTTAGCTACAACACTGGCGCCTTGCGCTGCCCTACGTGTGACGGCACGGGCTCGATATCGCTCGACGTGCAGTTTTTGCCCGACGTCGAGATCGTCTGTCCCGCATGTCGCGGCTCTCGCTACGCGGAATCCGCCTCGCATATCCATCGCGAGGGCAAGGACGGGAGCCTGCTTACGTTGCCGCAGCTTATGGATATGAGTGTGGATGAGGCGCTCGACGCCACACTGGGACTCAAGAAGGTTCAGACGCGCTTGCAGACCTTGCACGACCTGGGCCTGGGTTATCTCACGCTTGGCGAGCCCACACCGGCGCTTTCGGGCGGTGAAGCGCAGCGCCTTAAGCTTGCGAGCGAGATGGGCCGCGTGCAGGATGATGCCGTATTCGTATTTGACGAGCCCACGATTGGCCTGCATCCGCTCGATGTTCAGGTGTTGCTGAGTGTGTTCGACGGCCTTGTTGCCAAGGGCGCCACGGTTATCGTGATCGAACACGATCTCGACCTTATCCGTAACGCCGATTACGTAATCGACATGGGCCCAGGCGGTGGCGACGCCGGCGGGCAAATCGTCTGCGCCGGCACGCCGGGCGACATCGCGGCCTGCTCCAAGAGCATTACCGGTCGCTACCTATAGGCAATGTGACAAAGGGACTGCCTCTTTGTCACATTGATTTCTATTTCACGCATTGAGCCGCGAGATAGTCGCGGAAGAATGGCAATTCAAATGCGACGAGCCCTCGTCCTCGTTCTCCGATGATGCCGGCATCTATCATGCGGCGTCGGTAGCGGGAGACCTGCTGCGGCGAACGCTTAAGGCGCTCGATAAGGTCGGCGGTGGTGGACTCTTCTTCGTCATCGAGCATGGCGATGAGGAATCGCTTGTCCTCTGCAGTGAGTTCCCGATAGGTTGCCGCGAGGATTCGGTCGTCCATCTCGTCGCGCGCGATTTTGATTCCCAGGTCAAAGTCGCGTGACGAGATTTCCTTCGAATCGCTTGTAAGATCCCAGGCACGGTAGCCTACGAGTTGCAATAGGAAGGGAAAACCAGAGATCGAGCGAACGGCCCTATCGATTCCCTCAGCATCTGCCAGGCGATCGTTTTCCTGGATTGTGCGAATCAAGGCCTCGCGTACGTCATAGTCGGCAATGCGACCCAGATGATATTGTTGGGCGCGGCGAAGGAACGAGACCGTCTTGTGGTTCAGTAGTGTCGATACGTTGTTGGGAAGTCCCGCCATGAGCAGGGCGACGCGTTTCCCATCGGTCACAAAGTGCTGATACGTTGCTGCGAGCTGAATCATCTCGTCGAGTGTCGGGTCCACCTCGTCAACCGTGACGAGCAGACCGGTGCCCGCCTCGTTGAGCTGGTCGATGATGTCGCTCATGCGATAACGCCAGGTTGAGGCATCGTGAACGCGATTGACCTCGATGCTGCCGAGCGGTGCAATTCCGAGACCGGTGACTTCGAAGTGGTTGGACGATTCGATGAGATGGGCTGCGGCGCGTTTCGTCCCGAACTCGATTTCCTCAAGCATTCCCGGGAGCGCGGTCGTCTTTACGGCTATCCAGCCGTGGGATTCCGCCCTTGTCGCGAGCGACGACATGAGAGCGGTTTTACCGGTTCCACGCGCGCCTGAGAAGATCGAGGTCAATTCTGGGCGCCTGCGCTGGCTCAAGAAGGCACGGTCCAAATCCCGAATAATCTGTTGTCTGCCAGCGAGATGGGCAGGAACCTCACCAAAACTGGGGGTAAACGGGTTCTCGAGATATTTCACAAGGCTCTCCTTTCACACCGCCATTTAACTTCATTTTACTTTAGTTAATTCTGATTAAAAGTGAGGGCTCTTTATCTAGAGCATCGATTAGGCGTGTGTGCCATCGGCGTGGCGCTTGAATGTGACAAAGGGACAGTCCCTTTGTCACATTCCCGGAAAGCCTGTTTGGCGCAGGGCTTCGTAGAGGACGATGGCGGCGCTGTTGGAAAGGTTGAGGGCGCTGATGCGGTAGTCGTCGGGATTGACGAAGTTGCCGCAGATGTCCTGTTGAAGAATGGTCTCGTGGCTGTCCTCGGTATGCCCCAGCGATTCTTCGTGGGCTTCCCAAGCCTCGGCGTTATCGAGTGAGTCGCAATCGCGCAGCATGGGGATGCGCTCGCAACGCTCGGGCGCCGCGGCAAGCAGTGGCTCGGGAATGCCCGAGCTCTCGCTGCCAAAGACCAAGTAGTCGCCATCGCGGTAGGTACTTTGCGCATAGGTGCGGCGTGCCTTTTTGGTCAGCAGATGCAGGCGCTCGTCGGCGGGGGAGAGGCCGTTGCGGGCAAGGAAATCCTCCCAGCCGGCATAGGTCGTCACGTCCAAGTTTTGCCAGTAGCCCAGGCCGGCGCGACGCACCGTCTTGTCATCGAGCGAAAAGCCCAGCGGCTCCACCAGATGCAGGCGGGCGCCGGTAACCACGCAGGTGCGGCCGATATTGCCCGTATTGGCCGGAATCTCGGGCGCGTACAGCACAATGTTGAACATGGATCTCCTTGGCTCAGAACGAAAAACCACCACGAAGGGCACCTTCGTGGTGGTTTGGTGGTTGCGTAGGCGGAAAAATGCCCGCTTGGATAAAACTAGGCGCGGTGCCAGTCGGTCAGGCAGGCGTCGAGGGAGGCGATGAGCGCATCCTTGTCCATGTGACGGCCGATGATGCACAGGCTCGTCATGCGGTCACCCGTCTCGTCGTCCCAAATCTGCATAATCTCGGGGTTCTCGTCGATGATCTTCTGCTTCTCGCCCTCGGGCGCAGAATCGACAAACAGACCGTTCTCCATCAGGCGCATCTGGTGGCCGGCCTGCTCAAACATGTAGCACATGTCCGGATTGCCGGTCTGCCACAGCGGACCCTTGACGCGAATGACCTCGTCGGGCCACTCCTGCTCAACAAAATCGGTGAACTTCTGCAGGTCAAACGGCTTGCGGCGCGAGTACACAAAGGTCTCGATGTCGTACTCGAGCACCTCGGGGTCTTCGTGCTCCTCGGGATGCTCCATGACCTCGATCCAAGCGGCGGAGTTGTAGGCGCGCATAAAGTCGAAGCGGTCGGTGTCGAGCAGTTCCTCCATGGGAACCTCGCCGTTTTGGGCCTCGACGATCACGGCGTCTTTCTGCAGGCTGCGCACGATGGCCTTGAGCTCAGCAATCTGCTCAGGGCTCACGGTATCGGTCTTGTTGAGGATCAGCGTGGAGCAGAACTCAATCTGCTGGATGAGCAGGCTCTCGATATCGTCCTCGTCGATATCCTCTGCCAGCAGGTCGCGGCCGCCGTTGAACTCGTCGTACATACGAGCGCAGTCGACCACGGCCACGATGTTGTCGAGCGCGAGCTTGGGCTCGCCGCCCACCTTGGCCTCGTCGCAGAAGCTCGAGATGGTGTAGGCGATGGGGATGGGCTCGCAAATGCCCGAGGCCTCGATGATGATGTAATCGAAGTTGCCCGAATCGGCGATGCCCTGCAGCTGGTTGGCCAGGTCATCCGAAAGCGTGCAACAGATGCAGCCGTTGGTGAGCGGGATGAGGTCGTCGGTCTCGGAAAGGCCGCCGTCGGCGATGAGGCTGGCGTCCACATTGATCTCGCCAATATCGTTGACGATCACGGCGGCGCGGATACCGCCGTCGTTAGCGAGGATGTGGTTGAGCAGCGTGGTCTTGCCGGCACCGAGGTATCCGGTAAGCATGATGATTTTCACGGGTTTGTTGGGCATGTGCCCTCCTTTGTTAGACATGGCTTACAGTAGAATCATATGCCAAACGCCTGCTCTTATACCCACGCGCCGGCAAATAACACAGGCTACTCCCAGGCTCCCCATACATCGGGGCAATAACCGACGGTGGCCTTTTTGCCGTTACGCACGATGGGCTCGGCTAGAACCTGCTGGTTCTCGAGCAGCTTGTCGAAGCGCTGACTGGGGGTGAGGTGCTGGATGAGCGCGAGCGCCTCCTCGTCCTTGGCCTTGGGGTTGAGCAGCTTGTCGATGCCGCCGACCGCCTGTATCACGCTCGTGAGCTCGCCCTTGCTCATCTCCTTTTCCTTAAGGTCGATAAACTGCACCTTAATGCGGCGCTCTTTGAAGAAGCGCTGTGCTTTCTTGGTATCGAACGACTTCTTAGTCCCGAAGATTTGAATATTCATGGCCCCGCCGCTCTATCGAATGAAGTTGGTCGTTGCGCGATCGGCTTCGGGCGCGTTGATACCGGCGGCCTGACCTGCCTCGATGCAGCGCAGGAGCCAGGCCATGTTCTTGCCGATGTTTCGCATGGTGGCAAGGCCCTCGGCGTCCCCATCGGCGTCGCCGGGCACGCGGCCAAACACGTTGTTCCAGTAGGTGGAAGCAACCACGGGCATTTGCTTAATGGTGAAGTACTTGTTGAGCACATCGAAGGTGGTCGACGTACCGCCGCGACGGGCGACGGCGACTGCGGCGCCGGGTTTGTGCTCAAAGGCGTGCCCGCCTGCATAGAAGGCGCGATCGAGGGCCGAAAGGATGCGCCCGCTGGGGTGCGCATAGTAGACAGGTGAGCCAAAGACAAAGCCATCTGCCTGCTCGGCGGCAGCGATCAGCTCGTTGACCACGTCATCGTCAAAGGTGCAGCGACCGCCGAGCTTGCCGCACTGGCCGCAACCGATGCAATCGCGAATGGGCTTGGCGCCCAGCTGAAACACCTCGGTATCAATGCCTTCGGCAATGAGCTGCTCGGCGACTTCGGCGAGTGCGCGGGCGGTGTTGCCGTTTGCCTTGGGACTGCCATTGACCAAAAGAACCTTCATCACAAACTCCCTCTGCTATCGGTGAATTCTGCAGAGGATTATCGCACGATGGGGGAGGCGGCGCGGGCGCGGTGCTAATCCAGTTTGGTACCTGGCACCTGCACGGCTTTCCCGAGCAGCGCTTTGAGCTCGTTCAAAATGGAAACGGGCTGTCGATCGACAGCGTCCAGATGAAGCGTGGCCACGCGAATGGGCGGCTGATATTCAAGCGGGCCGATGAGCACGGGGGAACCCAGGAACCGTTCGATGTCGCCTGCGATCTCATCGATTGCCTCGGGGCCGACCTCATCGAAGAGTGCCACGAATGTTGGCCCCGTCGAGCGGAACAGGCGGCCCTTGCCGCGCGAACAATCCATGAGGCGGGCGGCGCTTTCGGCGAGCACGCGATCGCCTGCATCGAATCCAAAGCGGGCATTGACCTCGGCGATATCGTCAACCTTAATGGCAATAAAGCCTGCCTCGCGCGCCACGCGGCGCATCTCTCCAATGGCGTTGACCAAGGCGTGGACATCGCCCAGGCCCGTTACCGAGTCGGTCGTATCCGCTAGGCTTCGGTTGATGATAATGCCCACGTACATGTTGGGCTCGGTATCGGTGCCGTCCAAGCGGTAGCCCGTGCAGTCGCAAAGCGCGTACGCTCCGGTGGCATCCATAACACGGTACTGCATGTAGTGGAAGTGCCACGTGCCGTTTATCACCATGTCGAGCTCGGCGCGTACGTTGTCGCGGTCCTCGGGGTGGACGCGGGCGAGCCACATATCGACCGAGTTAAAAGGGTGCTGGGAAGGCAGGTCAAAATCGCGCACGGCGTTGACCGACCATTGCGATTCGCCCGTATCGAGATTGAGGATAAACGGATAGCGCGTCTCGGAGCTCATGGAGATCGCTTGGAATACGCGGTCGTTGCACGGAAGTTGATCGACGATTGGGCGTTGCGGCGCGTCATTGTCTTTCGGTTGCTGCACACGATGCATAAGCTTATAGCGATGCATCTTGCGATCGGCATCCATCGTCATCTGGCGACGCGTGTCGCCGGCAAGTGGATCGACGCGCGAGCAGCCAAAGCTAAAGCTGCCGATCATGGGCGCCTTGCCGCCTGAGCTCGCTTCGATCAGCCCGGCACGTACCTGCTCCAAGCGCTGCTCGAGTTCAGTCTCGTTTGCAGAGAGCGAGATAAGCACAAACTCGTCTCCACCGATACGGAACAGCATCTCATCGTGCTCCATGGTTTCGGAGAGCGTGCGGCAGATGCTCAGAATATAGCGATTGCCTTCGGCGTGGCCAAACCTATCATTGCAATGTTTGAGATGGTCGATGTCAATATAGGCGCAGGTGAAGGGGTCGCCTTTGCGCCAGAGTTGCTCGACGTGACGGTCGAGTCCGTTGCGGTTGCCCAAGTTGGTGAGCGGATCGATATAGGCGTTGCGCTCAAGCAGCTGGCGCTCTTGTTGCAGGATAGCATGCGTCTTTTGCAGTTGCTCACCAACGGCGCGTAGCTCAGCAGGCAGCGCGGCAACATCGAGTTCGGCGGTCGAGATGCCATTCGCAAGTCGCTGAAGATAGGCAATAATCAATTGCTCACCCAGGCGATATGACTCGTTCATGATGGATAACCTCCTTGGGCGGAACAATGGTTTGTATCATATCCCCAATTCGGTTTGAATTGGGGATATAAGTTAGCTAATGGAGGCAAATTCCCCCTTCGGTGGTGGCGTTTTGCGCGCGAGCGAATCAGTTGTTATTGCCGCCATCGAGCAATGCCTCAAAATCCTTCGCCGGCATGGGGCGGTAGTAGAGGAAGCCCTGAGCGTAGCGGGCGCCCATTTGTCGTAGCATGTCCGCCTGCTCATTTGTCTCGACGCCTTCGACCTCGACGGGCAGATGGAGCGACTGCGCCATTTCGAGCATCGATGAAATGATTTGCGTGCTGCGGCCTTGATCGCGGTCGGTGGGCACAAACGTGCGGTCGAGCTTGATGACGTCGACGTTGACGCTCTTGAGCATCGCGAGCGTGGACTGGCCGGTGCCAAAATCGTCCATATAGGTCGAGAAGCCGCGGGTGTGCAGGTCGGCTGTCAGTTTGTCCACGGCCTCGGACTCTCCCGTATAAGCCGTCTCGGTTATCTCGATACGCATGAGCTCGGGCGGTAGGTTGTATTGGGTGGCAAGCGCCCCCATATGTTCGGCAACGTCGCAGGCAAGGATATCCACGCGCGACACATTAAGCGAGATCGGAACCACGCGAAGACTGCGATCGAGACGCTCGCGCAGCCACGAGGCGACACCCTGCCAAATGTACTTGTCGAGCGTCACCACAAAGCCGCTTTCCTCGAGTGCAGGGATAAACGTTGCGGGCGAAATGAGAGAGCCGTCCTTGTCAATCCAGCGGGTGAGTGCTTCGGCGCCAATAATCTCACCGGTTTCCATATCGACCTGGGGTTGCAAGTGGTAGGTAATGCGACCGTCCGAGAGCGCGTACTGGAATTCGGTCAGCGCGCGGTGGAACACGACTTCGCGCTCGTACTCCGCGGGGCAGAAAATGGCAATGCGCTCCTTGAAGTCGTTTTTTGCGCGCCGATTGGTAAACATGGCCTTCGCCTGCGCATCGATGGTGATCTCCTCATTGGAGTCGATGGGGTAAACGCCCATGGACGGCCAGAAACCTACGCCGTCATCATGCCTGGCTACTGCCTCACGAACGCGGTTGTAGATTTGATGGACGGTGATGTGCTTAAAGGGGATGAGTACACAAAAGTCATCTTGGCCCCAGTACCCTGCGACGCCCATATCGGCATTCTCGATGTCCTTGAGGACCGTGCCCACATCGGCGAGTACGCGGTCGCCCTCGGCCTGGCCGTGCCATTCATTAAACAGGCGCATGTGGCCCATGTCGACCGTGGCGATGCACCAGGTGCCGTTGCGCCTTGCCTCGAGAAATGCGTTGGCGCGCCGCATAAACTCGCTGGGTCGATAGAGGCCCGTGAGCGAGTCGATACGTTCGGCTATGGCGCTTTTGCGCTCCGCCTCGGGTATGGGGAGGCTGTCGTTGGGAACAAGCTCGCCGGCCGTGCGAAGGCGACGATCGAGTTCGCCTAAAACGGCGGTCGGTTGATGGGTTAAGTGCTCGTAAAAGGCCGGGACGACAAGGCAGACGGGAGTAATGGTGTCGCCTGCGATTCGAACAGGAGCGAAAACGGCCTCTTTAAGGTGGCGGGTCAGTTGCTCGAATGCCTCGTGGTCCAGGTCGTTGCTGAGCACGACGAACTGGACGCTTCGTGAACGGTAGACCCGGCTCCTGCCGCGGGTGATCGACAGCATGCGGCCTGCGTATTCGGCAAGCATGTTGTCGACAGCCTCGGCCCCGTAGAGCTCGTTGAGCTTCGTCGTGCCACGAACGCGCACCGCTATAAGCCCTGTCTCGCAACGATCGCGGCGGCAGGCGTCGATGGCGTTGGCCAGCATGCGCTGCGTTCCGAGGCCTGTGGCGGCGTCGACGGTTTCGGCAAGTGAGTGGTTGACGAGCTCGCCGACATAGAGCGAGGGGACATTTCCGTCGCCGTCGATACGAAACCCGCGAGCACGGCAAAGGACGTAGTCGCCGACGGCGTTGCGCACACGATACTGCATGACGCGGCGGTGCTTGGTGCCGTTGTAGACTTGGTCGATGTCGTTGATGCAGGCCTCAAGGTCGTCGGGATGGACGCGCGTTTTCCAGTAATCGCGACAGTTGTCTATGTGCTCCGAGGGAAGGCCAAGATCGCGCAAGGCACCTTGTGACCAAAGGGTGCGATGTTTGTCCAAGTTCTCGATAAAGAAATAACGGCCCTCGTTGAGCATCGAAAAGGCGTCAAAAATACGATCGCTTATTTCGAAGTCGTCGGCGTGAACTTGCGTGATATTGCGTCGATCGAGGTGCATGGCATGACGTAGCTTGTAGTCGTACATGCGATGGTCGGCATCGAGCGTCATGCGATTGGAAGCTTCGCCCAGGGCGGGGTCGGCATGTGACACTCCGTAGCTAAACGAGCGGGGCATCTCGGAATCGTTGTTTTTGAGCAGAACCGTTCGGCAGTGTTTCAGACGTTCGGCGAGGTCGTCCTCGGTTGCAATCGTAGATAGGATGGCAAACTCGTCGCCGCCTATGCGAAACGCCGCTTCGCTCACCTTCATATACAGCTTAAGATAGAGACTTACCTGCAAGATATAGCGGTTGCCCTCGTCATGCCCAAAGACGTCGTTGCAGTGCTTGAGATTGTCGATATCGATGAACGCCATGGTAACGGGGGCGTCCTGCTCCCAGAGCTCCTCGAGGGAACGGGCAAAGCCGCCACGGTTGCCAAGCCCAGTAAGCTGGTCGGTAAAGGCAGCCCTGATCAGATCCTCCTGCCGCTCAAGAAGGTCATGGACGGTCTTTTCGAGCGTTTCGGTGTAATTGCTGACAGTATCCATGTTCTAAGCGGCTTTCTGAGGTCGGGGCGGATTGCGTCGGGCGAGCTCGTTGTGTACACGCGTCGTTGCTCGGCGTTTTGCGTGTATCCAGGCCCCCGCCTTGCCGCGTTGTTGAGTTAATTTGTCGGCTAATGTTCGCTGTTGATAACAGCTGAGTAGTGTAAACAACAGTACACAATTATATATGGGTGCACATGCTATGGGCGGCTATTATTCGACAGGCGGTAGCGCGACGATGCGATGTTCGATGAAAATGCGACTGGGGCGGTATATGTTGACGGGTATACTTGTTCCGTTTAAATTTGCGGGGATGGAGATGGTCGCATGGCACAGTCAAATACGACGCGCACGGTGGGGCTGGCACTCGAGGGAGGCGGCTACCGCGGTATGTATACGGCGGGCGTGCTCGACGTTTGGATGGAGCACGGCTTAACTTGCGACCATATGGTGGGTGTCTCGGCGGGCGCGGCGTTTGGCTACAACTTTAAATCGCGCCAGATCGGCCGCGCCATTCGCTACAACAAAGCCTATTGTGCCGATAAGCGCTATGCGAGCGTGACCAGCTGGCTGCGAACCGGCGATATGTTCAATGCCGATTTTGCCTATCACGAGGTGCCCATCGAGCGCGATCCCATCGACCTGGAGACATATCGCGCCTGCCCCATGCGGTTTACGTGCGTGTGTACCGATATCGAGACGGGCAAGGCCGTCTATCACGATCTGCCGTATGGCGACGAGAGGGATATCGAGTGGATCCGGGCGTCGTCGGCAATTCCCGTGGCGACGCGTCCTGTCGCCGTTGAGGGCCGCAAGTACCTGGATGGCGGCGTGGCCGATTCCATTCCCAGTGCTTGGCTGTTTGCACAGGGGTATGACCGCAATATCGTGGTACTCACGCAGCCAGCGGGCTTTGTAAAGCAGCCCAACAGCGTGATGCCCATGCTGCGGCGCGTGTTCCGTCACTATCCGGAGTTTGTCGCAGCGCTTGAGCATCGGCATGAGGTCTACAATGCCACGCTCGATGACCTGGCACGTCGCGAGGCTGCCGGCGAAATCTTTGTGGTGCGGCCGAGCGAATCGGTGAAGGTGCCGTCGCTGTGTCGCGACCCCGATGAGCTCGAGCGTATCTACCAGGTCGGTCGTCGTGATGCGGAGGCGACTTTGCCGGCGTTGGAAGCGTATCTGGCGGGGTAAGGGTCGCATGCGGAAAGCGCATCCCGGAATGGAGATCCAAACTGGGATGCGCTTTCCATTGCTGAAGATATGAGACTGCGAATCAGCTGCTCGGCTTATGCCTATGCCTGCTGCCAGGTGTCGACAAGCTCCTTGGCCGCGGCGTAGGGGTCGTCGGCACTGCAGACAGCGCTCACCACAAAGAAGCCATCGACGCCGGTGGCTTTGAGCTGCGGCAGGTCGGCCGTCTTGACGCCGCCGCCCACCACGATGGGCACGGGGCTTGCCGCGTGGAGTGCGGCCAGGTCCTCAAAGCTCTTGGTGATGATAGAGCCGTCGGCCGCGCGTCCGCAGTCGCGCTTGGTCTCGGTCTCGTGGAGTGGGCCGATGCCCAGGTAGTCGACTAGGCTCATGTCGGCGGTCTTGACGTACTCGAGCATCTCCTCGCAACGGGCCGAAAGGCCCACGATGGCGTCGGGGCCCAGCAACTTGCGACAGACCTCGACGGGAATATCGCTTTGGCCCACGTGCACGCCGTCGACAGCAATACCCTGCTCGCGTGCGGCAAGCACACAGTCCAGACGGTCGTCGATCAGCAAGGCGACCTGACCGGTCTTGCCGGCCTGAGCGATTGCCTGCGCGGCGTCGCCGGTCAGCGCAATGATCTCGCGGGCGCTTGCCACCTTGGAGCGCACCTGGATGCAGGTAAAGCCGGCGTCGAGCGCCTGGGCCACCACATCGCCCACGGGGCGTCCGAGCGTGTTTTCGGGGCCGAGTACCAGATAGGCCGAGATATCAAGGTTGTCGCGGATGCTCATCGTGCTTCCTCCTGCTTTTTGATCTGTGCTTCCATGCGCTCGAGTTTGCCGGTCATGGTGTCGGTAAATCCGGGCCGGATATCGGCTTTGAGCACGACTTCGGTGCGGATGCCCTTGCTCGCCAACACAAAGGTTGCGTCGCGCACGACCTGCATGACCTCGTCCCAGTCGCCCTCGATCTCGGTGAACATCGAGGTAGTGCGGTTGGGAAGGCCGCTCTCGCGAATGACGCGCACGACCTCGGCGACCTCGGCGGATAGCTCATCGCCGGTGCCGCATGGGGCGATGGCCACAGCGACGAGCGTGTTCATACCGGCATTGGTTGCGGGCTCGGACATGGCTTATGCCTCCTCGAGCTCGAGTTTGTTATCAGCGATGTTTTGGGCGGTCGCGCGGTAGAGCTCATCGATAAAGGCAACCTTAAAGCTTGCCGGGGCATCGGCGACAGCGGCGGCACGCGTGCCGGCAACGTTGTAGACGGCGGTGCCGCAGACGGCTGCCGTAAACGGATCGGTGGCGCAGGCATACACGGCCAGCACGCCGCCCTGCGAGCAGCCGCAACCGGTGATCTTGGACATGAGCGGGCTGCCGCCGTGGGACTTGGCCACGGTTGTGCCGTCGGTAATCAGGTCGACTTCGCCCGAGACCACTACGGCGCCGCCGGTGTAGCGGGCGAGCGCCACGGCGGCATCGCGGGCGGCGTCGACCGTGTCGGTGGTATCGACACCGCGCACGCGGCTCAGATCGGCCGCCTCGCCCTCAAGACCCCACAGGCCGGCGAGCGCGATAATCTCGGAGGCGTTGCCGCGCACGATGGCGGGCTTGTACTGCTTGAGCTCGTTTACCAGCTGGGTGCGCAGGTTACCGATACCCAGGCCAACCGGATCGAGCACCCAGGGCTTGCCGGCGTCGTGTGCCGCCTTGGCCGCGCGGGGAATCGTCTGCTCGTAGATGGGGAAGAGCGTGCCCATATTGAGATAGATGGCGCCGCCACCGGCAACGAGTGCCTCGCCCTCGTCGGGCAGATAGACCATGGCGGCCGATCCGCCCACGGCGAGCTGTGCGTTGGCGACAAAGTCGATCGTCACCGTGTTGGTGATGGAACCGGCCATCGGATTGGTAGCGCGAATCTCATTCACGGCCTTGATCACATGTTGCTTAAGCTGTTCCGAATCAATCACTGCACATGCCTCCTTGGCATAGAAAAGGGGCGCTGTGCATAGACAGCGCCCCTGTAAAGGCGGCATGCTCCCTACGCCAGCATTAACTGACAGGTTCAAAGGATTGGGCCCATTGCCCTCTCAGCCTTGTGGTTTGCACCGCCGGCACTCCCGCATCGAATCTGTTGTTCCCTATACTAGCGCACCGTTACAATGGTTGCGGTGAAAATGACTGGGGGACTCTATGATCAAACTTGTGCTGACCGATATGGACGATACGCTGATTCCAGCCGGGCATGACGGCGTCAGCGACTACGCCATTGAGGGTATTCATGCCATGCAAGCGGCGGGTCTGCACTTTGGCCCGGTTTCGGGTCGTCAGCCGTCCGCGATGGGCTGGATGTTCAAAAACCGTTCCGAGTGTTTTTCGACTGGTGCGTTCTGTAACGGCCAGGTGATGTTTGTCGACGGCGAAGTAGTCACCTCGCGCGCGATCGACAACGATGCTCTGATGCGCTTGGCCGACTATCTGGAGCAGGAGACCGATGATACCTACCTGAAGGTCTACAGCCTGGGTGATGACTTTTGGGGTAACGATGCCTATTGCGTGACGAGTGACCCCGAGCGCGTTCGTCGCGCCATGGAGTCGGGCGGCAACGCATGGCTCAAAGGCGAAGAGGCCCCGTGCCGTCCTGTCGTCGACGACGCGCCGGTGTTCAAGGCGAATATCTGGAGTGCCCGTTCGCGTGAGGAGCTCGCGGAGCTACGCGAGCGCGTTGCCGTTGAGGTGCCGGAACTCTCGCTTGTGTTTCCCAACAACCGAGTGCGCCTGTTTGACATCCTTCCAGCAGGTTGGGACAAGGGTTGCGCTGCGCTGGAGTTGGCGCGCGCTTTGGACCTGACGCCCGATGAGGTGGCCGTATTTGGCGATTCCGATAACGATCTGCCCATGATCGGTGCCGTCCCCAACTCCGTTGCAGTCGCCAATGCCAACGAGGCTGTCACGGCTGCCGCGCGCTGGCATATCGGCGCTGCGGCAGACGATGCGGTCGCCGGGGCTCTGCATCAGATTGCCGCCTGCGCTGCGACGGGGGAAATGCCGCCGTTTATGCGTCAGATGGATGTGACAGGTTTCGACGTCACGAACGTCTAGGGAGAAAGCTATGAAGCTCCAGCAGCTCAGATATGTCGTCAAAGTTGCCGAATGCGGCAGCATTACCGAGGCCTCGCGCCGGCTCTTTGTATCGCAGCCTTCGATTACCGCGTCGATTCGCGATCTCGAAAACGAGATGGGTGTGCACATCTTTGAGCGCACCAACAAGGGCGTCATTGTGTCCGAGGAAGGCGAGACCTTCTTGGGCTATGCGCGCCAGGTACTCGACCAGGCCGACCTGCTCGAGGGCAAGTACAAGGGCGCATCCGAGCAGGTGCCGCACTTTAGTGTGAGCTGCCAGCATTATTCCTTTGCCGTCAACGCGTTTGTCGACGTGATCCGCGAGTTCGATGCCGCGCGTTACGACTTCACCCTGCGCGAGGAGCAGACTCACGAGATTATCGAGGATGTCGCGCATATGAAAAGCGAACTGGGCATCCTGTACTTATCCGAGCATAACCGCGAGGTCATCGAGCGCATGCTGGTGGCCAACGAGCTCGTGTTCGAAGGACTCTTCTGCGCCACGCCGCATGTCTTCGTCTGCGCCGACCATCCACTGGCGGACTGCGCCAGCGTGACGCTCGAGGACTTGGAAGACTACCCGTTCTTGTCCTATGAGCAGGGCAGTTATAACTCGTTCTACTATTCCGAGGAACTGACCTCGACCTTTGAGCGCCGCAAGAATATCCGCGTGCGTGACCGTGCGACACTGTTCAACCTGGCCATGGGCCTCAACGGCTACACGGTGTGTTCGGGCGTGATCAGCCACGAGCTCAACGGTCCAGGTATTATCTCCATTCCGCTCGATGTGGACGAGTACATGGAGATTGGTATCATCACGCGCAAAAACACGACGCTCACGCGCTATGGGCAGGCCTATATCGACGCGATTCGTCAGCATATCTAGACTGCTGCGTTCTGCACGGGTCAAATCTCTTTACGGCAGTCCAAACTGATATAGGAAGCATCTATATCAAACTGTTATAAACGTATATTTTACGATGGCTATATGAGCGCTCATACTTTGTCCCAGTAAAGCAACCAATGCAAAGGGAGATATCTATGAGTATTTCGATTCAACCGAACGCGCCGTTTCGCGTCGATATCGTCGGCAGTTTTCTTCGTCCGCAGGCTGTGAAGGACGCCCGTGCCGCCTATGCCGCGGGCACACTCGACGCCGCCGGTCTTAAGGCCGTCGAGGACGAGGCCATTCGCGACTTGGTGGCTAAGCAAAAGGCCGCCGGCCTACAGGTCATCACCGATGGCGAGTTCCGCCGCAGCTACTGGCACCTCGACTTTATGTGGGGGCTCAACGGCATTGAACGCCGTACCTCGCGTACGGGCTATATGTTCCACGACGAGGAGACCACGGCCGATACCGCCGTGGTGACCGGCCCCATCAGCGGCGAGAACCATCCGTTCGTCGAGCACTTTAAGTTTGTCAAGGCGCTTGAGGGAGAGGGCCAGGTCGCGCGGCAAACCATTCCGGCGCCGATCCAGACGTTCTCCGAAGTTACGCTCGACCGCTGCGACGGCCAGCAGGAGAGTCTACGTGCCGTTTATAAGACCGACGAAGAACTTGCCGATGCCATCGCTGCAGCATATCGCACCGTGATTGCCGACCTGTATGCCGCAGGCTGCCGCAACATCCAATTTGATGACTGCACCTGGGGCATCTATTGCGATACCGACTTTGTGTCCAAGACTGGCATGAGCCCGGTTGACCTGCAAAAGGTGAGCGAGCTGGGCGTGGCGCTCAACAATGCCGCCATCGCGGACAAGCCCGACGATCTGGTCATCAACACGCATGTATGCCGCGGCAACTACCACTCCACCTACGCTTTTGAGGGCGGCTACGACCCCATCGCGCCGTACCTGTTTGCGCATGAGGATGTCGATGCGTTCTATTTGGAGTTCGACACGCCGCGCGCCGGTGGTTTTGAGCCGCTCAAGTACGTTGCTCCCGGCAAGAAGGTCGTGCTGGGCTTGGTGACTACCAAGGCGGCAGAGCTCGAGAACGAGGACGCTATTGTCGAGCGCATCCGCGAGGCGGCAAAGTACGTGCCGCTCGAGAACCTGTATCTGTCTCCGCAGTGTGGCTTTGCCAGCTGCGAGATTGGCAACAAGCTGACCGAGGACGAGCAGTGGGCAAAGATCGCGCTGGTCAGGAGCATTGCCGAGCGCGTTTGGAAGTAACGCTACCGTTCGCAGGTGACGGCGCGTGCGAGACATAGCGTATCGCGTACAATGGTTCGGATCGTATCGTTCGGGCAGGTTATCCGATATGCCCGATCGTCCTTCCATTCGAAAGGACATCCATGTCCCAGTCTTCGATGCCCGCCGTCACCGATGCCATCTACGATGCGTCATCGCTCGGCCGCCCGCGCATGTTTTTGCTCGGCCTGCAGCACCTGTTTGCCATGTTTGGCGCCACCGTGCTGGTGCCCGTGCTCACCGGTCTCTCGGTTTCGGCAACACTATTGTTTGCCGGCTTGGGCACCCTGCTGTTCCACTTCCTGTCGCGCGGTAAGGTGCCCGCGTTCCTGGGCTCGTCGTTTGCCTTTATCGCGGGCTATGCCGCCATTGCACCCAACGGCGAGGCCGAGCTTTTGCCTTACGCTTGCTTGGGCGTTGCCTGCGCCGGCCTGCTCTATCCGGTGCTGGCAGCGCTGTTCCGCGCATTTGGCGCCAAGCGTGTCATGCGCTTCTTTCCGCCGGTGGTGACCGGTCCCATTGTCATTTCCATCGGCCTGATCCTGGCGAGCTCTGCCATTGCCAACTGCCAGACCAACTGGCTTGTCGCCGTTATCGCTGTGGCCGTGATCGTCATCTGCAACATCTGGGGCCGCGGCATGGTCAAGATCGTGCCGATTCTGCTGGGCGTTGTGGTGAGCTATGCCGTTGCGACTGCGCTGGGCGAGGTCGATTTTTCGGGCGTCGCAGCCGCTCCCTGGGTTGGCTTGCCCGTCGTGTGGGACAACACCGTGTTTGCGCTCTTTGGGCCGCAGTTCGATAGCGGCCTCGCCACGACGGCCATCATCACCATCATGCCGTTGGCCTTTGCGACCATGATCGAGCATATCGGCGATATCTCTGCTATCGGTTCGACTTGCGAGCGCAACTACATTGCCGATCCCGGCCTGCATCGCACGCTGCTCGGCGATGGTCTTGCCACGATCCTGGCTTCGCTCTTTGGCGCTCCGGCCAACACTACGTATGGTGAGAACACCGGCGTGCTCGCCCTGACGCGCGTGTTCGACCCGCGCGTGATTCGCATTGCCGCGTGCTGCGCCATCGTACTTTCGTTCTGCCCCAAGTTCGCGGCCGTCATTGCGGCCATGCCGGCGTGTGTAATCGGCGGCGTGTCGCTCGTGCTCTACGGCATGATTAGTGCCGTGGGCGTTCGCAACCTCATCGAGAACCAGGTCGATTTCCAGAACAACCGCAACGTGCTGGTTGCCGCGCTGGTGCTCGTGCTTTCGCTCGGCATCGCGTACAGCACCGCCGGCGCCATCGTGTTGGAGCTGGGCGGCGTGACCATTTCGCTGTCCGGCATTGCCGTGGGCTCACTGGTGGGCATTGTGCTCAACGCCATCCTGCCGGGTAACGACTTTGAGTTTGATGTCTCCGAGCTTGAGGAGGCTGCTGAGTAGCAGCTGCGTTCAGCTAAAACAAGATATGGTGCCCATGCGTATATGCGTGTGGGCACCATTTTTAATGCGTCAGTATCCAGTGGATGCCGCGGGCCATGCGTAAGTCGGTTTGGGCAAAGTGATTGCCGGGGTTGAGCTCCAGCGTTGTTGGAATGCCGCGCTCGACGAGCAACGCTTCCATCGCGCGTGTGTCGTCGAGTACATGCCGCATCATGCGGTTGGGCGTCTTGGTTTCCTTTTTGCCGAGTGACAGGTAGACGGCTTGCGGGCTGCCGGCAAAAGGGGCCGTGCTGGCACGGTCGACAAAGTCGGGAAACCATAGCGACCCCGATGCGCTCGCGGCGCGGTCAAAGGCGTCGGTTTGCCAGAGGGACCAGAGTGCGAAGAGGCCCGCGAGCGAGTAACCGGCAATGCCGCGCCAGGTGGGCGGCTGAGGAAGCGACGACTCGACCTGGGGGATTATCTGATTCAGCAGCTCATCAAGAAAATCGGCAGCTTGGCCGCCGAAAGGCTCGGCATCGCGTACGGTCCCGTCGCATGCCCAGGGGCTCAGCTCGCGATTCCAATCGAGCCCGCCAATGGTGACGAGGGCGAATGGCGGACAGTCGAGCTCTCGGCAACACTTATAAACCTCGCTGCCGTCGCCCACGACCACAGGAAGGTAGATGACAGGCGCGCTTTCCGTATGATTCGAATAAACGGTTATCTGCTTTTGATGCGCTTCCATGACGGGCTTCTCTCAGTGTTGTGATATCGGCAGCCCCAATTGTCGCACGCCAGCGTATGCCGGTTGGGCTAGACCAAAGACAATCTCGTGCATCCCCTGCGGACTCATATGGAAAACGCCACCGCCGGAGGGGAGCTCGGCGGTGGCGTTGTTAAACGGTGCTGGGGCTCGGGGCCTTCGCGGGAGCTGCCATGTGCGCAGAGGCGTTTAAGAACGCTTACGGCTCGCCATGGTGCCTGCGGCGATAGCGGCTGTTCCCGCAAGGACGGTTGCCACGATGGCCGCACCCGAGGTGTCGCCGGTTGCCGCGAGCACGCCGGTAGTCTTGGCTTTCGTGGTTGAAGCCGCAACGGCCTTGGTCGGCTTTGAGCCCTCAGGCTTGGGGTTCTGTTTGGACTCCGCGGGCTTGCTTTCTGCGGGCTTGGTCTCGTCGGGCTTGGGGTCTTCCGGCTTGGCTACCTCGGGAGGTGCGATGGTCGTACTTTTGGCGACTGCTTTGATATAGAGGGAGTCGACCGTGGCGTCGCCCGTGCCGATGGCCTGGCCTGCCTCGTAGATGCCGTCACGGAGCTTGCGATAGTCAATGACCTTGCCGCCTTCGGGCGTCTGGATGGCGGCGTTCTCAATCTTGATGGTGCCGATTGTCTTGCCGTCAGCGCTCATGGCACGGGCAAAGATTGCCGCTGTATCTCCTTCGGCCGTTACCTTGCTGCGGATGATCGAGATGACTGCGGGTGTGACGCCCTCGCTGGTCTGGGCGATGATGCCGATGTTCTCGCCTTGGGGTTCGCGCCTCGTCTCGCCATCTTGGTTTTCGCTCATATGACCCAATCCGCTGTCAAGAGCCACAATGGCCCCGCCGACCGC
>UQXA01000003.1 GCA_900544865.1 uncultured Collinsella sp. | reverse complement strand
CGAGCAAGGTGCCTTGAAACGAGGCGGCATTGACCTTCTGGTCATGCCGCCGAAGCTGAAAGGCAGATTGCCGCTCTGGCGGGTTTGCAGCGTCAACTGGTTACGCGGGTTGGTAAACCCGCGTAACTACCTACTCCCGAGCTCCGTACTGCTCGTAGTAAGCGTCGATGGCGGCCTTGAGCTCGTCATCGATGACGACCTTGCCATCGATCTCGTGGTTGTAGAGGGTCTCGACGACCTCGGCCATGGAAACGATGCTCGCGACGGGGAAACCGTACTTGGCCTCGATCTCCTTCTGTGCGGTGGTCACGCCGCCCTTGCCGACCTCCATGCGGTTGAGGGACACGATCAGACCCTTGATTTCGACGTCGGCAGCAGCCTTAACCTTGGGATAGGTCTCGTCGATGGACTTGCCGCTGGTGGTGACATCCTCGACCATGACCACGCGGTCGCCGTCCTGGGGCTCATAGCCCAGCAGGTTGCCCTTGTCGGCGCCGTGGTCCTTGGCCTCCTTGCGGTCGCAGCAATACTTGACCTCCTTGCCGTACAGCTCGTGGTAGGCAATCGCGGTCACGACGGCCAGCGGAATACCCTTGTAGGCCGGTCCAAACAGCACATCAAAGTCGTCGCCAAAGTTATCGTGGATGGCCTGGGCGTAATACTCGCCCAGCTTCTTGAGCTGATAGCCCGTCACGTAGGCGCCGGCGTTCATAAAAAACGGGGACTGACGGCCGCTCTTGAGCGTAAAGCTGCCGAACTTAAGAACGTCGGACTCGACCATGAACTTGATGAACTCTTGCTTGTAAGCCTCCATGCGGGCTCCTCTCGTAATCGCGTACATGCTCTTCAGTTTAGCGCAGGCAGAGCATCGATGCGGGCGCACTTTGAGGCCACGGCATTCAGTAAAGGCTTTGTCAGGGGCAATGGTTTTCTGAACAATGGGGGTTGACATGTCAAACCCCCTCATCAAGAATACGGGCGGATTAGAAAGGGTACGAGATACCCAAAGCGCGCTGCGCCCATCCATAAGGAGGTGTGCCATGGAAGGCAGTCATAGTCGAAAAACCTGCATGTCGCCCTCGGCACGCCGCGAGGATTCCGTATTCGCATAAGCGCACGAACCGATCGTCAAAACCGCCACAAAGGTGCCTGTCCCCTTTGTGGCGGTTCGCGAGCTTGACGTGAGCGACATCTAGGTTTTTTGAAGCAAATACGACACGTACGCTAACTCCCTTCAACAAGGAGGACCCTATGCTGATGCTCAAAACCGCCACGGTACTCGAAGCTATCTCCAAGCGCCGCCGCACGGCGCGCCCTGCCGCTCACACCGGCCTGTCCAAGAACACCATATTCGCCGCCACCCATAGCGCCGAGGACGCCCTCGTGCTGCTCGACGCCACGGCAAGCGGCCTCACCGCCGAGCAGGCAACCGAGCGCCTGGACGCCTCCGGCCCCAACACCATCGAGGCGCCGACCAAGACGCTCGTCCGCCGTATCGCCGACGCCTTTGTCGACCCCTTCGCCGGCATCCTCGCCGCTCTCGCGCTGGTCTCGCTCTACATCGACGTGCTCGCCGTACCCGAACCGCAGCGCGACCCCTCCACGGTCATCGTCATCGGCATCATGTTGCTGGTATCGGGCGGTATGAAGTTTATCCAAGAAGCCCGCAGCGGCAATGCGGCCGAGGCCCTCAAGGACCTGGTCTCCAACACTTGCACCGCCCTGCGCGACAGCGAGCGCGTCGAGATCCCCTTCGACGAGCTCGTCCCCGGTGATGTGATCCGCCTCTCTGCCGGAGATATGGTGCCGGCCGATGCCCGCGTCATCACCGCGCGCGATCTGTTTGTGATTGAGTCCGCGCTCACCGGCGAGAGCGAGGCCGTCGAGAAGACCACTGCCATCACCGTCGTCGAGGGTGCCGACGGCTCCGCGCTGCCACTCTCTGCCTGCAAGAACATCGTCTTTACCGGCACCTCCGTGCAAAACGGCGCCGCCATGGCGCTTGTCGTTGCCACCGGCTCGGATACTTACCTGGGTGGCATCGCCAAGATGCTCAACGGGCGCGGCGAGAAAAGCGCGTTTGACCGCGGCGTCTCGAGCGTCTCCATGTTGCTCGTACGCCTCATGCTCGTTATGGCGCCGGCCGTCTTTGCCATCAACGCCGCCACCAAGGGCAATGTCATCGACGCGCTGCTGTTCGCCACGAGCGTGGCTGTTGGCATCACGCCGCAGATGCTTCCCGTCATCGTGACCACGAGCCTGTCGCAGGGCGCCAAGGACCTCGCCCGTCGCCAAGTAATCGTCAAGGAGCTGCCAGCGATCCAAAACCTGGGTGCCATGGATGTCCTGTGCTGCGACAAGACCGGCACCCTCACCGAAGACCGCATCGTGCTCGAGCGCTACCTCAACACCGACGGCAATGAGGACGCACGTGTGCTGCGCCATGCGTTTTTGAACAGCTTCTTCCAGACCGGCCTCAAAAACCTTATCGACCTGGCCGTAATCGACCGTGCCGACGTGACGCCCTCGACCGTCGTGCCCAATCCCATGTTGGGCCAGAGCCTGCGCGATCGCTACACCAAGGTCGACGAGGTGCCCTTCGATTTCTCGCGCCGTCGCCTGAGCGTAGTTGTCGCCGATGCCCAAGGCAAAACCCAGATGGTCACCAAGGGCGCTGCCGAGGAAATGCTCGAGATCTGCTCCTTTGTCGAAGTCGATGGCATCGCCCAGCCGCTCACCGAAGATAAGCTCGCCCAGATTCGCAAGCAGATCGCCGAGCTCAACGCCGAGGGCCTGCGCGTGATTGCCGTGGCGCAGAAGACCGATCCGCGCTGCGTGGGCGAGTTTGGCATTGCCGACGAGTGCGACATGGTGCTGATGGGCTTTTTGGCCTTCCTCGATCCTCCCAAAGCAAGTGCCGCGGGCGCCGTCGCAACCCTCGAGGCCAAGGGCGTAGCGGTCAAGGTCCTGACCGGCGACAACGACCGCGTCGCCGCCACCGTCTGCGAGCAGATCGGCATCGATGCGAGCAACGTCTTGCTCGGCTCCGAGATCGATGCGCTCGATGACGCCGAACTTGCCGAGCGCGCCGAGAAAACCCACCTCTTCGCCAAGCTCTCGCCGCTGCAGAAGGCGCGCCTGGTGCGCGTCATGCGCGAGCTGCTCGGCCACACCGTGGGCTTTATGGGCGACGGCATCAACGACGCCGCCGCCATGCGTGCGAGCGACTGCGGCATCTCGGTCGATTCGGCCGTCGACATTGCCAAGGAATCCGCCGATATCATCTTGCTTCAGAAGGACCTGGGTGTGCTCGAGCGCGGCATCATCGAAGGCCGCCGCACCTACGGCAACCTGCTCAAGTACCTCAAGACCACGGTGAGCTCCAACTTTGGCAACGTGCTGTCCGTGACCGTCGCGAGCCTGTTCTTGCCGTTTTTGCCCATGAGCGCCCTGCAGCTGGTGCTGCTGTCGCTGGTCTACGAGATCGTGTGCATCGCGCTGCCGTGGGACACCGTCGATGACGCCTGGACTGCCCGTCCGCGCGCCTGGGACGCTGCGTCCATCAAGGGCTTTATGCTCGAGCTGGGCCCCGTGAGCTCGCTGTTTGACATCGTGACCTTCGCCGCGCTCTTCTTTGTGGTGTGCCCTGCCACCGTGGGCGCAAGCTGGTCCGAGCTTGCCGCCGCGGGCGACGTCGCGGGCATGGCGGCCTTTGCGGCGCTCTTCCAGAGTGGTTGGTTTGTCGAGTCCATGTGGTCGCAGACACTCGTGATCCACATGCTGCGCTCCCCGCATCTGCCGAGCCTGCGCGATCACGCCGCGCCCGCCCTGTGCGTTCTCACCGTACTGGGCCTGGCACTCGTCACCTGGCTACCGGCAAGCCCCATCGCCGATGCGCTCGGCCTCATGCCGCTGCCGGCGAGCTTCTTCGCGCTGCTCATCGGCATCGTCTCCGCCTACATCGCGCTCACCCAGCTGGCAAAGCGCCGCTACATCGCCCGCCACGGCGAGCTACTGTAGCGAGCAGACGGAAAACACCCCGCCAGCTGCCGTTACCGCTACCGCGGCTGCCGACGCCGTTGCCTCTGCCGCTGTCGCAGTCTGTCCCCTCAGTAGTTGCGGTGGAATAGTTCCTGTTTAAAGCCCCATGACTTTAATTTAGGGACTATTCCACCGCAACTTATTGGAGGATTAGCTAGTCCTTGGGCGTCCAGGACCAGAAGAAGTTGATAAGGGCCACACGCGAGGCGGTGTCGGTCTTTTTGTTGATCGAGGAAATGTGGCGGTAGAGCGTGGAGCGCGAGAGGAAAAGCGTTGTGGCGATGTCCTGGACGCTCTGGTCCGAAACGACCAAGACCTCAAGAATATCGCGCTCGCGCCTTGTAAGCCCAAAGGTGACGACGAAGGCATCGAGGCGTTCATCGGACGTGGGCTCCGCGGCCTCCACCACTCATTTAAGCACCACTCATTTAAGCACGTCCCCAATGAGTGGCCGAAGAACGTCCCCGGTGACTAGTCAAAAATGGGCCATGTGTCCCAGTTGTGGAGACTCGTTGAGCCGTCTGGGTATCGTGAAAGATCGTGCACTCCCCCATCATCAAAAGTGACACACGCTACCTGTTGATGGGAGGCAGCCATGGGCTTCTTTGACAAGATGTTCGAGAAGAAAGAGTGCGCGATTTGCGGTACCGAGCTGGGGCTTTTGGGGAAGACCAAGATCAACGAAGGCTACCTGTGCAAAGAGCGCGCCGGCAAGCTCTCCCCCTTCTTCCACGGCCATCGCTCCAGCACCGCGGACGATATCCGCGAGCAACTCGCCTACCGCGAGGCCAATGCCGAACGCCTGGCGTCGTTCAACCCCACGCGCACGCTCTCTGCCGGGCGCACCAACATCATGCTCGACGAAGACGCGGGCCTGCTGATCATCACTTCGCAGAGCCGCTGGCGCGACGCCAATCCCGACATCATCGAGTTCTCACAGGTACTCGGCTGCGATATGGATATCGACGAGCATCGCACCGAGATCTATCGCGAGACCAAGGACGGCGAGCGCGAGAGCTACAACCCGCCGCGCTACGACCTGGATTACGACTTCAATCTGACCATCCATGTCAACACGCCGTACTTTACCGAGATCAACCTACGCGTGAACGACTCCACCATCGATCAGCGCGGTTCCATCGAATACCGCGAGGCCAAGCGCCAGGCAACCGAGGTCCGCGACGCGCTGGTGCAGCTGCGCCAGGAGACGCGCGACAGCGTCGTGGCCGCCAAGGCCCCCAAGACCGCGGTCACCTGCCCCTTCTGCGGTGCAACCACCATTCCCGATGCCAGCGGGCGCTGCGAATACTGCGGCGGCGCCATCGGCGCATAGCCTCCGGCAGCGAAAGGACCGATCATGGCCTTCGAGAGCGTCAACTATCAGTGCCCCGCGTGTGGCGGCCCCCTTCACTTTGCCAGTGCCGAGCAAAAGCTCGTCTGCGACTACTGCGATTCGCGTTTTGAAGTCGAAGAAGTCGAGGCCCTCTATCGCGAGCGCCAGGACAAGGCAGATGCCAAAGCCGATGCCGCAGCCGCGGCTCCCAAACCTGCTGCCGACGATGCCGTGCAGGAGCTGGCTCAAAACGCCGGCTACATCTGCTCGTCGTGCGGTGCCGAGCTGGTCTCGGACGGCACCGTCGCCGTTACCACCTGCCCATACTGCGGCAACTCTGCCGTGGCGCCCGGCCAGCTCTCGGGCGATTTCTCACCCGACCTGGTGATTCCGTTTAAGCTCGAGCGCGACGATGTCATGGCCGCGCTCAAAGACCACTACAAGGGCAAAATCCTGCTGCCCAAGAGCTTTGTCACCGGCAACCACATCGACGAGGTCCAAGGCGTTTACGTGCCGTTTTGGCTCTACGGCGCCCGCGTGGACGGCGAAGTGTGCTTTGATGCGACCAACGAGACCGTAACCGAAGAATCCGACCGCACCGTCACGACCACCGACCACTACGATGCCTACCGCAAGGGAAATATCTCGTTTGAGCGCGTGCCCGTCGACGGATCGTCCAAGATGCCCGACGGCCATATGGACGCCATCGAGCCGTTTGACTACGACGCGCTGCGCCCGTTCTCGGTCGCTTATATGCCCGGCTACATCGCCAACCGCTACGACGAGGATTGCGAAACCTGCAAGACGCGCGCCGAGCGTCGTATGGAAGAAAGTACGATTTCGGCCCTGCGCGAGACCGTCGTCGACGAGTATGACGACGCCACGGTTGAAAGCAAGCAGCTCGACTACACCTGGGAAGACAGCGACTACGCCCTGTTCCCCGTGTGGATGCTCTCCACCTCGTGGAACGGCAAGAGTTACCTGTTTGCCATGAACGGCCAGACCGGTCGCATGGTCGGCGAGCTCCCCTGCTCCAAGCCCAAGCTCGCCATCGCCTCGGTGCTGTTCTTTGTGATCGGGTTTGTCCTCTCCCAGATCCTCTTTATGGGAGAGAACGCCTTCAATCCGGACTACCTCACCTTCGATGTCGAGGGCATCCTCATCAACATCGTCGCGCCGCTGATCATCGTGGTCATCGCAGACGTGCTGCTGGTGGGCCAGCTCAAGACGGCCAACGAGGCCACCCACGCCGATTGCTACTGCGGCGAGCTCGACCTGACCGAGAAGCACGACACCTTCAGCCACACCGAGACCACCGTTGTCATGAAGGACAACAAGGACGATTAGCCATTCTGACCAATACCACCCGGCCTTTGACGAGAAAGGAAGATCACCATGGGACTCTTGAAAGCTGGATTGGGCGCTGCCGGCGGCGTCATGGCCGACCAGTGGAAGGAATTTATCTATTGCGAATCGATGCCCGCTGATGTCTTGGCCTGCAAGGGCAGCAAGCGCACCGGCGGCCGCAGCTCCAACACGCGCGGCGAGGACAACGTCATCTCCAACGGCTCGGTCATCGCCGTCAACGACGGCCAGGGCATGCTCGTGGTGCAAAACGGCAAGATCATCGAAGTCGCGCTGGAGCCCGGTGAGTTCGTCTTCGATACCGGCAGCGAGCCGAGCGTCTTTAGCGGCAACCTGGGCGACTCCATCAAGGAGACCTTCGCCAATATCGGCAGCCGCTTTACCTTTGGCGGCGACGCGGGCAAGGACCAGCGCGTCTACTTCATCAACACCAAGGAGATCATCGGCAACAAGTACGGCACCGCCTCGCCCGTGCCCTTCCGCGTGGTCGATAACAACATTGGCCTGGACGTCGACATCTCCGTGCGCTGCAACGGCGAGTATTCGTACCGTATCACCAACCCGCTGCTGTTCTACACCAACGTGTGCGGCAACGTGACCGATAGCTACACGCGCGATAAGATCGACAGCCAGCTTAAGTCCGAGCTGCTCACCGCTCTGCAGCCCGCCTTTGCCAAGATCTCGGAAATGGGCATTCGCTACAGCGCCATCCCCGGTCACACCACCGAGCTCGCCCGCGCGCTCAACGAGGTCCTCTCGGCCGACTGGCGCGACCTACGTGGCGTCGAGATCGTGAGCTTTGGCGTCAACTCCATCGCCGCCTCGCAAGAAGACGAGCAGATGATCAAGGACCTGCAGAAGGCCGCAGTCATGCGCGATCCCACCATGGCGGCCGCCAACATCGCCAGCGCCCAGAGCGACGCGATGCGCGCGGCAGCGGCCAACCCCAACGGCGCGATGGCAGGCTTTATGGGCATGGGCATGGCAGGTGGCATGGGCGGCATGAACGCTAGCCAGCTGTTTGCCGCCGGCCAGGCACAGCAGCAGGCTGCCCCGCAGCCGTCTCCGGCTCCCGCCCCCGCACCGGCACCCGCTGCCGCACCTGTGGCCGGCGCATGGACCTGCAGCTGCGGCGCCACCAACACCGGCAAGTTCTGCTCCGAGTGCGGCAGCCCCGCACCCGCCCCGGCACCGGCCAAGTGGTTCTGCCCCAACTGCGGCAGCGAAAACGGCGGCAAGTTCTGCAGCAACTGCGGAACGCCCAGGCCCTAACCCCTCTATCTGGTAATTGGCGGGGGATCCGCCACCCCCGCATTTGCTTCTATGGGTTTCGTTCGATAAAGGAGGACACCATGAAGACAACGTTCAAAAAGTCCGCGCTCGCATTCCTGACATGTATCTTGGCGCTCGCCTTTGCCCTGACGGGCTGCAGCGGCGGCGGCAAAGACCCCAAGGCCAACTTCGTCGGCAGCTGGCAGTACTCGGGTGGAACCTTGGACGGCGAAGAGCTCACCGATGAGTACATGGATATGCTCAAGGAGTGGGGCCTCAACTGTATCCTGATCCTCGACGAAGACGGCACGGGCGTCCTCGACATGTTCCTTGAGGTCGCCGACCTGAAATGGGAGGCCAAGGACGCCACCACCGTAACGATTACCGCCGAAGATGAGTCGCACGACCTGAAGCTCAAGGACGACAAGCTCGTCCTGGAGGTGGACGGCGACAAGCTTATCTTTACGAAGTCCGACAAGGATCTGTCCGGTACGGTGAAGAAGGATCGCGAGAACGCCGAGAAGGAAGAAGAGATCGATGAGGCCGTCGAAGACGACGACGTCCAGAGCATCGAAATCTCCCCCGCCGTCACCGTCGCCGATGACGACCTGTGCACCATCACCATCACCGAGAAGTTCAAGGACGACTGGGGCGACATCGGCTTTGTCGTCAACATCACCAACAAGAGCGACAAGGACCTGACCTTCTACGCTCCTTCCGGCAAGACCAACGTCAACGGCACCATGAAGGAACCCTGGTTCTCGGCTCACCTGATGCCCGGCACCAACGCCACCGAGGAATTCACGTTCTCGAGCGGCGAGCTTGACAGCCTTGACGACCTCGTCAATACGACCATCGGCATCGACGCCTACCTGACCGATTCCTACGAGGACATCGCCTCTTACACCGCAACCATCGCGTAACGGCACGTAACATCAGCCGCGGATTGGCGGACACATCCGCGCACTTGCCAGGCGGGGCCGCAGGAGTTGATCCTGCGGCCCCGCCGCTTTATGCCGATGCGTAACGAGCGCTAGCGCTCCATGTTGGGAACGATGCTGCCCTCCGTTACTGCGCGCACGGCCAAGCGCATGATGTTGTCGTAGCCGGTCTTGCTCAGGATCTCCGAGATGCGGCGCTTGATGGTGCCCTCACTCATAAACAGTTCGGCCGCGATCTCGCGACGGCTCTTGCCCTCGCAGGCGAGGCGCAAAATCGACAGCTCGACATCGTCGAGTGCCGCCGTACCCGAAAAAATGCTCTCGGGCGGCTTGGGAAACGTGCAATAGCCCGCCAGCGTGGAGCGCATCACGGCGAACAGCTCGTCGATACCGACGTTCTTGTACACAAAGCTGTCGACGCCCGCCTCGCGGGCCTGATCGACAAAGGTGATCTCGGGCATGCCGGTCATGATAATGATGCGACACTCGGGCAGTTGCTCCTTGATGCGCGCCGCCGCCACGATGCCATCTACACCGTCTTCGCCCGTCTACAATCGCTTGCGGTGAAATGCGGCTGCGCCGGGAAGCTCCTTCTCCACGAAAGCGTTCCCTACACCGACGAGATGCTTGCTGCGGTCACCAAGAAGACCGTTCCCGCCTTTCGGCAATGCGTGCAGCCGCTCGTGCAGCTCGGCCTTGTCATCTGCGAGGATGGCATCTACGCCATCGCGGACTGGGAGTTTAACCAGAACGTCCCGGCAATCGACGCGATGCGCGAAGGAAACCGTGTGCGCAAGGCTTCGGAGCGTGCCCGTAAGAACGGAAAGGGAACCCGTCAGTTGAAGAAGGACAAAGTGGTCGCATACCTTACCGAGCACCCGGATGCCACGAACACCGAGGTTGCCGAGAAAACCGGTGTGAGCCGCCCCTCCGTCATCAAGTACCGCAGGGAATATACGCCAGCACTTCCAGCCCCAAAAGGCGGAAAAGTTGTAAAAGATAACGCCGTGAAAGTTGACACTGTAAAAATTGACGGTGTAAAAGTTGACAGTTTTGACGGTAAAGTTGACGTCAATTTTGACGTAAAAGTTGACAGTGATTTTGACACTGGTTTTTACACTGACGCAGACGGTAAAAGCGCAGGTAGACAATCTGCACGGGCTGAAAATGAAGCTGTAAAAATTGCGTCACGCCCTAAGAATATAGATGATAGATATAAGAATACAGCTACATCTACAGCTGTAGCTGATGGGGATGGGATGACAGGTTCTGGAATCCCGACAAGGGAGGAAGTCCGCTCGCACTTCGCGGAAATGGGATTCGCGGTTGACCCCGACCGCTTCTTCGATGTGAACGAGGGACGCGGCTGGCGCACGAACTCCGGCAAGCCCGTCGATGACTGGAAGAAGCTCGCCGCAGTCTGGGACAGGAACGAACACCCGAAGACTGCGACCCCTCTCGCACGCACGGAACCGAAGGCCAACGCGGTCGGGAAAATCCCCTCCGTCGAGGAGGTCATGGCGAAATGGGGCTGTGACCGGGAGACGGCTCAGGGATATATCGACGAGAACATGTACTAGAAATGCCCCTGAGAATGCCTGAGAGCCTGCCTATGACACGTTAAATGTCATGTGGCAGCAACTGCCCGAGCAAGACTGCAAAGTCCCGTAGACAGGCTCTCAGACAGGGTAACGCAGAAAGGACGAGGTAAATGAGTGAAAATGTAACGAAAACCAAGGAGCAGGACGGACGAAAACCGGGCGAGGACTATCGCGATGCGGACGGCATCCTCGTCTGCGGGAAATGCGGAGAGCCACGCGAGCGGATGTTCCCGGCGGGCGGCATCTTCAAGGAGCCGCTCCTTGTCCCGACCATGTGCCGTTGCCAGAGGGAGGAAGCGCACAGGCAGCGCGAGGAAACCGAGCGGGCGGAGAAAAGGCGTAGGACGGAACGGCTAAGGAAGCAGTGCTTCCCCTCATCCGGCAGGTACGCCTTCTGCACCTTCGATGCCGATGACGGCAGGAACGCGACTCAGAGCACCGTCTGCAAGGCATTTGCCGCGACCTTCGACCCGAAAGACCCGGAGGGGCTTGTCCTGTACGGGAAGCGCGGCACGGGCAAGAGCTTCCATGCGTCCTGCATCGCGAACGCCGTCATCGAGCGCGGGTTCTCCTGTCTCGTGACCGATATCAAGCAGGTCGTGAACCTGATGGAATCCTCCTTCGAGAAGCGTTCCGGGAACCTTGAGAGAATCCTCGCCCCAGACCTCCTCATCCTTGAAGACCTCGGTGCCCAGCGCTCCACCGAGTACGTCATGGAGCACGTCTACGACGTTATCGACGGACGCTACAAGGCAGGGAAACCGATGGTGATAACGACGAACTTCGACTTTCGCGAGAGAATCCTGAACGCCACGGCAGATGACCCGTGGGGACGTGTCTTCGACCGCATCGTTGAGGTCGGGTTCCCGGTGAAGTACGACGGCAACTCGCGCCGTCGGGAAATCGGAATGAAGAACCGCAAAGATTTCAAGCGGAAGTTGGGAATCGAGGGGATAGAATCGTAGCGGAGCGGTTTTTAAGCATCAGCCGCTTCTTCCTGATTCTGGTGCCGATTTCCTTCCCGGCACCGTCCCCGCGCCCCGTAGCGTATCTGCGCTGCGGGGCTTTCTTTTTCCTCTTGGCAGGAAAGGGCACGGAAATCGTGCCTATACCGAAAGGAGGAAAAAAGATGACGAAAGAGAAAGCGAACCGTAACGAAGTGGTCGGCATGTTCCTGACCTATTGCCGGAAGACCCTCGTGAACGCGCGGACGGACGTTTTGAGGGAGCGCAAAAGGAGACGCAACCGCGAGGTGCTGTTCTGCGACCTCAGAAGAAGTGAACTCGAAAGCCTTGCGGACTGGCAGGACGTGCCGGAGCGGGAAACCGTATTCGATGCCGCCGGGAAGCCTATCGGCGTGACAGACAAAGACCTCGCGGATGCGCTGGAAAAACTCTGCCCAGAGGAGCAGGCAATCATCCTGCTCTCCTATTTCGCCGGATGGTCGGACAGGCGTATCGGTGAGGACATGGGGTTCCCGCGCTCCACGGTGCAGAACCGTCGCGCCCGTGCGCTCACCCGTCTTGCGGACATTCTGACGGAAGGGGGTGACCCGCATGGCAAAGACAAAGATTGACTACGATACCGTCGTTGCCGCGACAAGCGGAGATGCCCTTGCCGCCGGGGCGGTACTCGATTACTTCAACGACTTCATGGACGGACTCTGCACCGGGTTCTACACCGATGCGGATGGCTTCTGGGACTACGGCATCGACCTCTCGATGAAATCGTTCATGCAGGCGAAGCTGTTGCGTGCGATGCTGAGGTTTAAACCGTAAACAGTAAAACCACAAACACAGGAAACCAGACAACCAGAAAGAAGGAAAGGAAGCAGACTATATACAAACGCGCTCTGACCTGCTACAATACAGTCAGAAAGACGAGTAGTCTGCTTTCCTGTCAAAAGGAGAGCCATGGTAACCGTAACGAAAAAAGATTTAGTTGCCCTCGGCTATGGGAACTCTTTCGCCACCGATATCATCCGTCTGGCGAAAATTCGCATGGTTGAGAAGGGCTATCCCTTCTACTCCTCACGCAAGCTCGACCGCGTTCCGGCGGAAGCCGTCGAGGAGCTTCTTGGGATTGCCTTAGACGGTGATGCCGCTGGTCGCGCTCCTGAAAAAGGAGTAAAGACAAATGGCAAACGACCAAATTAAGAAAGCCGATAACGGCACCTACTATTTCCGCGCCAATCTCGGATTCGACCATTCCACGGGAAAGCGGATTCAGAAATACCGGAGCGGATTCAAGACAAAAAAAGAAGCGAAAGAGGAATATGCAAAACTCGTTTTGCAATTTGCTTCCCAATCGCTTCCCACCGAACAGAAAAGGATTCCCTTCGGAACGTTCATTGAGGACACCTACCTGCCTTGGTATCAGACACAGGTAAAGGAGAGTACCTTCGAGAACCGCGCCGGTACGGTGCGGAAACACTTCTCCTGCTTCTACGAGAAGTTTACCGATGCCATCGAGCCAATCGACATACAGAACTGGCAGCTTGCCCTCATCCGCGCAGGATATAGCCCGAACTACGTGCGCGTCACACAGGGAATGCTCTCCGTTGCCTTCGACCGTGCCGTCATATTGGGCATTACGGAAAGGAACCCGTCACGGATGGTCGGCAACGTTCGTGGGCAGAAACCGCTTGTGGACTTCTGGACGCTTGATGAGTTCGAGAAGGTGATTTCCAAACTCTACAAGGGAGACTACTACGAACACTACCTGTTCATCAGCCTGTTCTTCCTATTCATGAGTGGGATGCGGCTTGGGGAAGCATCTGCCCTCCTGTGGAGCGATATCGACTTCACGACCGGGCTTTGTTCCATCACCAAAACGCTCTATTACCACAACCAGTCGGACTACAAGTTCACGAAACCGAAGACGCGTGCGGCAATCCGCTCCATCTATCTGGATGAGGACACGCTTTCCGAACTCGCCGCATGGCGCAAGGTGCAGCGCGTTGTCATCCCTGACTGTGAGTTCGTATTGAGCTACAACGGGCTTCCGACTACAAAGACAAGGCTTCCGCGTGCAATGAAGAAGCTCGCAGACCTCGCAGGCGTTCACCGCGTCCGGGTTCACGACCTTCGCCACTCCCACGCGTCACTTCTCATCAACATGGGAGAAAGCCCATTGCTCCTCAAGGAACGGCTCGGGCATGAGAAGATACAGACCACGCTTGGGACATATGGGCACCTGTATCCCAATACCAACCAAGCAGTCGCAAAGAAGCTCACCGGCATCCTCAACTACAGTGAGCCGAAGACGAGCATCGCGAACTACACGAGCAACCAACACACGGCGAACTACCACCGTGCATGAGGAAGAAAAAACGGGTGCCCTCCCACCAAGAAGCAGCACCCGCTCGCGACCAGCAAGCCGCTTTTTTATTCTATATTAAGACCACGCACTGTGCAATCAGTGTGCAATCGTGAAAACGGAGAGCCTTGAACCCCTTATAAACAAAGGGTTTGCGGCTCACCGGATTCTACTCAAACTCGATTTCGACAACCTTCCATATGCCGAAAAACAAGCGATTATCCGGCAATATAAGGCAATATAGCAACCTACAAAACAATAAAAAAATACGCAGGTGTGCAATCAGTGTGCAATCAAAACTATCGTCTTTCAAAGCAAAAAACTCGTTATCAACTGGGTTATGTCCCCATTGGTAACGAGTTTTTCATTAACAAAATTATTTACCTGTTTTCAAAAACCCTGCGAGCCAGAAACCCGCAGAGTCGTAAAACCGTAAAGCCGTCTAAGTGGTTATCTATCTTGCCGTAGAAACGCTACCCGAAGCTCGTTGGCTACTGGAACGTCTTCAATGCGGAGGATATCGAGGGCATCCCGCCGGAGAACGCTCCCGTCCACCAGAATGACCGGACGGCTATCATCGCCCAAAACCTTGAAGAATCTTCCAGATGCCCAATCATCGAGAGCACCAGCTATCTCGGCAGCGCCGCCTACTCTCCGGCTACCGACCGCATCCTCATCGCCCCGCGAGAGACCTTCCGCTCGGACGAAGCGTTCACCCGCGTCCTGCTGCATGAGATGACCCACTCTACCGGACACCCTTCCGCCCTCGCCCGTGAACTCGACACCCGCTTCGGAAGCCCTTCCTATGCTGAGGAAGAGCTGGTCGCGGAGCTTGGAAGCCTTTTCCTTTCCGCAGACCTCGGTATCCAGAGCACCGATTTGGAGGGCGAGTTCTACGAGAACCACGTCTCCTATCTGCAATCTTGGATGAATGCATTGGAAAACGACCCTTCCTATCTCTTCAAAGCCGCATCGAAAGCCGACCATGCGGACACCTTCATCATGGAGCGCTACGAGGAGGAACTGGGAAAGAACATTGAGATTGACGCACCGGAACTGGAAGAGGAGGTATCACTTGCCGGGGAGAGTCATGACATGGCAAGCGCATCCGAGCACCAGACGGAAAGCGAGATGCCAGAAAACGTTCTCTCCACCGTTCTGTAACATGCGTTTGCCAAAAAGAACGTGTGTTCAATTTCCATATTGCCGTAATACCGGCATTATAGTATAATGGCAACATATGATAACAGCCATCTGGCAGAAAGGACGATAGGTATGGCAGAAATGGAAAAGAGACCTTGGCGCTTCACCATCGAGTTCGATGATGAGAAGGCAAAAAGGAATGGTTACAACGTAGATGACCTCTACGATTGCGTGGGAAAGTATGCGGAGCAGATGGGCAACGTGCGCATCGGTCTTGGTACTTGGCAGGCAAAGAACCGCAAGGTGCAGTTCGGGGCGCAGTGCCCTGTTTGCGCGACTCTATCCAAACAGCCTTGGGTGATGCAGAACATTAAGTCATGGCGCACCTATGAGGATATGAATGAACCGGAGGGTGAAGACTACCTACAGGTAATCCGGGATATCAGTCCGGAACGTATTTACGACTAACCGCATTTACACTTAGGATTCCAAATGGAACTTGATAGGAAAGCATTTCATTTCGACCTAGACAACAAATCTGTTGAACGCTTCTATACTGGTAAAAAGAATCCATGGTCAGACATTCAGGACTTTCTGGAATCCCATTGCTTTGAAAAGCCACAATATTCAGGGTATGAATCGGCTGAAAATATCGTCATGTCCTATCAACGCGCCTATGGCACCGTAGATAAGATGATGGATAAGTTTCCTTGGTTTCATAGATGCGTGAAAGCAGCCACCTTCACGGAAATCGGTGAAAGCTATGATGTGAAGGAGTTTCTTGAGAACGGATTGCAATTATCGCTTCCCCTCCGCCCCGAGACCCGCAAGGAACTTCACTTCGATTTGGGAACGGCTGCGCTCAGTGAAAATTACAACTCTATCAGACCGAACGCTTGGCGCGGAGCTTGGTCGCTTATCCGAATCTTCATGGAACGCAACGGATTCATCCATACCCAGTATTCCGGGTATGAGTCGATAGCGGTGATGCCGATTGACAAGGCGATGGCCGTCATGGAGAAATTGCAACAAAGATATCCTTGGTTCAAGGATTCCCTTCTCGCCGCGTCGGTCACCGAGGTCGGCGAGCGCCACGATGCCCTCTCCTATATCAAGGGTTCCCATGGTATCATCGTTCCGGTTCCCGCCCATTCTCTTGAGCGTGAGGAGCCGGATTTCTTCGGTTCCGAAATCGGTGATATGAAGAGTGCGACCGCAGAGCTATCGAAACGGAACGGATTGGAACCACCGAAAGACCTGAACAGAGCGCATTAGAAAAAGCCCCGGTCAAATGGCCGGGGCTTTCCTTTCCTGAAATAGACGATTGCTTTGCTCTTTCAAGTTACTTCGTGGCACCGCAAGAAGAGCACTTATACCCAGTGGTCACAGTCTCATCCCATGCATCGCGCACCTGCACCTGCTCGTCATAGGCCGCTTGGTCGGTCACGGTTTCATAATACCCCTGCTTTACAGTCACATAGGTAGAGTGATAGCTTCCGCAATTACCACCATTCATAAGAGAGTTGTTAATATGCCCCCAAGGGTCAGACGTGATATCCGCACCGCACTGGTTGCAGATATAGTGTTCCTCCGTCACCGCGTCATGCCATACCTGATGCGTCACCGCGTCGTGGTGGACGGTCTTGTACTGAGCGTCGTGATGGACGGTTTTTGTCTGGGCAACCCAGTTGTGCTGATGCGCCGGGGTGTCATCCTTTTTCGATGAACTGCCTGAATTGGAGTTTGAGCCGGAGTTGCTGCTGTTGCCGCCACTCGGCTTGCTATCGGATTTTCCCTCGTCTTTCTTGGAGGATGAATTGCTCTTGTTTCCAGAATTACCGGAGCTGCCTGTGGTCTTCCCATTATCCTTCTTGGAGCCGTTGGATGAACCTGAATCGCTCTTCTTGCTGTCGGAAGTTTCCGGGGTCTTCGCGTCGGACTTCTCTTCCTTGGCGGACTCCTGAGCCTTCTCGGTCTCCTTCTCGACGGCATCGGTATCGGCGTTCGGGTTCTTCTTGATGTTGTCCTCGAACTTCTTCACGACCTCAGCGCCCTTGTCCCCGGTCAGGGTGGAATCGCCCTTCTTCACGGCTTCCGCAACGTCCTTGGCGATGGCGGTCAGGTCATCCTTCGTCACCTTATCCGCATCCACCTTGTTGAAAGTTACACCCGTGCTGGCCGTCTTCTTATCGGCCTTCCCGGCGGCAACCTTCTTCGATGACACCTTATAGATGGAACCGTCGGCGTTCACCGGTGAAATGAATGTGACGGTGTAGGTGCCGGACTTGCCGACCTTCACGGTCACCTGCTTGTTCGCGGCGATGGCGGTGTAGAAGTCTACTTCCCCGTCCGCACCCTCGATATGCGCGATGACGGGCGTGGAAGTGTCCGCATCCCAGCCGTCAGCCTTTACCTCAAGGGTAAGTACCATGTCCTGCTTCTCATCGTCCTTTGACTGGGACACCGCAGGGGCATTGGAATCTCCCGTCCAACTGGCATGTGAGATGGCGTAAGCCCCGCCGCCGATGAGAAGCGCCGCACAGAGGATTCCCGCACCAGCCGCGCAGACCTGCTTACGGGAGAACTCGCGCCCGAAGAGCACGAGCGGCTTCTTAGCATTCTCCTCCTCCGTCGAATCCACGACCTTCGGGATTTCGCCGGTCTTGTCCGCCGGGACACCCTCAGTCTCGATGCTGTTATCGTTAAACATATTGCTGTCTTTCTCCATTTCTGTCAGTCCTTTCTGTCTTATAAGAAGATTTCCTGCTATCTATATTACCGGTAGCTCTCTACACCAACATGCCCCATAGGACATGCACGAGGATGATGAGAACGAGGATGACCGCCATCCATTTGCTGTAGTAGAACAGCCTATCGGGCAGCGTCACCATCGAAAGGCGCTCGATGCGCTTCTTAGACTCCTCTACCATCAAATCAATGACCTTCTTGCTCCTTGCGGTCACCTCTTCGACGTTCTTTATGGTCATTTCTCCCGCCTTCTGCTAGGCGTTCGCAACTCCCATGAGCGCCATTTGATTCGCCTGATGCTGCGCATCCGACGCGCCGTTTCTCAGCTCCTCGACCTTTTCGAGCACATCCTTCATCTCCGAAACCATGCCGCGCATCTCCCTTGCGATGCGTTCGTTGCTCCGGCGCTGCTCGGCGATAAGGTCTTCCAGCTTCTTCACGGTTCCGATGAGGTCGGTCTCGTCGTTCTCATCCTCAAGCCTTCGTCCGGCGTTTCTGGCATCCCTCGCTTCCTCGGAGAGCTTAAGCTGCTGGCCGATACCGGCCATATGCCCGTCCGACTGCTCAAGTTCCCTCTTCACTTCGCTAAAATGCTTTGCCATGTAATCTTCGCTCCTTTCCATCCGTCAGTCCTCCAAGCCCTTGCCCCTCTTCTCGCGCACGCGGATAGCGATGGGCGTGTCGAGCAGATAGGAGAGGTTGTGTACCGCATCCGCGACCGGCACGGCATCCGCCATGCTCCCGCACATGTGTATCGCCTTCCAATCCTTCTCACCCTTCACCGTCACCTCGACAAGAAAACGTTCCTTTTCCATCTCTCTCCTCGACCTTGCCGGTCTTTTCTATCGGACAGGGACAGCCTATTGCATCAGGTGTCCCTTTGTCTGGACACCTCTAGGGTTCACGCAGGTTCACCCCGCAGTTCGGACAGAACTTCGGGACATATTCGGAAAACTCCTCGAATAGCGGTTCTTCGCTCTCCTCAGAATCCGTCATATCCTCCTCGACGCGCCCAGCCCATCCGCAGTCGGAGCACCAGATGCCGTCCACGGGGTTTACATTTGTGGCTTTCGAGTGGGCGCTCCCCATGGTAATGAAAATCCTACTCATCGTTCTCAGCCCTCTCCCCATTGCTCTTCTCACGCACTTCGGCTTCCTTCCGCATCGCGGCAATTAGCTCCTCGGGCGTGATTCCGAGACCGTCCGCGATAGCGAAAAAGGACGCAAGACTCGGCAGACGCGTCGGCTTTCCCCCGCTTCCGGCCATTCCGGCAAACCAAGCGGATTTGCTGATTCCGCTTTTCTTGATGGCGTTGTCGAGCGTCATCCCCTTCTCGTACACGATGCGGCGCACCGCAACCGCGAAACACCCGAGTTCCGGGAAACGCTCAACGGCTTTCTCCGCCTGTGGCTTACCCGCCATGGTATCTCCTTTCTTACGGCTAGCTTGATTACTGGTAATATACCATACCACCAAACCAGATAAATCTTCAAGACGATACTCCATATATCCCGCACAAATAGGACAACAAACCAGCTTGAAAGCAACCCAACAATATAGTAAGATAGACTCGTAAACCTATATCTGTTTACATGGAACGGTCGGTAATTCGTCCGTCATGCAAACTAACAGACTTATTAGAATTGACATTAGAAAGAAGGTCATAACATGCGAACTTACCAACACCCGATATACCAAGACAACACCATGGCAATTCGCGCCGAATATGATGAGGAAAAACGAGTCTTCGATTTGATGAAGAAGTTCCTCTATATCGTCGGGACGATAACGGCGATAGTTGTTTTCCTTTTGCTTCTCGTTAATTTCCCTGCCCTGATAACTCAGACAGGTGCAATTGGAATCATTGCACTCGTTCCCGTCCTGCTGGCTGCAACAGCCTTTACCGGGTTTTACGTCGGCACGGTACCGGCTGGCTACATCGCTGCATGGCGTGCAATCAAGCGCTCAAGGCTGTTCGTGTGGGGTAACGCTCTCGGACTGCTCCTCATAGCGACGCTTCTTCTTTCCATCCCGGCTGCATTCGCGCCCATTGCCTTCCTTCTCCAGTGGTTGAAGGTGTCGAATCTCAAGCGTCAGCTTGACGCGAACGCATAGTGAGGTAAACTGAACGCGTTTTCTTCCTTCGTGGAGAAACTTTCTTGCTTTAGCCCGCTGCTCCCTGATGTGCGACATTAGGGGAACGGCGGGCGCTTTTATGCCGATTCTCACACACCCGTATAGCGGCGCAAGCGGAATATCCCGCCCGCGCCGCTTTTTAATTAACGCTCGCCGTTCTCCTTGTTCGGTTCCGGGCGTTCCTGCGCAGGTACCTGTTGCGCCCGCTGGGAACCGCCGCTTCCGGCGTTTCCGCCGTTCTTCTTCCCTTTCGGCATGACCGTCGAGGATACTTCCGCCCTGAGTTCGTCGGCTCCGCGCCAACAGGCGAGAATCAGGCGCTTGACCTCCGAATCGTCCGCGATATCTGAATCGGGACGCGGGAGTTTCAGCTTGGGGATATCCACGATTTCCATGCCCTCCATACCGCGTATCTCCTTGCGGTACTTCCGGTAGACGCTTCGGATTTGCGCAAGGTACCTCTCCTTCGTTTCCGTTACCATCGCCTTTTGCTGCTCGATATCCCTCTTCTCCGCAACGGCTGCGCTTCCTTCCGCATGGATGGATTTCGCCACGTTCGCCGTGAACGCAGCTTCCAGCCCCTTTGTTCCGAGGTCAGCATCCAGCTTCGCCACGGAGAAGGCATAGCGGTTGTTGTCCGTGTCGGTAACGTACATGCGCCCCCTCTTGAACTCCGTGTCAACGCCCCATGATTCCAGAAGCTCGCGGTAATCATAGATGTTCTCCGCTTCCCCGGCGGCGATACGGCACAGCTCTCGCAAGTTCGTCTTATAGGAGTCGATGCCGCGTGCCGCAAGTTCCTTCTCGATACGGGACGGTTGCTTCTTATGGACGGAGGAATTGCGCTCGCCCTCCACGACCTGTTTCAACCCCCACTCGTGGTCGAGGTCGCGGATGCGGCTGGCACGTTTCACCTTGGCGCTTTTCCCGCGCCCCTCATCGAGCCGCTTGCCCGTGGAGAGGTCGGTACGGTTGATGACGATATGGACGGCATAGCGATGGGTCTTGTCCGCCTTGCAGTATTCGTTGTGTAGTGCCATCACTATCTGTTGGTTCGGGTAGTATTTCCCGACATATTCCTTTGCGTACCTCATGCAGTCTTCGGGTGAGAGCCTGCCGCCGTTTAGGTCACACTCGTCTGGGTTGAACCCGAGAATCTGGTGAAACAGAATCGTGTTCTTCGCTTCCTTAAGCTCCCCAGTCTTCTTGTCCCGGACTCTCCTTGCCGCTTTGTTGTGCCCATAGGCTTCCCGCGTCATCCACATGTGGTGCGCCCAGCGCTTCGGGTTGGTGCATCCATCCATGTTGAGGGAATCGCGCACGAGCACTTTGCGGTCATCGTTGATGTAACCGCGCAGGTTCTTCATGTGCCCGTTACTCTGCACGCCCGTCTGCTTGATGATGGTCATCTGTGCTCACCTCCTTTTTTTCGTCTAGGTGCCCCGCAGTGATGGAACTCGTCTGCCACTATCACATCGCACCGCGGAATCTCATCCCCGCATCTTGCTTTAGCCATTGCGGTTGCATAGGTCATAAATTGCAGATTCTTCGGAGTGAATCCGGGAGCGATATCGGAAAGGTTCGCCATCTGGTCGATGTACATGTAATCATTGGTACCGAGAAGAAGGAAGTTCTTTCCCGGATTGTCCTGTGCCATCTTAGCAATGATGACGAATTTGCCCGTGCCGGTTGGTTGCACGACACAAGCACGGTTGCTATCCCTGAGCATGGCACAGAGGTTATCGTAGGCTTTCTGATTGTGCGGGTAGAGTTCGATTCCTTCCATTTTCATTTTCCATTCCGTGGAAACATATCTTGCATCATCGCTTCATTCGTGAGTGTCCGGTTCCCAGACTTTACCGGCTCCCTTCCGTTTACACTCACGAACCCGTCAAAGAGAATCTTAAATACTGGCTCGGTGGTCTCCACTGCGTTGTGCCTTGCAAACGGGTCGTAGGCATCGTGAACGAAAAAATACGTTCCGTTCTTGCACGCAACATGGGCAACCTTCTTGCAAACGGGGCACCGGGCGCGAAGCTCCCGGAAATGCACCCATTCGTTTTTTGCCTTTTTCTCTTCGCCCATCTTGCACTGCTCCGTTCCAAACTCCGTCAAACGGTGGACTTGTCAGTAACGGATTCTGGATATCCGTTTCCATGTTTGGGTAATCGGGATTCCGATTTTTTCCGCTTCCTCCTCAGACATACCCAAATCTAGGATAGAGAGAAACATCATTCCAAATTCTGTCGGTTCTATCCAAGCGCCCTCTTCCGGCTTCCTATCCACGCATCGTGAAAAGCCTTCGTAGTATTTCGAGCGCCTGTTGATATCTGCGAGCGTTTCCCCATCAAGCTCTATCAAGACATGAGGTTTCGCGTTGTATCGTTTCGCTTTCACGAAACGGAAGGAAGGATGAAAGTGTCCCTTCATATCGTGCTCGCCAACCCACATGCTTTCGGCAACGAATAGAAGCTCGGCAACTGGTAGGATACCGACCTTCTCGGGCATCCGCTTTTTCAAGATAGCTTCCGCAGATGCCATGCTCCACAAACTCCCCGTGTCTTTGTAGTACCCCATACCCTATTTATCCTTCCTGCTCTGCATCTGGGTTATCAAAATCGTCGATTCGGATTTGGATGTTGTTGCGGTCTGCTTCCCTTCGGAGCGCAGCAAGGGCTTCCGCGACTTCCATAAACGTCTCCACCTCACGCGCGAGGACGCGCTGCGCTTCCCTCACATCGAACACCTTGATGCCATAGGTGTTCAAGAACTTCATGAACTGGTTCAGGTTCGTTCCCTGCTTCGCGAGTTCGTGTGCCGTCTTTTTCAAAGGCTCGGTGTCGATGACCTTGATTGTCACGTCATCGGAATGGATAAGTAACGTGCGGGCATATTCGGAAACTGTCATACCGTAATTCGCGGCTTTCCGCTTAAGCGTTCTCTTCTCACGTTCAGACAATCTGATGAGAACTGCGGTTTCTCTTTTTGCCACCTTCATCACTCCCCTTCTGTATTTTCTCATAATCTCATAGTCGTATCGGTGCCGCCACCGTTTGACTATGACACGAAAGCGACGGTTCACTTTGCTGAGTAACGGGAACCGGCAATCCTAAATTGTCGATTCGTTAAGCGTAAGCGTCCTCCCGTCAAGGCTCCGACAGCCGCTCGGGAGCAAGATGGAAGTGTATGGAAAAGTCTCGTTTACGTGACTTTGTATATACGCTTCCCAAATCTTGCAACTCGAAGAGCGGCCTTGGCCGGTGAGCACTGATATTCTATCAGTGCGAGAGCAGAAAAGGCATGGAAAAGGGGGTGCCGCCGCACCCTTTCCCATGCCTTTTCTGCGGGGTTTCCGGCTCGCCCGGAAACCAAGAACCCGAGGTGCCGCCACCTCGGGTTCCCATCAACTGCGAAGACAAAATCAATTCCATCGAAGACCCGGCCTGAGACAACCGCTACTTGGAAGCAATCGTCTTGGCAAGATATGCCGGACACCCACGCTTCCTTAAAAAGCGATAGATAATCTCGTTTCCATTTAAAGAATTACTCCAACAATCGTAATCATCCCATACGTTCCAGTACCAATCTGGGATTTTTGGATTTTCCTTATCGTATCCGTTAGATTCGCCATCTTCCAAACAAGCCTTCGCGCTAATCAGGTAAGAAGACGGGTAACCACTTCGATTCACGCTTTCTCTCACATAGCCAAGTTTAAGCAGCTTTTCCAGACACTCTCTGAAATACGGAAAGCCGCTGCACCAACGCTCCTCCATGAAAGCAAATTCATCGCCCCAGTCCTCGTTCTCGATTTGGACGGCATATATCGCGCCAAGGATTGTCAGTTCATTCGGAGTGAGAGGAAGCCAGAACATCCATTGCCTAATATCTGCATAAGCGTCTTCTCTCGCTCTCTTTTTCAAATCATCGAAAGCGTTATTTCCCATTATCTATTTTCCCTTTCTGCGATTTACTTTTCTTCCAGAGATTTCTCAGCCATGGGTAGATGGATTGCATGATGATAGCTTGGCATTTTCTCTCCTGCGCTTCCGAACAGAATCCTCCGTTGAACATGTCAAGCAAGAATAGGTAGTCGTTATAACCATCATATCCGTTGTACTTTGTCGGTCGAAACGCATCTTGCTCGTACAGGAAGTACAGGAGCTTGCGCGAGTAACTTCCGCTATGCAGATGGACGTAATCCTCTTTTCCGATTCTCGCCGCTTCCTCCATCAGTTTGATGGCTTGCTGCCAACCGGCAAGTTCCTCGTCCATATCGCTTTGCTCGAACTTCTTGATACAACTCGACCCAATTAGAGAGAGTGTTTCCCCGGTTTCCGTATTCGCTATCGTATAGACATAGCGAAGCCCCTCCTTTCCGCAAACGCATGTTGCGGAATGGGTTTCGTCAACCTCACATCCGACTATCCTCCACTCGCGTCTGGCACCTTCCCAATCATCTGCAACCGAAAGCCCTATCACGGTGCCGATTAAATTATCGGTATAGAGATTTCCCATGATGCGAATCCCGTTCCTCTCATTGCTTCGATATGAAAACGGGCACATCGATTAGTGCCCGTTTTCACTATCCACGATTTCGTTGAAAATCAATTTGCTAATTCGGATTGCAAGCCGCCGTTGCAATATCATCAAGTTTCTCATCAAGAATCTCGTTCTGCCGCTCGACGGCCTTAACAAGCTCTGCGACAAGTCGATTCGATTGCTCAAGCTCCTTGAGAATCTGGTCTGCCATCTTATCTGTCATATTCTCTTCCTTCTTTCATTCCAAACTTTGAATTACAAGCTCAGCCTTTAGGTCGCGCCAATGCGTCCAGCGCGGATACATCACAAAGCCTTTGACCTCTGCGCTGTCATTTTCCAACCGTTTTTTTCCAAAGCGGTCAGCTCTTCGCGCTGCCGGATACCAAGTCCACTAACACGTCGGCCTAATGGAATCTTGACCAACCTCCTGATGGCTTCCGCCTTGCTCGCACCAATGCCGGGAACGCATTTCAAAAGCGACACAACCTCGATACGTTTCGCGTCCTCCTCATTCAAGGCATCAGTAAATGCTAGTTCACCAGACTTCATACGTGCCTTGAGAACGGCACGGCGCTTTCGAGCCTTCATGGCAAGCTCCAATGCGTGCGCACGCTCCTTGTCGCTGAGATTCGGCAGATGGTTCTCTTTCTCGTTCATCGCTACTTCCTACTTCAACTCGTTATCCCAAACGTTATCGTCCGCCTGCGCCGCGTGTTTCCAACGGCCTGCATCCGCCCGACCGTTCCAATCGGCGATGAACTTCTCGATAGCATCAGCGCATCCGCTGTCGAGTGCTTCCGCCCACCTCCTGTTATTTTCATCACACCAATTCTGAAATACCGCGAACTCGGTGACACCGTTCTCGACGATGTACCTTCGCATCGCCCGCATCTGCTCGAAAAACTTCGCGGTGGCGGGAACCATGGTGATTAGGTTCATCTTCCATACCCCTCTTCCGAAATGAATCCGGCTACCGGCTTCGCTTCTTCTCTAATAAAAGCGCCCGTCGATGTATTTCTCAATAACCGGCGAAAGTCCGCTATCGAGCGCTAGCGACCAGCAGTCGTTGTTCTCATCGCACCAGTCCTGAAAATCGGTGAAGTCTGTGATGCCATTCTCGCGTATGTGTTTCCGCATCGCACGCAGCATCCCGCGCTTCGATTTTTCCGATTCCGTTACCATCAAGCCCATCCCTTCATCACCATCCCCTTAACCAAGCTCCTCGGCAAGCAGTCGGACGATGAGCTTGGTCATGCTCTCCCCCGTCTCGACGCGGTGGAGTTGCGCTTCTTTGTGGAGCCAAGCCGGGATGAGGAGACTGATTTTCTTGAGTTCCACCTCGTCCGTCTCATGCTTGCCGGAACCTTCCTTCTGGATATCCGCCATCTCGCGCTTGGACTTCTGCGCGCTCGCCATGAACGCGTTCGCTGTGGTCTTGTTAGCCATTGTTTTTCTCCTCTTCGTTCAGAACCGAATCTGCAAGCAGCTCAATCGGGGCGACCACATGGCTCTTCGGGTCGTATTCCGCCACGGACACACCGGCTGCTGCGGCACGCGAGAGGGCAACGGCGCGGGGAATCTTCGCGATGATGGGAACCCCTTCACCCTCAAGGTACTCCACGAGCTGACGGTCGAGTGTGCCGTAGGCATAGAAGTTGTTGACGATGACATACGCTTTTGCGCCAGTGCCGGACTCACGCACGATATCGAGCGTTCTCAGCGTCGGCTCCATGTCGCGCGTGCTCGGAAGCATGGGCACGAGGATGAGATTCGCCGCGCGGCACCAATCGTTCACACCGCCCACGAGCACGCCCGCCGTATCGACAACCTGAAAATCGCACTCCTCCGCAAAATCCGGGTCATCGCAGACCTCATGGACGGAACCGCCCTGCGGGTCGGTAGTGACGAACGCCACGGTCTTGCCGCGACGCTCAAGCGCAAAGGAAAGCTCGTCCGCGATGGTGGTCTTGCCGACTCCGCCCTTCTGGTTGAGCATCAGAATCGTGTACATGTTAGAAGTCCTTTCTGTCCTGTTTGAAAAACGCTACTCACGGGAATCGGATGCGCGTACAAGCCCGTAACCGACGGTGACGGAAAGTGCCGAGCACACGGCGAATACCGCAGCAGCCACGTTTCCGAAAACGACCGAAACCGTAAGTGTGAGAAACACCCACCATCCGACGGTCACCGCGAATAGCAGGCCGAGGAAGAGCATGAAGGGGATTTCCCGCACTGAAACGCCACGAAAGTGCATTCCGTCCTCCCTAGAACGGAATATCCGCATCATACGTTTCCGGTTCCGCAGACTGCCCCTGGGCAGAAACCGTATCCTTCCCGGCACCCTTCGAGTCCGCAAACTCGATATCGGTCACGAGAACGGAAAGGGCATGGCGCTTCTCCTCGTTCTTCATCCAAGAGTGGTAGCGGAGCCGTCCGTCCACCGAAACCTTCTTCCCCTTGGTGAGATAGGGAGCAAGTGCTTCGGCTCGCGCACCGAACAGGGCGCAATCGACAAACACCGGCGCATCGACATATTCGCCGGTCTCGCTGTCCTTCTTCTTCTCGTTGATGGCGAGTCCGAAGGTGAGGACACTCGTGGCATCCCCCTTTTTGCGAAGCTCCGCATCGCGCGTGAGGTTGCCCATGATGGTCACTCGGTTGATAGCCATTGTCTTTCCAATCTCTCGATGGTGTTTGCGGAGGATTCTGGAATCCTCCTGCCGGGAAAACTTTCGTCCCTTGCTGTCTATAAATATAGCAGACCAGAATACCAGCAACCCAGAGAGCAAGATAACCACATAGATTGCACACACTTACGCTGCAAAGATAAGGGCGTGTGAAAAGCAACGCTTCACACGCCCTAAGCACGTATCTACTCTGGTACGAACCATTGTTCGAGCCATCGCTGCACGGCAAGCGTCGCGCGCGCGTCGGCAAGCGACCCGTGCGCCCTGCCCGTCCACTCGTATCCGATGTGGTCGGCGGCATCCACCAGCTTGTAGCGCCTTCTCATGAACCACGTGAACTCGTTCATGGTGTCCGTGATGCGTGCATCCTCCCTCGGGCGCACCCCGACGGCGGAAAGGAACCCGAGGTCGAATCCGACGTTGTAGCCGATAACCTCATCTGCCCCTGCAAAGATTTCCCTCAGTCGCGGTATGGCTGTCTCGATAGTCGGCAGGTCTGCCACGTCCTCCGGGTAGATGCCGTTGACGGCGCTCGCGTGCGGCCATTCGGTCTTCACGGTCGGTCGGAACCTCTCATCCAACAGGACGGAACCGTCCCTTCCGATGATGGAGATGGTCAGAATCTCATCCGGGTCGCTACCGTTCGGATGAAGACCGGTGGTCTCGGTGTCAAAGCAAATGCTGTTCATATCTATCACCTAATCCATGTAACCGTAGACCGTCGTATAACGGTCTGCCTTGTGTTCCAGCCATGCCAGATACTCGTTCTTCGCAAGCTCGAACGCCCGCTCCTCGCGGCTTCCTTCCAGTGAGCTGAGATATGCGACGGTCGCATTCGGCTCATTGCCGTAACCATCATCAATCCTCCCGGACTCATCGCACGGGAGCCATTCATTCTCTTTGTACTCCACGCGACGCTCGACCTCTACAGTCCAGTAGATGACGGAGCCGATGCCATCTTCCTCGTCATTGACCTCGTTCCCATGCGTCGATATGAATGCTTCCGCCGCCGCGAGCGCTTCCTCGGAGTTCTCGTATTCGCCAAGCTCATACGAATCTCCATCGCTGATATCCTCGTGGTCTCCGTCATAACCCGGGCGCGTTGCAAAACTGAGCCGAAAGCTCCACCCGTTGACGAAATATCGAATCTTCCTGTCCATCTTGGCTCCCTTCTGCCATTGAACGGCTCGGTACCGTCCCTTTTACTGTCTATAGATATAGCAGACTGGCATACCAGCAAGCAGGCTAACGGCAGGTTCCATACATCCTGCATATTCTGTTCAAAAAAGAAAGGCACCCTTTCGGATGCCTTCGTTCATTCGTCCAAATACTGCCAATGGTATCCAGCGCATGTTCTTCCGTCGCTTAGGGCGTGGAATATCGAGTTGTGCTCGTACAGCTCAATCACGGAACTCATTACCACCATCGTCTTTCTGCCCTTTCTCGCACCAGCTGAGTATTGTGTCCCCGATATGACCGGTTATTTCCTTCTCTGTCGTTATCGGTTTCAAAAGGATGCCGCCGTGGTAGGCCACAGATGCGATGTAATCAATGCAACCCAACATTTAGTCCTCGTACCAAGTGTCATGAATCTCATGTACGACCTGTGCCACAGACCTATCGACCAGATTCGCTATATCGAGAAAGGAGCAGTCGGTGGCAAAGAAGGCCACGGTTTCCGCCCATTTACGGTATCTGGCCTTCTCCCGCTTCCCGTAACGCTCCCTCGCCTGCGCCAATGTCAACCCGAACTGCGCAAGTCCCTTTTGCAGACACTCGCTCGCTTTCGCGACCTCGGTGGAATCGCCGTGCCAGCTGCCCGCCCTTTTCTCAATAAGAGTCTCGCCGTGCCTGTCGAAGAAATCGAGCACATCACCGAGATAGACGCCCTTCTCCCAATATGGCTTCCCGAGACCTAGGCAATTAACATGAAAGCCAAATACGGATTCCACGCCTTTGTGCATGGCAAGACGTTCAGCGAGAAGGAAATCGCCCTCGCCCACCTCGTACCGCTTTATCTCATCGACCGTCTCCGGGTCAAACCTGTCCGTCCAATTTCCCATCTTGCATCATTCTCTCTGACCTATTCGTTGCTCAAGTCGTATAGCATCTGTCTCATGCCGGAAAGGATATCGCGTTCCGACAGCTTCCGGTTCCCCGTGACCTCCGGCTCCGTCCCATGTTCGCGGCGGTAACCGTTTGCGAAAAATCGGAATACCGCTTCCGTCGTTTTCACGGGCGCGTGTCTGACGAACGGGTTGTACTCGTCATCGACGAAATAGAAGTTCCCATTCCTCTTCGCGATATGTGCCGGGCGCTTGCAGACCGGGCAGCGAGATTTCAGGTCGCGGTAATGGAGCCACCCCGAATCAGTCATCGGCATACTCCCAGTGGTAGCCACCAGCCATGCCTGATACAGCTGAACCGATACAGTGCGGCGATGTCTTTGTTCTCTTCGCCGCGTCCCTTACGCTTTCATAAACAACGCCGGTTTCCGTGCAACGAATCTTTCTTCTACGTCTAGGCTTAAAGAACGAATCAACCGGCTTCGGCTCGTCACCGTAATAGAAATGAAAGCCATGCGCGGTACTTCCATTTTTTATCGCATTAAATACATTTGATATTCTTGTGCCGAGCATCCTTGAAGCGAGAGTTAAACTCTCAAAGCGTTCGCCCGTCTCAAGGCAGATGACCGGGCGCGAATTTTTGTTTGGCTTTTTCTTTTGGTTCCTTATCTTTTGACGGTACTCATCCGGCAACATCTCGCCAGCATAGTAATAGTAAAAACCTTTAATTGGCTTTCCTGCTTTTATCTGGCGAGATATGAAACCACTCGATACACCGATAGCGTTGGCTGCATTCTCCACGCTATTGAACTGTTTTCCAGTTTCAAGGCAAACAATCGTTTTTCTTCTTCCCATCCTGTTCGTCCCCTATCTAATCCTGGTCGCTACCGTTTGGATGAAGACCGGTGGTCTCGGTCTGCTCGCAATGCGCCGTGTCGTATCGCCAATCATCGACCGTGTATCGACGTTCGTGCATCGTCTCTACGGAAGATACCCTTACCGTGCCGTCCTCGCCCCGATGGCACTGGACTTTCCTGACCGCGACCCCGAACCCACGATTCTCGACAGATTTCCTATCCGCTGCCAAGCACGCTGCAAACCCTGTGAGGAACCGCGCTTTTAGGCCGTCTCCGGTCTCAACAAAGTCAATGAGTGCATCGACCAGCCGCTCATAGCTCCTTGTCTCGACCTTTCCGGTGAATCCCCATTTACGGTGCGCCCCGTCGGTCAAGGGTGTCATCTTGCCTGCCATGACCTCGTACCTATCCATTACCACGCTCCCTATTTACGTTGCATCGAAAAAGAGGGGCATCTCTTTCCCGATGCCCCTTCAACTCCTTAGCGAATGCCGTCCGGTGAATACGGTGACCAAGGCTGACCGAGGAGAACCAGCCAGTCGCACTCCTCGCTCTCCCCTAGCCGGAACAGATAAACCGCATCCGAGACAATCTCCTGCCAGTATGCCGTAAGGTCACCGAACCTGCCGGTATACTTGCAGTGGGGAACAGTGCCGCCCCCGTCATAGACCATGACCATATCGTTCTTCTCGATTTCCATTTGCTCCGTCCTTTCTGCCTTGGGACGGTTCCGGTGCCGTCCCCCTTGCTGTTATCTGTAATTATAGCTATGCGGCATACCAGCACACTCCACAACGCGAGACTCCACGCCTTCTCCATGGAACTCGGGTCATTAGGGGCGAGCAGCCCCTAATCTGAGGGAGCGCAAGCGACCGCGCCACGGAGAGTCCCTGCGAGACCGTGGGGTGCCAAGAAAAGCCAACCTCCCGTCGCGGAGCCACCGACCCTCCTTTCCCCGCCCTCTACCGAGCCGCTGCGGCGTGCCCCGCTTTGCCGCGCCTGCGGCCTATGGTTTCCCGAGAAGAAGGGGTTTTCAACATTCCGATGGGCGGAGGGTTCCTAGACTGACCCGGAGCCTGTCGGAATGTTGGAAACCCCGGCAGGTCTGTCCCCCGTTTCCGCCAAGTAGAAGGCTTTTCCGCGCTTTCAATGGCCGGAGGTTCCTAGCCCGACCCGCAGGCTGTTGGAAGGGTGGGAAAGCCGCCCCGAGTCCCCGTTCCCGCAACGACCCCGCGCCTTCACGCCGCCCGCAGGGCGGCTCCCAAAAAGCCAAAGAAAAAGGGCACCCTCCCGGATGCCCTTCACTCGACTTAGCAATCCCCGCAATATCCGTCAGCCCATGCCAGACATTCAGCAGCTCCGCCCTCAAACACGAGATTCCCGTTTTCATCTCCTTCGTAGACCTTGATGTTGATTCTGCTCAGATACTCTTCTGCGCCGATGCTGACCTTGCCGCCGAAGTTATCGTAAGCGCCCGTGACAACATAGGTGTAGCTCGCAGAGGGCACATTGTCCTCCCCGATGAACTCGATATCGGCATCCGCCATGCACATCGCCTTGAGGAAATGCTGGCACCAGTTTCGGTTATTGAGAATGTCCCTCTCCACGCTCGCTCCCGAAAAGTCGATATGCTCCGGCTTAGTTCGCGATGCCACAACGAGCGAGCTGGCGATATCAATGGCATGGCAGCTGGGATAACCGTCCCAGTGGCGATAGAACGTGGCGATGGTCTCCTCTTCCATCTGATTGCTCTCCCAGTTGAGGACGAGGTTCTTGAGGATGGTGACGGACGGCGTGCTCATGGGTTTTCCTTCCTGCCATGGGGCGGCTCGGTTGCCGTCCCCCTTGCTGACTATAAATATAGCAGACCGGCATACTAGCAAGCAGGTGAACCGTACACTCCATATATCCTGCATATACAAGCAAAGAAAAAGGGCACCCTCCCGGATGCCCCGTGGTTCCTCTGCCCTAATAGTTCACAATCGCCTGATACTCCGGCATATCTTCTGAGAACTCATGCTCGTCTAGCGCATTGTAAAAGTCTGTCATCTTGCGAACCATGCACCGGTCGCAATACTTGGTAGCAGAGTCGCGCCAGTCCGCAAATGCCGGATTCGACTTGTCCCATTCAGCGCTGTCACTAAAGATATAGGGACAACAGGAACAAACATAGTCAACGGCTTCCTCTAGCTTCTTGTCCTTCATGTTCGTCCTTCCTGCCATGGGGCGGCTCCACTGCCGTCCCCCTTGCTGACTATAAATATAGCAGACTGGCATACCAGCAAACAGGCGAACCGTACACTCCTTATATCCTGCATATAAAAGCATGGATGAACTCGCCGATGGCGTGCCTAAACCTTATACTCGCAACTGCCGTATTCCAGACGGAATACATCATCCATGATGCCATCCTCGCTGTCGGGCACAAGCCTGACGAGACGGATGGTCTCATCCTCAGCATCGGAGCACAGGTCGATGATGAAACCGTCAAATCCCTCCCGCTCGCATCTTGAGACCATCCAACTTTCCTTGCAGTACGCTTCTGCAACGGCAAAGGCATCAAGCGCAGCTTCTCGACGCTTTATCTTCGCTTTGAAGCTCTCCTCCACCCCGTCACCGCCACTGCAACGACTGATGGAAAGCGTGTATCCGTCCATGTCTGTTCCTTCTCTTCACGAACCGCTGCCTGTAACCCTTATGCAGCCTGAGACGGTCGGCGAGCAGGGCTTCCCTTTTTTCGACGGGATTGTCTTTCACATTGTCAGGCATATTTTCCACCCTCTGCTCCCTTCTGGCTAACTAACAATAAATATAGCAGACCATCAAACCACAAACACGGCAAGCCATAAAACCATCATAACAATGCAGAGAAAAAAGGGCACCCGCGCAGGATGCCCCTTCTCATCTCACACGAACGGATTGGCGCAGCTGGAAGAATGCCGGACGCTGATTGAGGAAGTCCTTCAATATCTTGCCACCTCTATCTGGCACCAAGGAGCGCGATGGAGCCAACAAGTGCGATAAGGGTGCCTAGAACGCAGGCCGTCGCAAATCCGAGTGCCGCCATCTTCGTTCCCTCCGGTCGGTACGGCGCGTTGATGTTCATCAGGGATGCGGCGAGAATCCCGACGATGCCGCCGAGGAAGAAGAAGCCTGCCTTCTGCCCACTTGTAAGCGCACGTTCCATCGTCATCAGCATCTGGTCTTTCCCCGTATCCTTGGAATACATCTGCCCAATTCCTTCCTTTTTCTTCGCAAAACCGGGGCACGGTGCCTTCGCCCCTGTTCCGGCACCGTGCCCTGCCGGAATCTTACCATCCTCCGCGCGTTATGGCACAATCTGTTCAGGGATGCCGTCAAGTAGGAAGGAAGAACCATGGCTACCATTCAAGATTTCGAGGAGCGTATCGAGAAACAGAAGGCGGAACTCGCCAAACTCGAAGCGAAGAAAAAGGAACTTGAAAAGAAGATTCGCGAGCGGAATCGAAAGTGGCGCTCTCTGGTCACCCATTCCGCTGGTGAAAGTGTGCTCTCCGCCGTCGGTTGCGCTTGGCAGGAACTCGACCTCGACGCACTCGACCGATTCCTTGCGAGCCATGCAGACGAGGTGAGCGATATGCTCACCGCCCACGGAAGTACCCCGGAGGATGCCAAGGCGCGTCTCGATGCACGCAAGAAGAAAACGGTAAAAACGGAGCCTGTCGCTGATGGCTGGGAGCAGACAGCGGAACCGGATAGCGAAAAATCCGACTGGTAACAGAAAAGGGAGCCATGTGACCGAAGCCACAGGCTCCCTTTTCTCCTGCCCGCACTCCGAGATAAAAGCAACAGGCAGAAAGGACTTTCGCTACTGTAGCACAGCGCACCGTCGCACGGGACGCGAATCTGGCAGAACCATCTGAAAACGCGTGTCTAATTGTGAAAGAAGCATGAAATCTGACTGGAAAAGTCCACAAAACAGGACAGATATAGTAAAACATAATCACAGATTGCAAGCAGAAAGGAGCACCATGGATTTCAGCAGCTACTACTATATCCCCTTGAACTTCTTCGAGACACCTGAGATGACGCTCATCGACCATGAGCCGAATGGGGATTCCGCCACCGTACTCGTCCTCGCCCTGGCTAAAATCCACACGCGCACAGTCACGAAAAACGATGACGGCACGTTCACCATCGTGACCGATGACGGCACGTTCACGGATACCGAAGTCATGGAAATGCTCTCCTCCTTCGGCTACCGGGCGAATCACGCCAAGTACACTCATGCCCTCGCGGTTGTCGCGAGGTTCCCACCCTTCGACTACCTCGCCTACTCCGAAGCCGAACGCGATAAGAAGACCCCGGAGGTGTACCAATGAAGCTCCGAGGAGCGTGGCGCAGGGACTACAGTGAGTTCTTCGACACGCAGGAAGCCCTACTCATCGACGCGATGGACAATGCGGACTCCGTTTGAATCGTGTTCGGTGCACACGTCCATCAGTATCATGTCAGGGCGCTCCTTGAGCGCGACACCCAAGGCCTCGGAGGCATCGGCGATCGCGGCGACGACGGTCATATCGGGCTGGTCGCCAACGGAGCGCGCCAGGCTTTCGCGCAGGATGGCCTGGTCTTCGACGATTAACACGCGGATCATGAGCTTCTCCTTTGGACCGTGGCGCTGGAGGCGAGCGGAATGGATACCGTAAGCGTAAAGGGTGGGGCGGCATGGACCTCAAGGCTGCCGCCCAGATTCTGTGCGACATGCCTCATACCAGGGATACCCGTTCCCTCGCGATACGATACGGGGGCTGGGGAGCCGTCGTTAGAAATCGTCATGCGCGCGACGGCTCCAGCATCCGCCCCCTCCTGCCACAGACGCACGTGGACCCGATGCGCCTGCGCATGCTTGGTGGCATTGGTCGAGGCCTCACGGATAATCTGCAAAAATGCGGCGGCGACACGCACGTCCTCAGGCAGCGCACCCTCAACATCGATCTGCACACTCACCAGGCCAAAAGCATGGATGATATCGCCCAGCTGCTCTGCAGGCTCGCTGGCACCGTCACTACGCAAATCGGCGGCGATTGAGCGCAGCAACGGGTCAATCTGCTCGAGTGACTCGTCATCCAGGCGCCCCTCCTCCAAATAGCGATGAAGAATGGACAGGCGCTGCCCGATCACATCGTGCACGCGGGCGCGCATACGTAGGTAAGCCGCATTGTCGGCAACCTTTTTAACTTCTTCGATCTGGGCCTGGAGCTCTTGGCCCGCAAGCTCAAGCAGGTGGTTGGCTTGCGCCAAGCGGTCATGAGCATGCGCGTACTCTGTCACATCAAGACCGATAATGCGCTCGAACGAACGGCCCGAAACCATAACACGATCGCACACAAACAGGCGAATCTCGGCGGGAGAGACCTCGACTACCGCACGCGCTTCACCAAAACGGTCCAGATTAATCCGCACACGGTTCCTACTGCTTTCGGGCATTTGCATGCTAAGTTTGCGCAGGTCGTTCCATGTGCCGCTCATGTCGCGTAGATCGGTTGGCATATGAAGCTCCACCAGGTTTTTACGCATGCAGCGGTTCATGAGCAGCGGACGGCCCCTCGGGTCTAGATACAGGATGCCCACGGGAATCACGTTGATGGTTTCAATCGTCGAGAATGCGGTGATATCCTCCTGGCGGTTACGGATGTCCATCAAGAGCGCCGCGATGGAACGGAACAGGAAGAACGCTCCCTCTGCGATAGGGACAACGGTCCACGCCGAGCCCATGGCAAAAACCACCGGCGGTGTAACGGCGACAACAAGCAGCAGCTCGACCAGCATGACGGGGCGACGATAGTGCACCATAAGCAGCACGCCATAGGCAAAAATCGCGGCATTGAGCCACAACGCTCCGCCCATTGCCCTGGCGCAAACGTCAAGCGGCGCCACCAGATGCGAGCCAGACGACGCGAACAGGATAAGCGCCGAAATCATCAGGTGAAGCACAAGGCTCGCCTCGTAGGCGCAAATCACCTTTCGGTTATAGGACGAGCGGCGCGATGCGATGAGCGGGACGTGGATCGTCTGCAGACACGCAGCCAGGGCAAAGACAACATCGAGCGCAACGATTTGGGGAAGGATGAGCGAAATCTCCATCGTCACTCACCCGCCCTCGGCATCAAGACGATCATGCGCAGCTGGCCGGGCTCGCCCTCAAGGCGGTATGCCACGTTGCGCCCTTGCAGAGCGCTTTCGAGCTCTTGCGCAGCGGGCGTCTGCGAAAGATCTGCATCATCGTTGGAAAAAAGCGTGGCGCGCAGCTCGACACTGCATCGGTCATGGTCGCCCAAGTGATACATAAGCGCCGGATGGTCGGTGGTGTAGGCAAAAAACGCAAAGTCATACACGCAGTCGTACAGGGCGCTTACCGTACTGGCGTGCATCGGGCGCCGTATGGCGATAATCGAGGCGCAATCGATATCGATGGTGCGCAGGTCGCTTGCGAGCTCGTTGGCAATGAGCTGAATGCGGTCGCGATCAAAACCGCTCTCCCCGTGCTGTGCCAACGTGAGCGACCCCTTGCGCTTGCAATAGGCAACGAGCATCTTGGCGCACTGCAGCATGCGGTAACGTTCGTGCGAAGATGCCTCATCGGTCAACGGCGGCAGCGAGCTCAGCAGGTCGTACATCCCTTCGAGCGCGCGGGCAAGCGCCTGGTCTACGTCTTGGACCAGCAAGGTCTCGGCCTCTTGGTCTGCCAAATGCGTCTTAAGGTCGTAGTCGGCGGCGAGTAGCTCGTTTTGACGCTGCAGCTCCATGCGACGATGTGCCAGTTCACGGTTAAGCTCATTGAGCTCCGACACGTCTTGGGCAAGCAGGGCCGATCCGCCCAGCAGTGGAAAGGCACGGTACATCACATCGGGATCGGACGCCACGGCAAAGGCGTGGGCGCGGCCGTGCTCCTGGGTCCGCAACTCCTCGCGCACGCCTACCGGCATTGGCTTTGACACCGGCGTGGCATAGACTTCCTGCAGGTCGCGCGTTAGAACTTTGAGGTCAAGCGGCAAGGTGTCGAAGATGCCGGCGATGTCGTGATACGACGGAATGACACCACAATCGAGACAGATTTCCATCGCCACCACGCACAGGACACAATAGACGAGCGAAAAGTTGAGCCTCCATGCCCAAGGCACGCGCAACGCATACGAGATGGCAAAGAATGCGCCGCCCAGCAGCACGAGCGCCGCCGTGCCCGAGAAACGCTGGATGCGAAAGGACGAGGACCGGCCCACCAGGATAAAAAAGGCCACGAAGTCAAAGGCCGTCCACACGAGGACGGCGAAATAACCCCAGCCGTACGTGTAATCGTTGCTCCAGGTGTCGATTGTGCGGTCAAAGAGAAAGACCTGCTGGTGAAAATCGTTGGTGAGCACAAATCCGATAAGCAGGATGGCCACAATCCACAGCGCAGCGCAGTAGCGGCGACCCAGACGGTGTTGCTCCAGGCCCGCAAGGCGCAGACCACATAACTGATAGAGCAGCGGAATGAGCGTCATGGGCACGTAGTACAGGTACCACAGCACGGTGGCATAGAACGGCGTGAACGACTTGTACTTGAGAATGACTTCGATCATCCACAGGGTGCAGATGGTGGCGACGGCAACAAGGCGGCGGCGCAACACATAGTCCAAACAGCGCAGATAGACCGATACGCCCCAGATCGAAAATACAATTGCGGCGACAAGCAGCGGGAGAGAGCTCGAGTGGACGAGCGCATCCACGACCTCTTCGGACACCTCGCTATAGGCGGGCACGGCGTTAGATAGTTTGGGGTCGAAGGCGAACAGCGCCGGCAAGACTGCCAAAAGCATGAGGAACAGCGCGGTGATGGCGCCGGCGATAGCAAAGACGCGATGACGGTATACCTGATGTGTTATGCCAACAAGAAATCGCGGCATGGCGAAGAGCCTGCCGCCCCTGGGATCCGCCACGGGTGCGGATCGGGCGGCCACGTGGCCGATATGTCGCTCGCGGGTACCCATAGTGCTTTTAGTGTACCGACAGATGGGTCGAAAAAGCGGGCCGCATGTCCCAAAATCCGCAGACGGCAAGGCGCCCGGCAGCCTCCCCCGTCTGGCACTTCCCGATATCTGCCCGCCCCAAACCACCGCAAAGGAGACAGGCACCTTTGTGGTGGTTTGGGGCGATGCGCTAGTCCACGGTGATGTCGAGATTTTTGCCGATGAGGCCTACGTAGCCGCCTTCGGCTGCCTTGGGGCTGTCGGCGTGGCAGAGGACCCACTTGTCGGCCTTCCAGTAGCAGTAGCTGTCGCCGGCAGCAGGCATGTCGGATGCAGCCTCGGGGCGCGGGCCGTTGGTGCCCGCCGGCAGCGCCACCATCACCTGGAAGCCGCCGTCATCGACCATGCAGGGCGTGTAGTGGAGCGTGGTGTTGAAGACTTCGACGACCGTACCCGCCGGCACGCGGAACGCCTTGACGCACGCGGTGTCGAGCTTACCGTCCTCGATCTCCCAGCGATGCGCCACGAGCAGGATAAAGTCGCGCGCGCCCAGGTTGAACTCGCTGGCGCGGTGATACTCCAGGCAGTTGAGCTGCGTGTTGTGGCCATTGCACCAGCCCAGCTGGAAGGGTCGGCCGCCAAACATGAGAAAGCCCAGTTTATCGGCATCCTTGACGCCCTCGAGCTCCGGCGCACTTGCTACGTACTTGCTGCCCTCGGGAATGGACGTGGCAGAAAGCGCCTCGAGCACGGGCGACGTGAGCTCGGACGGAACGTTATTCCAAACGTTGCCATAGGATTTGAACTCGGGATCGTTGACAGAGCAGATATGCATGTTCACTCCTGTTCGTAAATGTGACTATACGAACATTCTAGAACAAACATGAGCGATTTTGAACGCTCGTCCCGACCAATCAACAAAAAGGCGCCCCGCATAAGCGAAGGCGCCCAATGCGCGCGTTTTGGGCGATAAAGCCCTTATGCCTGCTGATAGTGCAGGTGCTTCTCGTCGATATCGGCCAGGTCGCGGTCGAGGTAACGGCGCGCGAGCCAGTTAGCCATGGGAAGGTTCTGGTCCAGGTAGTTACCGCACTCCTCGGGAGCGGCACCGGGGACATCACCCTCAAAGTCGGCGACAAACTCGAACAGCTCACGCACGAGCGGCAGGATCTCCTCGCTCGTCACCTCGCCAAACACGACCAGGTAAAAGCCCGTGCGGCAGCCCATGGGGCCAAAGTAGACAATGCGGCCCGACCACTCGGCATGATTGCGAAGGAACGTCGCGCCCAGGTGCTCGATGGTGTGGCACTCGGCCGTGTTCATGACCGGCTCCTTGTTGGGCGTGGTCAGGCGCAGGTCAAAGGTGGTGACAGCAGCACCGGTCGCCGGATCGCGGTCGATGCGGCTCACATACACGCCGGGCTCAAGCAACAGATGATCAACGGAAAAGCTGGCGATGCGCTCCATGGCAGATCCTCTCGGTAGTCAATTTGGGACGGGCTCTTTTAGCTGGTTCGAATGGTCGCACCAATCATACCAGTCAAAAAAGCCCCGTCCCAAAAAGACAACTTAGCCAAGGACACGGGCCATACGCGTCTTGAACTCGGACAGGAAGCGCGGAGCATCCACGGTCAGTGCCACAAGCGCGCTCTTGTCCGGATCGGACAGGCGGCGCTCATCGCAGATGGTGCGACCGCGGTACTCGCCCAGCAGATCAACACGCAGGTTGCAGCCGAGCGCACCTACGAGCGTGGGGTCGATCGCCACGGCAACGGCCAGCGGATCGTGCAGCGCACAACCACCCAGGTAGGGTGCGTTCATCTCGTACGAGCCAATGTAGTGCTCGACCATGCTCGCAAATGCGCAGCCCGCCATGGTGCCCGAGCCCGTCCAGCCGGCAATGTCGCGGCGTGTGAGCACCACGCGATGCGTCACGTCCAGACCCACCACGGTGAGCTTACGGCCCGAGCGCAGCACCGCGTCGGCTGCCTCGGGGTCGCTCGCCATATTGGCCTCGGCGCCCGCGCTCACGTTGCCGGGCACGGTAAGGGCGCCGCCCATCACGACCACGAGGCCGATGGACATCATCGCCGCCGCATCGCGCTCCAGGGCGAGCGCCAGGTTGGAGAGCGGGCCAGTCGCTACGTAGACCAGATCGGGACCATAGGTGCGCGCGGCATCGATCAGATAATCGACCGCAGCGTTGCCGTCGGCCGAGGTCGCCCCCACCGGCTCGTAGGGCGACGCGGGCACGCTCGCGCCGCCGATGCCGTTCTTGCCGTGAATGAGCGCGGTGGACGCCGGCGGCGTATAGGGCTCAGTCGCCTGCAGAGGACGGTCGGCACCCAGGTACACCGGAACCTCGGGGCGACCCAGCAGATCGAGCACCGCCAGGCAATTGTGCGCCGATTGCTCGACGCGCACGTTGCCAAAGCACGTGGTGATGCCCACGAGCTCAACCTCGGGGCTCGCGATGGCATAGGCAAGCGCCATCGCATCGTCCACACCCATATCCAGATCAAGGATCAGCTTCTTGATTGCCATTGTTCTACTCCGCTTCTCCGTCTTTATCGTTTAACCAAACCAATGTTCAACTTCGGCGCGCGTGGGAATCGATTGCTGAGCGCCCAGGCGCGACACCGTCACTGCCGAGGCGCGAGCACCCGCGGCCATGCACTCAAAGAGCGGCAGGCCCTCTAGGCGAGTCGCCGCCAACGCGCCGATAAACGTATCGCCGGCGGCCGTGGTATCGACTACCGTGCTCGAAAGTGCCGGCATGCGCAGCAGCTCACCGCCATCGCCGAGCGTAACTGAGCCGGCGCCGCCCAGCGTGATGACCGCGGCGCCGGCGCCCTTGGCAAGCAGGGCTTTGAGCGCGGCGACGCAGCTCTCATCGTCCTTGGGCAGGATACCCGTCAGCACCTGGCACTCGGTCTCGTTGGGACAGACCAGGTCGACCGCAGGCCAGGCCTCCGCAGGCAGCTCACAGGCAGGCGCTGGATTAAAGACCGTATAGAACCCCAGCTCGTGAGCGCAAACAAGCGCCTCGGCCGTCGCCGCAAGGTCACATTCGCCCTGGGCGATAAAGACGCTTCCGGCAGCCGGGGCAATCTCGCTGGCGTCACTATCGAGTTCATCGGCCACCAGACGCCTCAGCGCGCGGGCAACGTCCTCGCCCGCAAGCGCATGGTTGGCGCCCGGCGACAGCACGATGCGGTTGTCTCCCTCGCAGCGAATGATGGTCGCCGTTCCCGTCTCCACATCATCGCGATGCACTACAAAGTCACAGTCCACGCCGGCGTCTTGGAGCCCCGCCACGAGCGACGCGCCGAACGCGTCGCGACCGACCGCGCCGATCATGTGCGTGCAAGCGCCCATACGCGCGGCAGCTACGGCCTGATTGGCGCCCTTGCCGCCGGCGTTGGTGATAAACCCGCTGCCGCCGACGGTCTCGCCCGCACGCGGTATGCGCTCGCACGCCACCGAAAGGTCCATGTTCATGCTGCCGAACACCGCAACGATGCCGCGATCTGCCATGGAAACCTCCTCATCTGCGGGCTTTGCACCCACCGTCGACCGTCGATTGCGCGCCTTCGCACCTCTATAACTTTAGTTCACTTTGATGTGAACGCACCCTTGAGGTTGCGCCAGCAGCAAGCATTCACAGGAGCAGGCAGCTACAATGAATACGTGCTGATTATTCTCGTCATTGGATGATGTTTTATGGAACAATTCTCGCAATCGGGCTCGCGCGGTCGACGCCGCACGGGCAACGAGCCGGCGCCGCACGAACGCGTGAAGAGCGAACGCCGTGCCAACGAGCCGCGACGCACCACGAGCCCCATCGCGCTTCTGCCAACAACGCGGGCCGCGCCAACACTCCCGCCGCGGAGCAGACGCCTGCTCGCCCCAAGTCCCGCTACATCCCTGCCCTTGACGGCCTGCGCACGCTCGCCGTCGTCGCGGTGGTGCTCTATCACCTCAACCTCACGTGGGCGCAGGGCGGTCTGCTCGGCGTCACGATCTTCTTTGTGCTTTCGGGCTATCTGATCACACGCCTGCTACTCAACGAAGTCGCTAAGACCGGCCGCATCGACCTCAAGAGCTTCTGGATCCGCCGCATCCGTCGCCTGGTCCCCGCCGTGGTAACCGTCGTGGTGGTGACCTGTGCGCTGTGCACCGTCTTCAACCACGTGATGCTCACCAAGATGCGCCCCGACATTCTGCCGTCACTGCTGTTCTTTAACAACTGGTGGCAGATTGCCCAAAACGTCTCGTACTTCAATGCTCTGGGCGACCCCTCGCCGCTCACGCACTTTTGGTCGCTTGCCATCGAGGAACAGTTCTACCTGATTTGGCCGCCGCTGCTGTTTGCCATGGTATCCATGCATGTGAGCAAACCCAACACGCGCCGCGTGGTTCTGGGCCTTGCCGCGGTATCTGCCCTCGCCATGATGGTGCTTTACAACCCTGCCGCCGACCCCAGCCGCGTGTACTACGGCACCGACACCCGCGTGTTCTCGCTGCTGCTGGGTGCCTGGATGGCCTTTATCCCCGATCGCGACCTGGCGCCGGTGCGTCTCGCTCATCGTTTGGGGCTCAATCGCCTGACTGGCGCCGCCAAGCACGGCAAGAACGCCGAGGGCAAACCTGGCGAGAAGGCCGACGAAGCAGCCGAGACCGCCCCGGCACAGCCGAGCGCCCTCGTGCGTTTTTGGTCCTCGCCCGCATCCATCGATGTGTTGGGCGTCGTGGGTCTGGTTGGCCTTGCCGCCATGGTCGCGCTCACCAACGGCTACACCGCCTTCCAGTATCGCGGAGGCACGCTGCTGTGCTCGATCCTCACGCTCATGGTCATCGCGGCCTGCGTGCAGCCCCAGGGAATGGTTGCCCGCGCGCTGTCCGCCGAGCCACTCGTGTGGGTTGGCAAGCGCTCCTACAGCATCTACCTGTGGCACTATCCGCTGCTGCTCCTCATGAACCCGGTCGCCAACATCAACGATACGCCGTGGTGGCAGTACATTTTGCAGGTGTTGTTGGTGGTCGCCGTGGCAGAGTGCTGCTATCGCTTTATCGAGACTCCGTTTAGGAAGGGCGCCTTTGGGCGCACCGTCGCCGAATTCCGCGATGGCACCACCACGCCCGCCAACTGGGCACGCACGCACATCCCTGTCTGCGCAGCCTGCGCTGTCGTGTTGGTCGTTGCACTGGGCGGCCTGATCTTTGTGCCCGAGACGTCTGCGCTGAGCGGCGAGGGCGCCGAAGTTCTGAACAAGGAAGCCAAGAACACCGCGCCCACCGACCAGCAGGCGGCCGACGACACCGACAAGGACAACGACGGCTTCCCCGATGGCTCCTACGATCTGCTTATGATCGGCGACTCCGTGTCGCTGCGTGCCGTAGACACCTTTGACGGCGTGTTCCCGCACAGCCATATCGATGCCGAAAAGGGCCGCCAGTTTGATGCGGGGCGCGCGACATTTGAGGGCTATATCCAGCAGAACCTTGCCGGCAAGATCGTGGTCTTTGCCCTGGGCACCAACGGCTTGGTAACCGACGACCAGATCGACGCCATCATGGCCGATGCAGGAGATAAGCGTATTGTGGTGTTTGTGAACACGCGCAGCCCGCAGCCGTGGGTTGGCTCTACCAACCAGGCCATCGCCAACGCCGCTACGCGCTACAAGAACGTGCGCGTTATCGATTGGTACGGATACAGTGCCAACCGCAACGACCTGTTCGATGGCGATGGCACGCACCTATCGACCACTGGCGTGACTGAGTACCTCAACTTGATCCACGATGCCGTCAAGAAGGACCTGCCCGTACACCCCGAGGATCACGTCAACGATCCGCAGCCGGCAGCCGTCAAGTCTGCCACCGACGCACTCGTCAATGCGCTCGCTCTCAAGCCGCACAAGCTGGGCACCGACAAGTAACCTGCAGCGCAAACTTCCCACATCCGGAGGGGGTGTCTGCCACGGCAGACACCCCCTCCGGCAGTTAGGGACACTCCTGGCGCAGCCAATGAAGACCTCTACGGATGAATTCCAGGCCGCTCCGTCGCTCCAGACATCGTTTCCGCGCCTCGTGCCTGCCCCAAACAATCAAAACAAGCCCTTTTCGCCGCACCCTCAAAGGTCTGTGGGCAAAAAAGGGCAAATATGAGTACTGTTACCATTTTAGTAGCAGGCAAAACCACCCAAAATGACGTCCGAGCGACCCCTACAACCCCCTAAAGCAGCCAACCTGACTGGTTTAAGGCGTATTGGAGCCAATTTTAATGAACATACTAAAGGCTATGTTCATTATCTTTTAGGATGTAAATGCTATTCACTTAGCAACAGTACTCATATTTGGCATTTTTTGTCCATTGCTATATAACTAACACCCTATAGCAGACAAAAAACAGGCCGCAGCCCATCGCTGCGGCCTGTTCGGAAGCAAAAGTGGGCGTTAAGCGCTGTAGCCCATCGCCTGCAGAACAAACATGACGACCGTGAGCACCGTAATCACACCGATAGTCGCCCAAGTGAGCACATTCCACACGCGGCCGTTGCGGTTGGCACCCATAATGTGACGGTCAGCGGCAATAACCACCTGGAACACCAGAACCACGGGCAGTAGCACGCCATTGATGACCTGCGAGGTCATCATAATCTGGAACAGATCGACGCCGGGCATAAGCACCAGCACGGCAGAGATACCGATGATGGCCGTAATGATGCCGCGATAGACCGGAGCCTCGTCCCAGCTGCGGTCGGCACCGCGCTCCCAGCCAAATGCCTCGCAGATAGCGCTCGACGTAACGCCCGGCAGCACACAGGCAGCCAAGAAGCTCGCCGCGACCAGGCCCGAGGCAAACAGTACCGTGGACCACTGACCCGCAATAGGCTCCAACGCGCGGGCAGCATCGGCGGCATCGCTAATCTGAATACCCGCCGGGAACAACACCGTACCGGTCGTGATGATAATAAAGCCGGCAATGATATCGGCGGCAAGCGAGCCGCTCACAGTATCGATGCGCTGCAGCACGATATCGTCCTCGCCCGCGTTCTTATCGACCACGTTGTTCTGCGCCAAGAAAATCATCCACGGCGCGATGGTGGTACCGATCGTTGCGACCACGAGCGACACGTAGCTGGGGTCATTTTGAATGTTAGGCACGACCAGGTCGACCGCGACCTCACCCCAGTTGGGGCCAGCCATGAACGCGGCGACAATATAGGTCACGAACACGCAGCTCACCAGCAGCAGAATCTTCTCGATGCGCTGGAAACTACCCGACATGGTAAGCATCCACACCAGCAGCGCCACCAACGGCACCGAGATGCTCGCCGGCACGCCAAAGAGGGCAAGGCCGCTCGCAATACCCGCAAACTCCGAAATGGTCACGGCTGTGTTGGCGATCAACAGCGCCGCCATAGCAAGTACACTCTTGCGCACGCCAAAGCGCTCGCGAATGAGCGATGCCAGGCCCTTGCCCGTGACGCAGCCGCAGCGCGCCGCGGTCTCCTGCGTCACGATGAGCAGCACAGTCATGACGGGAAGCATCCAGAGCATCTTGTAGCCATAGCTGGCGCCCGCGCTGGAATACGTTGCAATGCCGCCGGCGTCATTGCCCGAAAGCGCCGCCAGCAGACCGGGACCCATAGCGCCAAAGATGGCCGCGATGGTCAACTTTTGCTTGGTGCCCGACTTTTGCTTGGTATTTTGCACGCGACCACCTAACCAATGACCGACATGGTGAGCAGCACCGCAGCGGCGCAGTACGCTACGCACGAGATCATGACGGCAATAACGTTCATGGCGGTGCCCGACGTGTTGAGGTCATGCTCGTCACGCCAGAACAGCACCATCAGGTAAATCACGGCGCTCATGTTGCCAACCAGGCAAATGATGGCAGCGATATTAAAGGACCCGGTAAAGAGTTGCTCCTCAAACATGGGCGCATCGGGGAACGCGGCGGTGCGCACCAGCTGGGCGCACAGGTAGGTCACGAGTGACAGAATCAGGCCCATGCCCGTGCTCTGGAAGAAGAACCCCAGATACGGCTTGGGCTCGTCGTCGTGACCGTCATACTCCAAGAAGTAGTTCTTGACGAACGACACCATGCGCGAGGCAGCAAGCAGCACGAGCGGCATGGCGCACATGGGGAACACCACCAGATGCGCGGAGCCGAGCGCCGTCCCCAGCACCGTTGCCATGATGCACGAGGCAATGCCCCACACGACAACCCAGTACTGGCGATGCACAAACCAGCTGAGCACGTTCGTCGAGTCGTCCGACGCGCTATCGCCCGAGCCGACACCGGCGATCTGCAGGTCCTCCTGATGCTCCTCGGCAATAACGTCCATGGCGTCGTCGAAGGTCACGATGCCCAGGATATGACGGTTCTCGTCGCAGACAGGGATGGCAACCAGGTCGTACTTGGTCATCTCGTCCGTCACGTCTTCCTGGTCCTCGTCGGGTGACACGTAGACCAGATCGCGATAGGCGAGCTGGCCCAGCGTGGCGTCGCGGTCGGCCACGATCAGCGTGCGCAGCGAAAGCACGCCCGTCAGCATGCCGCTCGGATCCTCGGTATAGACGTAGTAGACGCTCTCGAAGTCCTCGTCGAGCTCGCGAATCGCCTCGATGGCGTCACCGACCGTTGCCGTGGCGGGCAGGGAGACAAACTCCGAGGTCATGATGCGGCCGGCGGTGTTGTCCTCATACCCCAGCAGGTTACGAATCGCCTTCTCCTCCTTGACGCCCATCAGGCGCAGGAGCTTCTCGGCCTTCTCGTAATCGAGCTCGTCGATCAGGTCAGCTGCATCGTCCGGGTCCATCATGGCCAGCATCGACGATGCGTCCGTGTCGGACAGGCCCTCGAGCATCTCGGTCATAAGCTCGTCGTCATCGAACTCCGAGATGGCCTCGGCGGCCTGGGCAGTATCGAGCTGCGCAAACACCTGCGCACGTAGGCGCGGGTCGAGCTGCTCGATAATGTCGGCGATGTCGGCAGGATGCAGCTCGCCAAGCGTCTTGTGCGACACCGAGAGTTGAATGTTCTTGGTCGAGCGGTCGAGCAGGTCCATGTAGGACCAAGCGATGATGTCCTCACTGAGCGGCTTGCCCAGGTGCTTCATAAAGCCTTCGACGATATGCTCGAGCGCGGGGCTGATGGCGCGTAGCAGACCGCGGGCACCGACCTCGGCGCCCAGCAGACGCAGCTGATTTTCGCCCGACATGGAAAACTTGATGTCGTTTACACGCACGACCTTCATGCCCTGCGTGTCGACGATCTGCTTGTTGAGCACGTCACGGGCAAGCAAGAGTTCGGTCGGCTGCAGGTACGAAAAACGGATTTCGGTGGCCGACGTCTTAAGGTGTACACCCGTCTCGTCGATACGATCGACCCATTTGCGCCAGCTGATCATAAACGGCGTCTTGCCGGGGCCGCGGAACGCGAGCGACGTCACGTGCGGAAAAACTTCGCCGGTAGCAATGCCAAAATCGTTGACCACGCCGAGCTTTTCGCCGTCGACGTCCAAGACCGGCAATTTGAGCATCTCACTCAGATAATTCAATGGTGCTCCCCATCATTATTCCTCCGAACGCGGCCGCGCGTGCGGCGTCCGGGGGCTTCTGGATATGTATACGCATGCGCGGGCGGCACGCCGCTCGACGCTTACACCCCGTGCATGCGCAAAAAGCACCTGCATGGGGTCATCGACTGTATGGTCGAGGTTTGGATTTCACCTGTAACCTTTCTCTTGACCCTCATTAACCGCAGTAACTATAGCATCAGCATCGCCCTGCGGCATCGAATTTATGCGCTGCACATTGCAGGCATACCAAACGCTGACGCATCCGTGACATAGCCGTTGGGGACGTTCTTAAACGACTACCCAATGACTACTCTGTGGTGTCGTCGTCCTCGGCAAGTTGGGGGAACACGGCGTCCTTGGGCATGGTGGCCTTCGTCAACGAGGTGAGCTTTTTGCTCAGCGACGTGTCCGTCTTGACCAGGTCGCTGAGCGTCACGATCTTGTAGCCGTCGGCGACAAGGCCGTCGATAATCTGTGGCAGCGCCTCGAGTGTCTGCTCAGCGCATTCGTCTCTATCGGTGAGCAGCACGATATTGCCCGGCGTCACCGAATCGAGCACCGTCGAGACCTGCTCGTCGGCACCGTTGAGCAGCCAGTCGCCCGAGTCGATATTCCACGAGACCACGGCGGAGACCAGGTCCATCGCATCAATCCAGTTTTGCTCGTCAAAGGCAGCGTAGGGAGCACGCAGCAGCATCGTCTTCACGCCGGTCGCCGACTTAATCGCATCGGTGCCTTTCGTAATCTGCTCGCGCACCGCCTCACGTTTCTGACCCTTGAGCGAATCGTCGCTGTAGCTGTTGGATCCGATCTCGCACCCGGCATCGACAATCGCCTTGGCCATGGCAGGCGAGGCCTCGACCGCATCGCCCGAAAGGAAGAACGTCGCGGTGACGCCCTTTTCCTTGAGCACCTGCAAGATCTGTTTGGTGGCGCCGCTCGGACCCTCGTCAAACGTCAGCGCCACGTACTTTTTGTTGCCCTTGGGCGCCACGCTGGCGCACGCAACAACGCAATCGGTGGCGGGCACAACCTCGCCGCGATCCTGCGTCTTGCCCGACTGCTCACCAACCCACACCTCGGAGCGGCCCTGGACACCCCACGTCTGCACATACTCGATAGCGCCCGTGCCCTCGACCTTGAGCTTGGGCTCGATAACCGTAGCCTGAACCTCGTGTTTCTCGTAGGTGTTACGGCCATTCTTGACCGTCACCTTCTCGCCACCCTCGAGTTCGCGGCTATCCCATTTGCCCTGCTTCACGCGCTTGCCGTCGACCTTCACCGACAGCTTTTCGCCTCCATGGCGCTTGAGCACACTGTCATCGACGGCCAGCAGGTCGCCTGCGTCGTAGGTGTCAGTCAAATCCTGTTCGTCGATGAGATTCTGCAGCGTAGAGCCCACGCGCACCGCGGTCTTCTGGCCGTTGAGCTCCACGTCCACGCTGCGGTTGACGTAGCCCACGACGGCAGCGATAAACAGCACGAGCGCGCAACCCACGGCGATGAGTGCATAGGGCAGGCGAGACGAACGACGGGGTGTGCGGCTGTTGCCGATGCGCGCGCTGCGATCGCTAAAGCCGCGGCTATGGTTGAGATACATCGCGCCGGGCTTACGGTGACGTTTGCGCTGACCGCTAGGCAGCTGCCCCAGGTCGCGGCGCGCCGTCGGACGCGCACCCGAACGCCCGTTTAAGTTGGATCCGTTTTGGCGCATGTGCCCTCCCCCATAAACACAGCAAGCCGGAGCAACAGGTCTCCGGCTTGCCTCCCATCATTTGGTACGTCGCTATTTTGTAGCTTTTGACGAGCCTCCGCTCGCCTTTTGGTATTCGTCCTTAAAGGCCTTGAACATGCCGCGCGTCTTGCCGAGCTGCTTGCCCAGTGCGCGGCTGCCCTTGTCCACGGCAACCGATCCCTTGTCGTCGAGCACCTTGGCGCCCTTTTTGACCTTGTCGCCCACCACGACGCTGGCCTCGGCGGCCTTGGCAGCCGCACCGCCCGAATACCCGAGCGACTTGACCTCGTCCGAAACAATCATCGCGCCGTCCGCATAGCCGCGCAGCATCGTCGGCGGCATCTGCGTGTCACCGACCAAAACACTCGAAGCAGCACCAGCGGTCACATAGAATGCCTGCACGATGCCCGAGCGTGGCTTGAACTCAACGTCCGAGCAATAGCCCACGACGTCGCCCGATTCCGTGCGCACGTCCATACCGACCCAGATGATGCAATCGTCCAGGTTGATGTCGAGGCGCTTGGCGGCGGCGGCATCGTACGTGTCCTTGACGTCATCGACCGCAATGGCGCCCTCGTAGACACCAATGGCGTCGAGCGCTACGAACCGATCGGGACGCTCGATCATGCCCGCGATATCGGACTGGCGGACCATAAAGCCGACCACGCGCGTACCGCCCGGGGTAAAGACCGGAAAGTGAATCTTTCCGAGCTTTTTAGGGCTGCGCGGTGTGCCGTCCTTTTTGGTGCGCTTGTCCTCGGTAGGCTTGCGATAGATCTTGGCGCCGACAAAATCCCCGGCGCGCATTATGCCTCGGTCGAGGGCTCCGCAGCCTCGGTATCAGCCTCGACGGCGTTCTCGACCACGACGTCGGCGGCAGGCGTCACGTTGCCGCCCGAAATGGCGTCGTTGAGCTGCTCGCGCAGCTGGTCCATGCGCTCGCGGGCCAGGTCGACCTTGGCGCGCAGGTCGTCGGTCTTGGCGTCGACCATCGGGCCAAAGTCATTCACCGCAGCACGGGCCTCCTCGGCGCTGTGCTCGTAGGTGTCGCGCATATTGTCCCAGGCGTCGTTGGCGATATCGGCAGCCATGGCGCGGGTCTCGGCGCCCGAGCGCGGGGCCAGAGCAACGCCGACAATAGCGCCGGCAGCGGCACCAAAAAGTGCGCCGGAGACAAAGCTGAAAGTCTTACCCATGATCATTCCTCTCCTGCGGGCACGTCGGTGCCCACCGTTTGAATGCTGTCCATTATACCCGCAGCGCATCACTTGCCGCTCCGCTCATCTGCGTACGGCAAAGGCGCAGGTATGTGATGGTGATAAACGCCTAGGCCTACTCCTGGGGCATAGCCGGCATGGCCACCGTGGCACCCGGGTCCTCGCCGGCGCCGTCCACGAGCGGCAGACCGCCCTCATGCGCAGGTCCTGCCGGAACCGTCGCCGCACCGCCAAAGACGGCAGCGGAGGCCTCGTGGTTCTCGGCAACCGCGCCCTCGGTATCAATCGCCACCTGGGGCTCGTCGTCAAAGTTGGGGACACCCTGGGGCTCGGTGGGAACGGGCTCGGCGGTCGCATCGGAAACGGGCTCGGCGTCGACCGGCGCATCGCCCTCGTCAGCGCCCTCGTCAGCGCCCTCGTCCTCGGCAGCATCTTCGCCGTTCGCAGCGGCGACGGCCTCGTGAGGATCCTTGCCCTCGGCCTCGGCGCGCATGCCCAGTACCAGGTTGCGCAGGCCCGCGACCGTGCCTTCCACGTCAGGGGCAGGCTGGTCGGCGTGCAGATAGGCCCAGTCCATCATAAAGGTGGCCGAAGACAGCGCGCCGATGGCCAGCGCGTCGTCGGGGCACGAAAGCTCAACCTCAAAGACGCGCTCGTCGTGCTCGCTTACGCGCGTGCGGCCGCACGAGATGCTACCGGCAAGACCGGTCTCGTTCATGAGCTCAACCGTCACGTGCTCCAGCAAGTGGCAGAGCTCGGTCTGGCCCATGCAGTCCTGGAACTCGCGGCCGGAATCGCCCAGGCACAGGTGCTTGGCAATCGCCGGCACCAGGTAGTACACGCGCGCCGTGGCCTCGATATCCTCCGAGGTCATGAGCGGCATGCCGGGGTTCACCAGCACATGCGCGCAGATCTTGTCCTCGCTGACGGTGACCTTAAGGATGTTGAACAGGCCTGCCATAACTCTCCCCTACTCTTCCTTGTCCTACTCGTCGCCGTCGTGCGGATTCGCGGAACCCGCACCCGACGTCGTCGGCTCGTCTACCGAAGACTCGGAATCCTTCTTATCGGTTTCGGCCGGAGCAATCACGCGAATGAGCGAGATGCGCTGGCCACGCATCGACTGCACCTTGAACTTGTACCCCGCGACCTCAAACACCTCTCCGATGTCGGGCACCGAGTCACAAAGCTCCAAAATCCAGCCGGCGATGGTCTCATAATCATCGCTTTCCTCAAGCGGCCAACCAAGCTCAATCGCGTCATCGCACGAAAAACGCCCATCAACGAGCCACTCGCGGCGCGAAAGGCGCGTGAGATACTTGTTGTCGGGGTCGAACTCGTCCTCGATCTCGCCGACGATCTCCTCGACGATATCCTCGATGGTGATAATGCCGGCCGTGCCGCCGTACTCGTCCACGACCACCACGATCTGGTCGTGCGAGGTCTGCATCTCGGACAGTAGCGGCAGGATGTCCTTGGTGTCGGGCACAAAGGTGGCGTCGCGCAAAAAGCCGGCGATGGGCTGGTCACCCTTGCCGTCGAGCGCGGGTTGGATCAGGTCCTTGATGTGCGCAATGCCGGCGACGTTGTCGGGATCCTCGTGATAGACGGGGATGCGGCTGAAGCCGGTCTGGCGCATGGTGGACAACACGTCGGCGACCGTCTCGTCGTCCTCGCACATGGTGGTGTCCACGCGCGGCACCATGACCTCGCGGGCAACGGTGTCGCCCAGGTCGAAGATCTCGTGGATCATGCGCTTTTCCTCGTCGAGCAGGTCGTCCTGCTCCGAGACCATGTACTTGATCTCTTCTTCCGAGACGTTCTGGCGGTCGTCGGCGCTCTTGATGCGCAGGATGCGGGCCAGGCCATCGGAGCAAGCGCCAGTCAGCCACACGAGCGGGCGAGCAATCTTCTGGAACACGGAAAGCGGGCCCACGACCTGCTTGGACACGCCCTCGGCATTGGCCAGGCCGATGCGCTTGGGGACGAGCTCGCCGATCACGATGGACACGAAGGCGACCGCGACGGTGATGATGACCGGCGCCAGGCCGCGCGCGATGGCGGAGAGCGGCGCGATGCCAAAGCTCATGAGCCACGTGGCAAGCGGATCGGACAGGCTCGTCGAGGCGACGGCAGACGAGGCGAAGCCCACGAGCGTGATGGCGACCTGGATGGTGGCCAACAGCTGATCGGAGTCGGCGGCGAGCTGGACGGCATGCTCGGCACGCTTATCGCCCTCCTCGGCATCGTGCTCCAACACGGCGCGCTTGGCCGTGGTGAGAGCCATCTCGGACATGGAGAAGTAGCCGTTGATAAGCGTAAGGACGAGCGTGGTAATAAGGGAGATGGTTATGTCCATCGGGAGTTTCTCGAACCTCCAAGATTCGGGACGTTAGGGTAAAACGTTGATGGCGGATACGGCAATTGCGCCGGTCGCCCGCGAGAGCGGGGCCGTGGGCGCGGTCGCTAGATTACGAAGAGGATCACCGCCATGAACTGGAAGATGCTGCCGGCGAGCACCCACAGGTGAAACACGCTGTGCAGATAGCGCACGTTTTTGGCGATATAGAACGGCACGCCCGCGGTGTAGCACACGCCGCCGACGGCGAGCAGGGCAAGTGCCACGGGGTTGAGCAGCGCCACAAGTTCGGGCAGCTTAAAGACAACGAGCCAGCCCATCAGCAGATAGACCAGGCCGCTTACCCAATGCGGCTGGCGCTCGCGCAGGAAGCACTCGAGGGCGATGCCGATGATGGCGATGGCCCATACGGCAAAGAACAGCACAGCGCCGCCGTCGTTTGCGAGCGTAATGAGGCAAAACGGCGTATAGCTGCCGGCTATGAGCAGGTAGATGCAGCTGTGATCGATGATGCGAAACACGCGCTTGGCGCGCGCGGGCTGAATCGCGTGGTAGAGCGTGGAGGCTAGGTATTCGAGGATAATGCTGACGCCATAGACAATTGCCGCGGCCATGTGGGCCGGGCCTCCGCCGCGCAGGGCGGCGAATACGATCAGGAGCACCAGGCCCGCGATACCCAACAGGCAGCCGACACCATGGGTGACGGAGTTCATGATCTCCTCACCCACCGTGTAGTGTGGAACGGCCGCGGTCTTGGGTCGCGGCTTAGAACTGTCGCTCGAATCGGACATGCCGGTTACATCCTCCAACGTAAAGAGTTCTCAACACTATATCAAAGCGTCTAGGTACGTGCGAAATTTGCACCATACGTGACCTTTCGTTTACCCATTCTTTGCCTGTTGACGCATCAACGGCGAACGTCCATAATGCGCTTGCATTAAATGTTGATGTATTAACATCTTATAGGAGAATACCGCATGGCTCAAAACGCACGTTCCTATCGAAAGCTCAAGATAGCCGGCATCGTTGCACTGGTGGTTGTCGTTGCGCTGCTCGGATTTGCCGGCAACTATCTGTTTGACTTCGCGCTGAATCCCCGCGCGCCATACACCATGAAGATGATGCAGGATAGCAAGAACGACAAAGAAGGTGAGCAGCCGGATGCCGAGGATACCGAGGCGCGGGCATGGTTTAAAGAGAACCGCGAGAGCAGGAGCCTCACCGCGGACGACGGGACCGAGCTTGCCGCCTGGTATTTTGCTGCGTCGGAGAGCACGCACGACTACGCCGTCTGCCTGCATGGATATACCAACGAGCCCATCGGTATGGCCCGATACGTCAAGCGATTCCACGACCGCGGCATGAACGTACTCGCACCCGCCGCCCGCGCTCACGAGCGCTCCGGCGGCGACTATATCGGCATGGGCTGGCCCGAGCGCCTCGACATCGTCGCATGGATCGAGCAAATCGTTCAGGCTGACCCCCAGGCGCGCATCCTGGTCTTTGGCGAATCGATGGGTGCAGCAACCGCTATGAACGTCGCGGGGGAATCTCTGCCTGCAAACGTAAAATGCATTATCGAGGACTGCGGTTATACGAGTGTTTGGGACGAGTTTTCCCTGCAGCTCAAGGACGTGTTCGGCCTGCCCAGCTTTCCCTTGCTCGATGTAGCAAACTTGGTGTGCAACGTGCGCGCGGGCTACGACTTTCATAAGGCGAGCAGTGTGGAGCAACTCAAACACGCGACGGTTCCCATGCTGTTTATCCACGGCGACCAGGACACCTTTGTACCGTACAGCATGCTCGACCAAAACTACGACGCGTGCGCCAGCAAGGTCAAGCAAAAGCTCACTATCCATGGCGCCACCCACGCCAAGAGTGCGCAAGTTGACCCCGAGCTCTACTGGAATACGGTCGACGACTTCCTCGACGAGTATTTTTAGGCAAATAGGACGGTTTACCAGTCTATCTGACCCCTTAGCACTTCCAAAAAGCCGCCCGCGGGCACTGTGCTCACGGGCGGCTTTTGCTAACGCTGCGCTACAAAAACGCTTGATTTGTCCAATAGCTAGACGCTACTTGACCTCGATGAGCTCGTACTTGCTCGTGCCCAGGCCGATCTTCTCGGCATGCGCGATGCACACGCGCCAGTCGGTGTCGGGATGCGTGATGCAGAAGGGATCCTTGGCCTGCTCGCCCTCCAGATGCTCGTGGTTGTGCTCCATCTTGGCCGCGCTATCGGTGAGCTCGGTGTTGGGCAGCGGCTCAGACGCCATGACGGCATCGGCGCAGGCCTGGTCGATGGCGACCGGGTCGAAGCTCGCGAACATGCCGATGTCGTTGACGATAGGCGTGTCGTTTTCGGGGTGGCAGTCGCAATTGGGGCTGATATCCATAGCCAGCGAAATATGGAAGCTCGGGCGGCCGTCGACGACGGCCTTGGTGTACTCGGCGATCTTGCAGTTGAGCACGTCGGCCGCAGCGTCATAGCCGGGCTTGATACAGTCCTGGTTGCATGCCGCAATGCAGCGGCCGCAGCCCACGCAGCGATCGTGGTCGATGGCGGCCACGTGGACCGTGCGGGTGTTGCCGTTGGCAAGCTCGCGCTCGCGGGTGTCGTCAAACGAGATAGCGCTGTGTGCACAGATCTTTTCGCAGGCACGGCAGCCAATGCAGTGCTCGGTCGCGACGTTCGGCTTGCCGGCGGCATGCTGCTCCATCTTGCCGGCGCGGCTGCCGCCACCCATACCCAGGTTCTTCATGGCGCCGCCAAAGCCGGCCTGCTCATGACCCTTAAAGTGGGTGAGGCTGATCACGATATCGGCATCCATGAGCGCCTGACCGATCTTGGCCTCGTGCACGTACTCGCCGCCCTCGACCGGGACGAGCGCCTCGTCGGTGCCCTTGAGGCCGTCGGCGATGATGATCTGGCAACCCGTGGCATACGGGGTAAAGCCGTTCTGGTAGGCGGTGTCGATGTGCTCGAGCGCGTTTTTGCGGCTACCGACATAGAGCGTATTGCAGTCAGTGAGGAAGGGCTTGCCGCCCAGCTCCTTCACCACGTCCGCGACGGCGCGGGCGTAGTTGGGGCGCAAAAAGCTCAGGTTGCCCAGCTCACCAAAGTGAATCTTGATGGCGACGAACTTGTTCTCAAAGTCGATCTGCTCAATTCCGGCGCGGCGAATAAGGCGTTTGAGCTTGTCGAGCTGGCTCTCGCGAGCATGCGTGCGCAAGTTGGTGAAGTACACCTTGGCGGGTGCTGCGGGTGCAGTTGCGGTCATAGATATATCCCCTCTGTCTATATGGCGTTACAGACATAGAGGATGGTACCAGTTAAAGCAGAGTTAAAGTCAAGTACGGCACCTAGTCATTGGAGACGTTCTTAAATGAGTAGTCGCAAGGGACACTCTTTCGCCACCCGGCAGTTGGGGACAGTCCCCAAGTGCCGGCAGGAAAGGAACGTCCCCGAAGGCCGGCATATAGGGACAGTCCTTGCCAACCCGACCGGCAGACCGGCGAATCATCGGCATCTGGTAAGAGGGACGCGCCGTCACGTTTGTGGCGGCGCGCCTTGGTTTTGCGGCGCGTTCTGGCGTGGCCACAATCTGGTTTGATGGCGTGCCCTGGTGTGGCGGCGTTGACGGCGTGCCCTGGCGTGACGGAGCGTCCTGGCGCGGACCGCTAGCCCTTTTGCGCGACCAGATGCGCGCGGAATCCCTTCTGTGCCTCGAGCTTGAGCGGAGTGAGCCCGGATTCCTCGACGAGCGCGCGTAGCTCGGACAGCTTGAGGATGCGCACGTCGCCATGGCCCAAGAGGCGTGCCAGCGGTAGCTCGATGTTGTTCATGAGCCAGACCGCGACATCGTTCGAGGTGTAGTCGCGAAGGACCAGTCGCCCGCCGGGCCGAAGGACGCGTGCCACCTCGGCGAAAAACCTCTCCGGATGCGGGTAGTGGTGGAAGCTGTTGGAGCAGAGCACGGCGTCGAAGCTCCGGGGCTCGAAGGGCAGTGCCTCCGCGTCTCCGACGACAAAGCTGACGTTATCGAGCTGCTTTGCCCGGGCGACGTCGATCATCCCGGGTGTGAGGTCGAGTCCAGTCAAGTGCTTGCTGGGGTACCGGGCGTGGAGCAGTTCTAGGACGGCTCCGGTTCCACAGCCCACGTCGAGCGCGTCCTCGAACGGTTCGAGCTCAAGCTCCTCGAGCATTTGCGGATAGTCGTCCTTGCACATCTCGTAAATGCCGGCATGGCCGGATTCGTAGACCTTTGCCGCCTCGGTGAACTCCTTGATGGAGAGCTGCTTGAGCTCCTCTGCCGATCTTGCCATGAGCCCTCCTATTCCTGGACCTTCAGCGCCTCGGAGAGGCTCACGCGCTTGATGGAGCGCGTGTGTAGCAGCGCCACGACCAGGTAGGTCGCAAAGCCAATGCCGACGCATGCAGCCGTAGACCAAGCGGGCACGTAGATCTCGATATTGCCGTTGTAGGCGAGCAGCATCGAGCGGAAGATGGCCGTGAGCGAGCCAATAATGACCGGCAGGCTCAGCACGAGCGACGCCGCCACGCACAGCGTGATCGAGCGGATGTACAGATGCGAGATCTCGCTATCGCGATAGCCAAAGACTTTCATGTAGCTGATCGAACGGGCGCTGTGGTCGATCACCGCCTTGGTCAGCAGGTACATAAACAGCAGGAAGATAAACACCGCGAGCCCGATCATCATTCCGATCATTTTGCTCATCATGCCGATGAACTGGTCGCCCACGGCCCGCATGTCGTCGGGCGTGGTGTCGCCGGCAAAGTAACGAGCATCGAGGTCGAGCTTCTCGTCGCTCACATAGCCGTTAAAGTAGGCGGCGTCGTTGCCGAACAGCTCGTTAAAGTCGTCGATACTCATATAGATATTCATGTCCGACTTGGAGCCCCAGGCACAGTCCTTGCCCGCGTACTCAAGGGAATAATGCTCCCCCTCGTACTTGTCGATGAGCGTGACCTTCTGGCCCTCGCTCCAGCCAAACTTGTCGAGCAGGCCGCCGCCAAAGACGACGCGCCCATCGCCAACGTTGAGGTCTTTCCAATAGCGCGAATCGGGCGAGATGCCGTAGACGGAAATCGTCTCTTCGCCATTACCATCGCCGCGGCCGTATTGCAGCTGGTAAACGGCATATTTCTCGGTCTGCGCAATCTTGTCTGCACCGTTATCGGTCGTGTTAACCGGGTGAATGTCGTCGTTGTCAGTGTCGATCTTAGAGGCCTTGTCGATCAGGTCGATAGCCTCGTCGCGGTCGCAGCCGAGGGCATCGGCAAGGTCATCGAGGCGCGCATAAAGCGCATCCTTCTTGTCCTGGACGTTTGCAAGCGCATCCTGCGCCGCAGTCAGGCTCTCGGCAGACGGAGATGCGGTCGCGGCATCGGCTGCCGCCTGCGCCGCATCGGCCGCGTCGTCAAGCTCGTCATCGGCATCCTGAGCGGCGGAAAGCAGCGCGCCGTCAACCGACTGCAAGCGCTCGAGTGCCAACCACTGCTCGCGCTCCTCGGCAGTACCCTCGAGCTCCAGCGGCGCCTTGAGCGTGTACTGGTGCTCGGCGACCAGGCCTGTCTCGAGGTTGTCCGCATAGTGCGTCATCGTGGGCAGAATCGCCAGGCCAAAGAGCAGCAGCAGCGACGCAAATGCAATGCCCACGAAGAGCGTGGCGAAGTTGCCCAGATTGCGCAGGAAGATACGCAGGCGGAAGCGGGAAACAAAACCCATGCGCTCCGGCAGCTGCAAGCCGCGCTTGGTGCCCGATTTGCCGCTCGCCTCGTGACGAAGGAACTGCAACGGCGTCTTGCCCATTTTGCGAAGCAGGCCCACCAGCGTGATGAGGATAAGCGCGGCGGCGGGAACCACGGCGCACTTCACAAAGATCTCCCAGCTCCAGTACACCTGGAAGGGCGGCAGGCTGTACGAACCGTAATAGAGGCTACGCATGGGCTCGGTAAAGAACACAACGCCGAGCGCAGTGCCCAAAAGCGCCGCGACCACGCCCACGATGGCGGGAAGCGCAAGGTAGTGCAGCACGATCTCGCGTCGACGATAGCCGCTGGCGAGCAGCGTGCCGATGATGGCGCTCTCCTCCTCGATGGTGGCGTCGGTAAGGACCACAAAGACAAACGCCATGATCACGATGATGATGTCGAGCAGCGTCATCCACATCATGGAGTCGCCGTCCACGTCGTCGCGCGCATAGCCAATGCCCTGATTGGAATCGGCATCGACCAGATCGTCCACGCGCGCATCGGCATCGGTCAGCGCCTCGACCATATCCTGCTCCGCATCGATGCGATCCGCGGTGGGGAGGTCGCGATCGGTAAAGGTAAAGGAGTAGGTGTAGGCAGGCGCGCCGCCGGCATCCTCGAGCGCGGCAAAGCCGGCGTCGGTGACCTCGGCCACGCCATAGGTGATGGTGTTCACCGTAAAGTCCGAATTGTTGAGGAACAGCGCCTGGCTATCGGGCTGGGTCATGATGCCGCAGATGGTGTAGGTGCGGCCCTCAAGCTCAACCTTATCGCCCACGGCGAGGTCGTTGTTGGTGGCGAAGACACGGTCGATGGCTACCTCATCGTCCGTCTTGGGCTCCTTGCCCTCACAGTAGGACGCGATATCGACCTTGGTGCGGTGCGCATAGGTGCGCAGCGTGCGCTTGGTGCCGTCGTCGCCGGCGGTCTTTTTGATGATGGCGTCGATGGAGAAATTCTTGTAGAGCGTGACGCCGCCGACGTCGTCGGCCGCGTCCTCGGCTGCCTTGAGCTGATCGTCGGTAGCCTCGAAGGAGGTGGTCACGCGGCCGTCCTCAATCGTGTACGCATCGCGCATGTCGTCGATAAGGCAGCCGATGGAGTGGGCCGCAAGCAAAAAGCCCGATGTAAGGGCGATGCTTCCGCACATAAGCAAAAAGATGCCCAGGTACTTGCCGATATTGCGGCGCAGCTCGCGCGGGAGACGTTTTGCGAGAGGTGTCATGGCGCCCCCCTACCAGTCGAGCTCGGCGGCCGCGACGGGCGACTCGTTGAGCTCGTCGGCGGCGATGCGCCCGTCGCGCAGGCGCAGCACGCGATTGGCCATACGCGCGATGGCGGCATTGTGGGTAACGATGATGATGGTGCAGCCGTACTCGTGATTGACATCCTCCATGAGCTGCAGGATTTCCTTGGACGTCTTATAGTCGAGCGCGCCCGTGGGCTCGTCGCACAGCAGCAGACCCGGGTTTTTGACGAGCGCGCGGCCGATGGCGCAGCGCTGCTGTTGACCACCCGAAACCTGGCGCGGGAACTTGTTGCGGTGCTCGTAGAGGCCCAGCGAGCGTAGCAGGTCGTCAATGTTGAGCGGCTTTTTGGACAGGTGTGCCGTGACCTCGATGTTTTCCTTGATGGTGAGGTCGGGCACCAGGTTGTAGAACTGAAAGACAAAGCCCAGTTCGCGGCGTCGGTATTCGCCCAGGTCTCCGGCCTTAAGCACGGTAAGGTCGCAGCCGTCCACCAGAATAGAGCCGGCGTCGGCATCCTCCAGGCCGCCGATCAGGTTAAGAAACGTGGACTTGCCCGAACCCGAGGGTCCCAGCATGACGCAGATCTCGCCGCGGTTGATGGACGCGTCGATGCCATCGAGTACCGCCAGGCGCGCGTCACCGTCGCCGTAGTGCTTTTTGAGATCCTTAACCTGGACGTAGGCTTCCTGCGTTGCCATGGTATCCCCCATTGTTAGCCTCGTACTACTTTATGAACGTAATAGTAAACCTTGGCAAACTATTTTGGGGCGAGAGTGGGGATTTGTTTCAGACTAGTCATTGGGGACGTTCTTAAATGACCAGTCACAAGGGACGCTCTTTCGCCACCCGGCAGTTGGGGACGCTCCTTATCTGCCCCCGATGGCTAGTCATTTAAGTCTGTCCCCAATGAATACTTTTTGGTCGTTTAAGTCTGTCCCCAATGAGTAGGTGTCTAGGCGTGGGATTTGTTGTGGGCGAGGGCTAGGCCTACGGCGGCGATGGCCGCGGCAAAGAGCACTGTGACGCCCAGATCGCAAGCGATGTCGCCCAGCACGGTGGACGTCAGGTCCGCGGCGAGCGCCTTGCCAATCGCGTCGTTCACCCAATACGTCGGCACAAAATGCGCCGCGGTCTGCACGGCTGGGCCCATCAGCGACAGCGGCATCCAGGCGCCGCCCAAAAACGTCATGAGCATGCCGAGCAGGTTGCCCACACCGTTGAGCAGCTCCTCACGCGCACCCAGGCTCGAAAGGGCAAAGCCAACGGCCAGAGGCGTGCACGCCAGGGCAAACGTCGCCGCCAGCGCCAGGCACACACGACCCACGCCGACCTCGGCAACCGCGCCGGCAAAGCCCACGACGCCCATCATGCTCGACACAAACCAGATGCAGACGGTGATCACAGTGGCGGCCGCAAACACGGCGAGCGAACGCCGGCGCTCGGAGATTGGGCCGGCATCCATACGACGCACGCGCTCGGGCTCGTTCATGCCCGAGAACACCAGCCCCACCGATACGATGACCGACGAGATAATCGCGTACGCGCCAAAGTTGAAATACGACTTGAGCATGGCGGCGGCAGTCGAACCAACCTTGACCTGCTCAATCTGGACCTCGGCGCGCTTGGCGGCGGCATGCTCGGCGGCCTTGGCGACGCTACCATTAGAGGCGGCGGGCTCTAGGGCCGCTGCAGCGCCCGCGAGCGAAATCCAGCGCGAGGCCTCAGCAGACGAAAGCGCCGCCGCCATGGTGCCGGCACCGTAGGTCACATCGAGCTTGGGCAGGGCCTCCCCCGCGCGGGCGGCCGCGACCAGGTCGTTCTCAAACCCCTCCGGGATAAAGAACACGCAGTCGGCGCTACCCTTGGCGCTGTTGCTCTTGGAGAGCGCGTCCGCAAGATCGTAGGTATCGTCGCCGACGCCCGTGACCAACTCAAAGCGCGACCCCAGGTGCTTGGTGAGCACATGCGAAAGGTCGCTGTCGTCGCGGTCGACCACGATCACGTTGGCATCGTAGGGCTCGTACTCGGTGAGCTGCGACGAGTTCCAGCTCACCGATGCCGCGATGAATACGCCCATGAGCGAGATGAACACCGTATAGATGAGCAGGTAGAACGGGTGCGCCAGCGCCATGCGAAGCGCAGTCTTAAAGGTGCTCATAGCGGCTCCTTCCAAAGGTCAGCGTGGCGGCGGCAACGAACAGCAGCGCCATAAGGACCAGCGCGCCGGCGCGAACGACAAAGGGGCCCAGGTTCTCAAAGAAATACAGGCGGTTGAACATGTCGCAGATGAGCTTGACGGGGTTGAGCCAGCACTCGGCCGGGCAGGCGCGGGCGACGTCGTCGGCAAGCGCCATCGCCGGCTCGCCGTAGAGGCCGGCGAACAGGGCGCACGTGGTAGCAAAGCCCGTGAGGATGCCGGACTTGGACGCCTTGGCGCCCTTAACGGGAAGCGTGCCCACAAAAAGGCCCAAGCCCGTGGCGGCAAGCGCGAAAGCGGCGCCACCCACCAGACACAGCCCCTCGCGCCCGCCAAAGTCGACGCCCACGACCAGGCGCACGTAGCCGATCGCGATCGTCATCGAGGCAAAGGAGACCAGCCACGAGCCGACAAAGATGCCGGTCAGCGATGCCGTCTTGGAAAGACCGCCCACACAGCGACGTGCGCCAAGGCCCGACAGATTGGGCTGCAGGTCGACGACGCTCAAGGCGGCAAACTCCGCAGACATCATCGCGACCAGGCCAAAAAGCGCGTAATAGTAGACGACCGTGCCATCGGGCGTGGTGCGTGTCAGGCTTACGCGGCGGGTACCGCCCTCGAGCGATAGAGCGCGCGCAACCGCCTCCGGGTCGGCGAGCGCCGCCGGGTTGTCCTGGGCAATCTGGGACATGAGCTCGGCATTTTGTGTATACGAGCTTGCCACCGTTTCAAGGATGCTGCGGTCGGTGAGCACCGTCGACGCACGCGAGCCGTCGTAACTCGATAGCAGCGTGAGCTTGGGCGTGCCCGCAGCGTCGACCGTATAGATGCCCGAGACCTCGCCGGCCTTGAGTGCTTTGCGCGCGGCAGCCAAGTCTTCGTAGTCGTGGATCTCGAGCAGCTGATCGTCGCCTTCCTTGGCAAGCGAAGCCGTCACGTCCTTAAAGGTCGAGGCGTCCCAAGCCTCATTCGCTACGACGGCCACCGGCACCGGGTCGACCGTGCCGTCAGAGCTCAGGTTCGCGAACATAAACATGAACATCGTTGAAAGCGCAATGGGAAAGATCGCGCCCCAGACCCATGTACTCGCTCGACGCAGTAGCGTCTTGACCGTGGTGATGATGGTGTTGAACATGGCCGCCCCCTAGTCGCGCAGCTCGCGGCCGGTGATCTCGAGAAACACGTCGTTGAGGGTCGGCGGCTCGCTCCACACGCGGCCGAGTGCCACGTCGGCGGCGCGCAGCGTGTCGAGGATGTCCACCAGGTTGTGCGGGCTCGCCTCGCAGGTGCAGACGAGTTCGCCGCCGGAAAGCTCAACGCTGAGCACGTGCTCGAGGGCACGCAGGCGCTCGACCGTGGCGGCCTCGACGGTGCCGACCTCGACGGTCACGCGCTCGCCCATCTGGATCATGCGCTTGAGCTCGTCGTTGGTGCCCTGTGCCAGCACGCGCCCGCCGTCCATGATCATGATGCGGCTGCAAATCTGCTCGACTTCCTCCATGTAATGGCTGGTATACACCACCGTGTCGCCCTCGTCGCGCAGGCGGCAGATGCCCTCCAGGATGGCGTTGCGGCTCTGCGGGTCGACCGCCACCGTGGGCTCGTCAAAAAAGATGAGCTCGGGCCTGTGCGCGATACCGCAGGCGATGTTGAGGCGACGCGCCAGGCCGCCCGAAAGCTTACCGGGGCGGAACTTGGTAAAGTCGCCCAGCCCGACAAAGTCGATGGCCTCGTCGACCAGTGCGCGGCGACGCTTTCGATCGTTGACGTAAAGGCTGCAGAAATAGTCGATGTTCTCGCGCACCGTAAGCTCGTCAAACACCGCCACCTGCTGCGGCACCACACCGATGCGGCGCTTGAGGTCGTAGCGGGCGGGCGTCATGGGCTCGCCGAACAGCTCGATGGTGCCCTTGTCGTAGGCGAGCAGCTGCAGGATGCAGTTGATGGACGTGGTCTTGCCCGAGCCGTTGGGGCCCAGCAGGCCAAAGATCTCGCCGGGGGCGATGCTGAGGTTAAAGTGGTCGAGCGCAATAAGGTCGTCATAGCGCTTGACGAGGTTTTCGACGTGGACGATATCTGTCATGAGGCGGCCCTTCTGTTGCTTGCGGCCCGGTACGATTGCATCATCGCAGGAGCGGACGGCGCGCACCAGTGAGCTTTGTCACGAGTGCGGGGGCTCGGTCGCGCGGCCCGCCGACGTCCCCGCTTTGCCGCGTGGGAGGAATGTCACGGTTGCGTAGGCGGCCCCTCCACCACGTGCTGCTTCGCGTACAATACCCGTATGAACAGGCTTTTCGACAAATCGATCATTCTGGCGTGCTGTATTGCGGCCGCCATGGGCCTTGCCGTGGACGCTCACCTGGTCGCGGCGTTTTGCCTTGGCGTTATTGCCACCTCGCTGGCCGAGGTCGCACAGGGGGAACGCACGCGCCGTACAAGCGAGGCCGCGAGCTACGCTTACATCATCGCGGCCGTCTTCGTGCCGCCGTTTGTGCCGTTCGCACCCCTTGCCTTCTATGACATCGCGCGACGCGTGCGCCGTGAACGCATCTGGCCCGCGCTGGCGATTGGCGCCGTGTTTGTCTGCGCGCTTGTCGCGGACCTTCGTGGCGGCGTGCTCACCACCCGAACGCTGCTGTTAACCGCCATCCTTTCGGTCGCCGCCACGTTGCTATCGCTACGTACCGCCCAGCTGGAGCGCGAGCAACAGCGCATGCGCCGTACCCGCGACGAGCTGCAAGAACGAGCCCTCGCGCTCGAAACGCGCAACCGTGACCTTGCCGACCGCCAGGACTACGAAGTCGAGCTCGCGACGCTCGCCGAACGCGCCCGCATCGCGCGCGAAATTCACGACAACGTCGGCCACCAGCTCACGCGTGCTTCGTTGCAGACCGAGGCCCTGCGCGTGGTCCACGCCAACGAGCCCAGGATTGCCGCCGACTTTGCCGACGTCAAACGCACGGTTGACGAGGCGCTCCAGCTCGTACGCACCAGCGTCCACTCCCTCAACGACAACGCCGTCGACCTCTCCGTACAGCTCGATTGCATCGTTGAAGGCGCACGCTCGGACGGCGGCCCGCAGGTTGAGCTTGAAGTTTTGGCCGAGCATGCGCCCGCAAATGTCGCCAACTGCTTTGCGGCGGTCCTGCGCGAGGCGCTTTCCAACGCCATGCGCCACGCCCATGCCAAAACCATTACCGTGCGGTGCATGGAGCATCCGTCGTTTTACCAGCTCATCGTTACCGATGATGGCGTGGACGCGACCCCGGCGAGCAGCAGCAACGTCGCAGAAGGCATGGGGCTCGCCTCCATGCGCGAGCGCGTCGAGGCGCTTGACGGCACCTTCACCGCCGGTCCGCGTGCCGGCGCCGGCGGCTGGCGCGTGTTTGCCACCGTTCCCAAACCGCAAGGAGATGAGGGCCGATGAGGCTTATTGTTGTCGACGACGACCGCTTGGTGGTCGATTCGCTCAAGATTATCTTGGGCGCCCAGCCGCAGATCGAAGTGGTGGGCACCGGTGCCAACGGCAACGATGCGGTGGCGCTCTACGCCGAGTACGCACCCGATATCGCGCTGCTCGACATCCAGATGCCGGGGCGCGACGGACTTTCGGCGGCACGCGAGATCCTTGAGCGCGATCCTGCGGCACGCGTGGTATTTCTGACAACATTCTCGGATGACGAGTACATTGTGTCGGCGCTCAAGCTGGGCGCCCGCGGCTACCTGATCAAGACTGATGTCGCCGCCATTCCACCGGCGTTGGCACAGGTTATGGACGGTAAGCGCGTACTCGAGGGCAAGGCAATCGAGGACATCGATTTTGACGGAACGGGCGTCGAGTCGGGCACGCTCCGCCGGCCCGCGGCCTTTGCCGGCCTGACCGACCGCGAATTCGAAGTCGCCGAGCTCATCGCCCGCGGCCTCGATAACAAGGAGATTGCCGCCACGGCTTATATGGGAGAAGGCACGGTGCGCAACCACATCAGCTCGATCCTGGCCAAAATGGGTCTGCGCAACCGCACCCAAATCGCCATCGCCTACCTGCGAGGGTAATTACCCAACGACCGACCGCCCCGGCATAGCAAAATGGCTGTTATCGATTTAATGCCATTTCAAAACTATGCCGGATTACGGGGCTAAACTCAGGGCCCCCATCCATACCCGCGTTTTCTGCAAAATGACGGCTTGTCTACCTGCGGTTTTATTTTCACGAATATCGGTATGGTTGGGAACTCATGGCTCAGCCCCGTAAACCGGCATAGTTTTGTTCGGGCGGCCCTGGACGAGTGCCTCCGCCAGCCTCGCGGGACCAAAATGATCCGTTTTCCTCCGTCCCCAAGGGATCAGCCGGAACCGCTCGCCACGAAATCGGCCCATCTACTACGTTTGACGCGATACCCATGACCATACCTTCGTTTTGAACAAAACCACAGGCGTTCTACCTGCGGTTTTGTTTTCGCGTTTTTTGGCATGGTTGGGGGTAAGGGGCTAAACGTAGTAGATGGGCCGATTTCGTGGCAAGCCCTTCTCGCCTACGCACAAAAGTGCCGCCACGGAGGAGGGAGATACCTCCGTGGCGGCTGGGGGTGGGGGTGGGGGCTATGTTCTGGCTCCCCGCCGGCCGCCCGGGGCCTTTTGGCCCCGGGCACTACCAGCGTGCCTAGCGCTTACGGATACCCCAGACCAGGGCTCCGACGCCGGCCATGGCGATGACGAATGCCATGAGCAGTGCGGCTGCCTGCTGGTCACCCGTGGTGGGCAGGAAACCCTTGACCGTCTTGACGATGTTCGTCACGGTCTTGGGCGTGCCGGGATCGGGTGTCGGCACGGGCGTCTCGGGCTTTTTGTACGTGTTGTTGAACACGATGCCCTCGACGCTTTTGTCGCCCTTGGTATAGGTAACGCTCGCCTTGAGGTTACCCTCACCGTCGTCGACCACGTTGACGGTCGCGGTAAAGACGGACTTGTCGTAGGTCATACCGGCCTCGTCGCCCTTGACTTCGCTGATGGTGTAGACGTGCGCACCGGGCTCGCTGTACTCAAACTTGTCGAAGTTGATCTTACCGTCGGCATCGTTGGTGACGGTGGACTCGATGTCCTCGCCAACGAGCTTAAAGCTAAACTCGTCCTTCTTGAGCTCGCGTCCCTCGAGCACCTTGAGCGCGCCGATGGAAACCTGCGTAGGCATGGCGTGATACTTGTTGGTAAAGCCAGCCGACTCGGTGGTTCCCTCGAGCTTGTGCGTCGCGCTCAGCATGCCGTCGCCGCTGTCGGAGACGGTGGTCACGACGGTGTGGGTCGTGCCGTCATAGGTGACGCCCTTGTACAGGCCGAGCGCGTTGGGGCAAGCCTCGCGCAGCGTGTACGTGTGCGTACCGGGCGCCTCGTAGCGGATCGGGCTCAGCGTAACGGTGCCGCTGGCGTCGTTGGCGCCGCTGGCGACAACCACGCCGTCCTCGAGCAGCTCAAACGTGAACTCGCCGGCTGCAAGGTCGCGGCCGGTCAGACGCTTGACCGTCTTGACCTGATCGGTCACGGAAGAATCGGTGGGCGTCACGCTGTAGGTGTTGGTGAACGTGAAGCCTGCACCGTCGTCGCCCTCGCGCACGACACGCAGATGTCCGGTACCGTCGTCAGTCACGGTGTAGGAAACCTTGCGCATGGCGTTGGCGTCGTTGGTCACACCAGGGGCGCTACCGGACTCGGCCACCGTGTAGGTAAAGGTGTGCGAGCGCGGAGCGGTGGGGGCTGCGGGCTCGGACTCGTCGCCGGGCTCGTCAGCGTTGGCATCAGCGTCGGCGTCGGCCTCTGCCTCGTCAGCATCGACGTCGTCAGCTTCGTCTGCCTCGGCCTTATCGGTCGCATCGTCCGTCACGCCCAGGGCGTGGTTGAGGTCCTCGAGCGTAAAGTGGATCTTGCCAAAGTCCACGTTACCGGCTGCGTCGTTGGTTACGGTCGTGCGCTCGGGCATCGGGGCACCTGCCTCGTCGGCGGTCACGGTAAAGGTGAACTTACCCGTGATGTCGGCCGGGGTCAGGCCCTCGGCAACCTGGAGCTTCTTAGTACCGGTGAGCGCGGCATCCACGGCGTCGGCGCCGTGGACGTTCTCGAACAAGGGCTCGACGCCGCCGTAGTCGACCGTCGCCGTCAGGGTACCGTCACCGTTGTCGACGACGATAACCTTAAAGCCAAAGCTCCATGTTGTAGCGGAAACGCCATTCGGCAGCCCGAATAAATCTTCGTAGGCCGTGTAGTTAATGGTCCAGGCAAGCTTGCCGTCCTTATCGGTACGATAAGCAAGCCCAGCAGCCTCAAGATTAGCAAGCATCTTGGTGTCGTAGTGCAGCGTATCAAAGCTCACGTGCCCGCCGATATTGGGCTTGAGGTTTTCGTATGCCACAAGCTCACCCTGATAGGCGATGCCGAACCAGAACTCGCCGTCGGCCATCGGGCGACCGGTCAGAGTCTTGGTGGCAACGACCTGAGCAGCGGTGCCACCAGGCGTGTTGGTCGTAGCGCTGCAACTGTTGCGGAACGGCACCAGGGCCTTCTCGACCTTGTTCTCGCCACTCTTGTGGACCGTCTCATGCGTGCCCTCGGGACCACCAGAGACGGTCGTCGTAGCAGTGAGCGTACCGGCGGTGTCGTCGGCGATGGCGATCGTCACCGTGCGTACGGCGTCATCGTAGGTGTAACCGGGCTGGCCGTCGTTCTTTTCGGCCACGGTGTACTTGAAGGTCTTGCCGGCGTCAGCCTGCGTAAATTTAACTTCATGACCAGCCAGAATGTCGATCAGTCCGACCGTTGCCTCTGCCGCTTCGGGGGACTTGAAGCTGTTGGCCCCGGGCAGCAGACCGAGCGCGCGAGCCGAAGCGTCGTCAGCAGGTGTCACGGTAAAGGCGAACTGGCCCTCGGTCATGGGGCGGCCGTCCAGATACTTGCTGAGCCACAGACCGCCGGCCGCGGTGTAGTTAAGCTCAGTGCGGTACGTGTTGGCAAAGCGTCCGTTTTCCTTCTTGGTGACATTGGCGGTCAGCTTGCCCTCGCCGTCCTCGGTCACGGTTACTTCGGCGGTCGCGACGTGGGAGTCATACGTCATGCCGACCGTATTACCCGCGTTCTCGCGGATCTCGTACTTGTAGGTTCCGGCAGCCGTGTAGCGAATCTTGCCGAACTTGATGGCGGCAATGCCGTCCTTCGCATCGTGCTTGCTCACGGTTACGGTTGCAGGATCGGGTAGCGGAGCGCCATCGGGGGCGGTAATGGTAAAGCCGAACTCGTCCCCATCCGTCCACTCGCGACCGTCGATGGCCTTGCTCAGGTCAAAGTCGAGGTCTGCATCGGTCGGGGTCACGCTGTAAGTGTTCTTGAAGGTTGCGGTCTTGGCGTCCTTCAGGACATGCTCGGCCTTGAGGGTGCCGTCGCCGTTGTCCGTGATGGTGGTCTCGATGGTGTACTTGGCGTCACTGTAGGTGATGCCCTTGCTGGTGGTTCCGCCATTGGCCTCGCGCAGCGTGTAGGTGTGCTTGCCGGGCTTGGTGTACTTCACGGCGCTCATCGTAATCGTGCCGTCGGCGGCGTTCTTGCCGGTGGCGACGACCTTGTCGCCCTCGACGAGCTCGAAGGAGAACTCGCCGGCGGCAAGCGCGCGCCCGGTCAGGAACTTGGTCGCCTTGACCTGGTCGGTGACGCTGGACTCAGTGGGGGTCAGATTGTAGGAATTCTTGAACTCGGCAGCCTTGGCATCCTTCAGGACATGCTCGGCCTTGAGCGTGCCGTCGCCCTCATCGGTGATGGTGGTCACGATGGTGTAAGTCTTGCCGTCGTAGGCGATGCCCTTGCTGGTGGTTCCGCCGTTGACTTCGCGCAGTGTGTAGGTATGCGTTCCGGCCTTGTCATACTTGACGGTGCCCATCGTGATGTTACCGCTGGCGTCGTTGGTGCCGGTGGCGACGACCTTGTCGCCCTCGACAAGCTCGAAGGAGAACTCGCCGACGGCAAGTTTGCGCCCGGTCAGGGACTTGGTCGCGGTGATCTGGTCGGTGACGCTGGAGCTCTTGGGCGTCACGGTGTAGGAGTTCTTGAACTCAATCTTCTTGACGTCCTCGGCGCCCTTCAGCTTATGCGTGGCCACAAGCTGGCCCTTGCCATTGTCGGCGATGGTCGTCACGACGGTATAGACGGTTTTGTCGTAGGCGATGCCGCCGGCATTGCCCTTGACCTCGCGCAACGTATAGATGTGCTGACCGATCTCGGTGTACTTGATGGCGCTGAACGCAACGTTGCCGTTGGCATCATTCTTAACGGTTTCGACAACCGACGCGTCCTCGCCCTCACCCTCAACGAGCTCAAAGGAGAACTCATTGTCCTGGAGCTTATGGCCGGTCAGGACCTTGGTAACTGTAATCTGATCGGTGACGCTCGACTCAGCGGGATTGGCGGTATAGGTGTTCTTGAACTCGACCTCGCCCGAGGTCTTCTTCACAGAAGCCTCGAGCTTTCCCTTTGCGTTGGGTGTCACCGTTACGGTGAACTCTGCAACGTTCTTGCTGTAGGCGATGCCGTCGACCGTGGTCCCGGCATGCTTCTCACTAACCTTGTAGACATACGTGCCCGGCTTGTCATAGGCAATCTCGCCAAAGCTAATGTCCGCATGGCCCTTGGTTGCAAACGCAGTCGTGGACCTGGGCATCGGGGCGTTGTCCTTGGACGTCAGACCAAACTCAAACTTGTCCTCATTCGTCCACTCGCGACCCTCGAGCACCTTGGTCAGGCCAAAGTCGGCAGTTGTCAACGTTGTCGGCGTGGTATTGAGCGTAAAGCTAATCTTGCCGTTATTGCCCAGGTAGACATTGACCTTCGTCGCACCAGAAACAACCTTCGTGTTGTTCCACTGGGGATTGATCACGACGCGTGCGGTGTCCGTCGGGTTTCCGCCCACACGCTCCTTGGTGGTGTGGAGCTGGTTGATAAAGGCGAGGCGCGCGGTGCCAGCCTTAATCGACCAGTGATCGCCATCCTTTACCAAAGCACCTTCAAAGTTTTCGAGCTCGCTTCCCTTAACCGGGATCGAAACGGAATCATCGTACGGCGCGCCCGACGAGTTCTGCACCATAAACTCATCTTTGTACCAATAGGTCTTAGAGCCCGAAGGCTTTTCCGTTGCGAGCTTGGTGCAAGCCGCGTCTGTGTAGACGGGCGTTAGCTTTTGGAAGTAGTAGTAGCTGTTCGTAGCAGCAGGCTCAAAGCTTGCGACCGTATCGCCCGCATCGTCGCCGGTCCACTTGTTGGCGTAGAAGCTAACGGTATTGGAATCGGCGTCCTTGTGCTCATTGATGTAATCCTGCAGTCCCGGTACGTTATTGGGAGTAAACAGGTTTTTGCGTGCAATAGCCTTTACGCTCGATGCATACGCAACGCGGATAGGCGAGATGGCCTCCGTGGAGTCAACCACAAACGTGCCCGCCGACTCGTCAACGGTAAAACGGCGCAGCGGAATGAGCGATGCGGGGACCTTGACCGTCACGATGTCGCCGCGCTGCGGATTGTTCTCGTCCGCGCGATCAACCGTAATTCCGAGATGGGCGAGCTCGCCATCAAACGTATAGGTATCGATATTGCCATCGGTCGACTTGGTGGCGGCCCCATAGGTCTTGCCGTTGTACTCGGCACCGGTAAAGCTATCGACCTGCATAAAGGCGCCCAGCTCGTCCTCGAATGTGATGTAACCGGAGCCGTTGGGATTGTTGCCCTCGACCTTGGTCGGGAAACCCTTGCCCGACGTAATGGCACTCGAGATGTCTGCGAAGACTTGATCTAGCTCTGCAGCGTTGGCTGCAGACTTGTAATAAGTAGCACCGGCAACGCGATCGCCCAGCTTTCCGCTCGTATACGAAGTCGCCTTGGGATAGTTGCTCGACATGGCGTGCATGAATTTATTTTCATCGCTCGTCTTGTAGCTCGTAGGATCGGCACTGGGATCCGCACCGTCAAAGATGCCGATGGTGTAGACGGTAGCGCCTTCGTCCTTCATGGCCTTAGCAGCCGCAATGGCATTGTTGGCGACCGTGGGGCTAAAGTCGCTACGTCTCGTGGGCTTGCCGTCTGTAAAGAACACAACAACCTTCTGGGCGTCTTCACGTCCAGAAGTAATCCCCTTGGCCAGCTCCATGCCGTTATCGGCACGAGTGGCGCCATTGGGCTTAATGGAATTAATCGTTCCCTTGAGGCCCTCTACGCCACCGCCCGAGCACGCCGTCAACTTTTGCATTGTCTGCGAGTAGTTGTAGAGATAGCCCTCGTCGGAGTAGTACGTATCGTTGCCGACCTTATCGGCCTGCTCGCCCGCGAACTTCACGATGGCAACCTGGTGCTGCTTGCTCGCGTCCTTAACGTTCTTGTTTTGCTCCGCAATGGTGTCGATAAAGTGGTTGGCAGCATTCTTGAGCGCATCGATACGCTTGGGAGAATCTTCACCACCCATAGGATCATCCATTGAGCCAGAGGCATCGAGCACCATCACGATGTCGAGCGGCTTGGAAACCAGCGACGTCGTATCGGATGTCGAAGACATCGCCGAAAGCGTAGTCAAAAAGTCCGATTTCCCGTCATCGATTGCTTGGACCGTCTTATCCGTCCAAATTCGGCCGACGTTTTGCGTCGTGACCTTGCCGCCGTCATAGCCGCCCGCCCAGAACTTCCAATGGTTGCTGGTGTCGTGATCGACTATCTTTGTCGCTTCCGGTCCGTCCATACCGGTGCTGGACCTGGCGTTGGCCTCGGGCAGCATGGCGAATGCTGCGGCTGGCAACACCAGCACTACGGCCAGTATCACCGCCAAGAGACCCCTCGTGTACTTACCCATCGTGTCTCCCTTCTCGCGGTCTCAGGCCTTGCATCAGCCTAAAGTTACGAAATGAGACACAATTAGGGCAGGTGACACATGTTCCAGATTCGGTTTTGGGCGTGAGACAAATGTCTCACCAAAGTTGAGACACGGCGTTTTCGCAGGAAAATAGGTGCGACTCAGAGCCATCGGGCCAAAATGATCCGTTTTCCTCCGTCCACGGGAGATCAAGGGCTTCTACGGATATGGTGCTATTTCAAAACTATGCCGGATTACGGGGCTAAAGTCGGAGTCCTCATCCATACCCCCTATTTTTGAAAAACAGCAAGCAATCTACCTGCGGTTTTGTTTTTGCGATTTTCGGTATGGTCGGAGGTTCGCTATCCAGCCCCGTAAACCGACATAGTTTTGTTCGCGACGGCACAACCGCGCGTTTAAACGCGGGGCCGGTGGGGCAAAATTGCCCCACCGGCCCCTATTCCAGTTCTATCCCAGCGTTACTCCGGCTTGGTTTCTACCGTGGGAGTCTTATTCGCCGCAACTGGAGTACGAGCGGTGTCCATAGTCAGGCAGTGCTTGGGGCAGCTCTCGATGCACTCACCGCACACCACGCAGGCATACGGGTCGATCGACCACGTTCCACCCTTGCGATCGACCGCGAGCGCGCCCGCCGGGCAGCGGCGCACGCACATGCCGCAGCAGATGCACACGTCCATGTCGTTGACGATGTGCCCGCGCAGGCGCTTGGGCGCCGCGAGCTTCTCCTGCGGATAGCACACCGTGACCGGCTGCTTGACCATAGAGCCCAAGGCCGTCTTGGCAAATGTCAGCAAACTCATGCCGCGCCTACCTTTCCGTGCAGCTAATGCAGGGATCAATGGTCAGGATAATCATGGGCACGTTGGCAATGAGCACGCCCTGCAGCGCATGCGTCAGACCTGCCAGGTTTTGCGACGTCGGCGTGCGCACGCGAAAACGGTCCAGATTCTTGGTGCCGTTGCCGCGCACATAGTAATACGCCTCGCCGCGCGGCTGCTCAATCACAACCTCGCCGCGCGCGCCGTCGGCCGGTGTAAGCTTGGTGCGCCCGCCGATCCCGTCGTGCGGAATCTTGCCCACAAGCTCCTTAATGATGTCCATGGCCTGCGTGACCTCGGCACAGCGCACCTGGCAGCGGGCATAGCAGTCGCCATCGCTAGCAACGATAGGCCCAAACGCGGCCAGATCAGCATAGGCGCCGTCGCCAAACATGCGCACGTCGTAATCCACGCCCGAGGCGCGACCGAACGGGCCGACCATCGACAGATCCAGCGCGTCCTTCTTGCTGATCACGCCCACGCCGTGCAGGCGCTCGCCGCAGCTATTGTCGTCCAAAAACGTATGCACCAAGGCCTCGTAGTCAGGACGCATGGCATCGAGCGTCTGGACAATGCCCGCCAGTTCGGAGTCCTCAATGTCGTGTTTAAGGCCGCCGATCTCGTTAATCGAAAGGATCACGCGGCCGCCGCAGGTGCTCTCAAAGATCTTAAGAATCTGCTCGCGTAGGGTCCACGAACGATAGAACAGTGCCTCGAAACCAAAGGCATCGGCGAGCAGGCCCAGCCACAGCAGATGCGAGTGAATGCGCGAAAGCTCGTGCAAAATGGTGCGGATATACTGCACGCGGTCGGGCACCTCGATTTCGAGCATGCGCTCGCAGGCGCTGGCATAGCCGTAGCTGTGGCCCACGGCGCAAATGCCGCAGATGCGCTCGGCGATGTAGCCAAACTGATGCATGTCGCGCTTTTCGGTGAGCTTCTCGAGCCCGCGGTGCACAAAGCCGATCTGCGGAATTGCCTCGATGACGCGGTCGTCCTCGATCACCAGGTCCAGATGAAGCGACTCGGGCAGCACCGGGTGCTGCGGGCCAAACGGAATAACGGAGCGATGTGCCATGGACCTTACGCCTCCTTTTTCTGCTTGTCGCGGGCGGCCTTGGCGGCAAGCGCCGCGCGGACCTTGGCCGCTTTCTCGGGATCCATGGCGGCGAGCTTTGCCTCCATCTCGGCAGCCTTGAGCGCGGCCTTCGCAGCAGTTTCATCGTGCTGAGCATCGGAGCCGGCAGCCGCAGCGGGCTGAGCGACGGCAGCGCCCGCAGCATCGCCAGCGCCCGCAGTGCCCTCCCCCGCAGCGGCCGTGGCAGTAGCAGCCTTCTCGGCCGCGGCCTTGCGCGCCTTGGCTTCGGCAGCGGCACGGACCTTCATGGCTTTCTCGCGCGCGGCCTTCACCTCGGGCGTGATAACGCTCATGGGCTCGGCAGTCGAGACCTGGTAGAAAAAGCCCTTAAAGTCAATCTGCATATCGGTGATGGCAAGACCAAACAGGTCGTGCGCTTCGTTTTCAAACGGGAATACTGCCGGATAGTACGAGCTGATGGACGGAATCTCCTGGTACTGATTAATTCCCTCAACCACCAGGTTCTCGATCGCATAGCTGCCGTCCTGCGCAATATGCTCCTGAGCAGCACGAACGTTGATAAACGTATAGACCAAGCGATACGAGCCGTCGTCGACGTTGCGTTCAGCGTGCATTTGCACAAAGCGCGCGCCGACGCCCTTAAGCGCCTGGACATGCGACAGGAGCTCATCGATCCCGACGGTGGTATAGATTGCCTTTTGCATTACTCGGCCTCCCTTGCAGCGGCGGTCGCGTCGCCGGCCTCCGCAGCAGCCACAAACCCGTCCTCGCCCAGCTCAACGCCACCGTCCCAGGTAGCGGCACCGCCCACGGTGAGCGGATCGCCGCCGGCGCGCATCACGGCCTCCTTCTGGTCCAGGATGCCGCACGCCTCCACAATGGCATCGATCACCGTCTCGGGACGAATGGCGCACCCGGGTGCGTACACATCCACGGGAATCGCGCGGTCCACGCCGCCGATCACGTTATAGGCATCGCGAAACACGCCGCCCGAGCACGCGCAGATACCGCACGCCACCACGCACTTGGGCTCGAGCATCTGGTTGTAGATCTGGCGCACGACGGGCAGGTTCTGGGCATTGACCGACCCCGTCACCAAAAAGATATCCGCATGCTTGGGGTTGCCGGTGTTGACCACGCCAAAGCGCTCCGCATCGAACAGCGGCGTGAGCGAGGCCAGCACCTCGATATCGCATCCGTTGCAGCTCGAGCCGTCGTAATGAATAACCCACGGCGAGCGCGACATTTTATGATCCATGGATGCCGCCTCCTAAATAAACACGTCGACGAGGATGGGCATAAGGTTGAGCAGGCCAAACACCAGCGCCACGCCCCAGCCGAGCCTAAAGCAGCTGCGCCAGGTGCTGCGTGCGAAGGTGTTATCGATCAGCACCTCGACAAAGTACGTCGCGGCCATCACGACCAGGGCTACGACCCAGCTCACCGGGTTGTCCCAAACAAAGAACATGCCCACCCACATCAAAAACAGCACGGTCTCGCACCAGTGCATAAGGGTCATCTTGGCCAGCGTGCCGCCACTCATCTCGGTGGCGACGCCCTGGACGATCTCCTGATGCACGTGATGCGAGTACGAAAGGTCAAACGGCGACTTGCGCAGCTTGATGGTAAGCACCGCGAGCAGTGCGAGGAAAATGGGTGCGCTGTACACGATGATGGGGGCCGACTGCCCCGTCACGGCAATGGAATCGAAGCTGTCGGTGGCAAGGTACAGGCCCACGCTCATCAGCAGAACGGCGGGCTCGTAACTCATAACCTGCAGCAGCTCGCGGTCGGCGCCGACCTGGGCAAACGGGCTTTGCGTCGAGGCGGACGCCAACACCACAAAGATCGCAGCGAGGGTCACCATAAAAGCGCACAACAGCGTGTTGGAACCCGACACAAAGATGCCGCCGCCCACCACGGTAAAGATGAGCGCGCACGCCATGTAGGTATCGTCCATGGTGTTTACGCTGGCGGGGGCCTTGCGCAGCAGCTTGGCCACATCGTAGAAAGGCTGGAGCAGGCGCGGGCCCACGCGGCCCTGCATGCGGGCCGAAAGTTTGCGGTCAACGCCGTCGATCAGGCCGCCCACAAGCGGCGCCAGTAAGGCAAATGCCACGGTGCCAATAAAAATGCCCACGACGCCCGAACCTTCAAAATACTTGCCGCGCAGCACCGAGGGCGCACTCATGGCAAGCCGCTCGGGCCCAATCCACGCGCAACACAGCAGCGCAAACAAGATAATGCTGCAGCACACGACACTACCCGCGGGGCCAATACGCTTCTCGCCAAGGGCGTCCTCCGAGTACCAATTGCGCTTTTCGGCCTTCACCTCGTGTCCCATCGAGCCGCGGAAATGGCGATATTTATCGGTTCCCACGCCCGAAAGATATACGTTTACGTGCGGTTTGTTGCTCACGCGGAATGAAGTCAGCAGCACCACGGCGATAAACGCCACGATAACCACCATCAGATACATGGCGTCCTTGCCAATAACGTACGGCACGCGGCCAAACACCATGGCCAAGTAAGGCGACACCAGACCGCTCGAGATGAGCGGGAAGGCCACGCAGCACAGAATCAGCAGCGCGGCGATGGTATTGAGCGCCATCCATTCGGTCTTATGGACATTGACCTCAACGTTTTGAGCCGTGGGGTCGACGCCCGAAAGCTTGGCAAGCCACTTGCCCCAGAAGTAAAATGTCGCGGCCGAGCCAAAGGCCAGCACCATGATCATGAGCACGTTGCCGGTCTGCGCGAACGCCACCAAGGCGCCCCACTTGGACACGAGCATGCCAAACGGCGCCACAAACATGCCCATAATACCCAGCATCATCAGGCGCGTCAGGTGCGGCATGCGGCTGAACATACCGTCCATGTCCTCGATATCGCGGCTGCCGATATGATGCTCGGCCGTGCCCACGCACAGGAACAGCAGCGACTTGGCCACCGTGTGGAACAGGATCAGGAAGATGGCCGCCCATACGGCCTCGGGCGCGCCGACACCCAGGCAGGCGCTGATGAGGCCCAAGTTGGAAATGGTGGAGTACGCGAGCACGCGTTTGGCATTGCTCTGCGAGATGGCCATGAGGGCAGCAAGCAAAAACGTGATGGCATCCACACTCGTGACCATAAACCCGGTCACGGGATAGATGGCATAGAGCGGGCTCAGCTTGACCATCAGGAACACACCGGCTTTGACCATGGTTGACGAGTGCAGCAGGGCGCTCGTGGGAGTGGGGGCGACCATGGCGCCGAGCAGCCAGGTATGGAACGGCATCTGCGCTGCCTTGGTTAGCGCGGCGAGCGACAGCAGAACGACCGGCATCACCAGCAGCGCGGACTGCGCGGTTCCAGCGCCGGAAAGCTCGATCATGCCCGAGATGGTCAGCGGCATGCCGTTAACGTGCAGAAACATAAGGCCCGCCAAAAACGCGATGCCGCCCAGCATGTTGAGGATAATCTGGGTAAAGGCGTTCTTGATGGCCTCGGGCGTGCGCGTGTAGCCAATCATGAGGAACGAGCACACGGTGGTGATTTCCCAACCGCAGAACAGCCACTCCAGGTTGTCGCTCGTCACGATGACGAACATGGCCGAGAGGAACAAGAACATAAGCGCCAGGAACTGCGGGCGACGGTCGGGCGCGGCCTGCCCACGCAGCGCGGCCTCGTGCTCATCGTGCGCTTGGAAGTCCTTCATGTAGCCCAGGGCATACACGCAGATTAGGCTGCCGACGATGCCGACGGCGAGGACCATGATCACGCTCATGTAGTCTAGGTAGAGCGGCGTAGCGGTGACGACCTCGACCGCAGGCAACGCCATGGCCGCAAAGACGAACGAGCCCACCAGCTGGACTGTGCCGAGCACCATGGCGAGCGTGCTCTTAAATTTGCGCGCGTTGTACAGGATGACGTCGCACAAGATCACGTCGATGGCGGAGATGATGATCGAGAGCGTAGACGAGGTGCCGGGGGCAACCTCAAAGCTCTGCGGACCCGTGCCAAAAAACATGACGGCGACTACAACTGTCACCGCCATAATAATGCCGGAGCCTACAAGCCCCACCGCATCGCGGGCGCGGTCACCGCGCGCGAGCAGCATGCCCAGCGCCGGTACCAGCGGAAACAGGGTAAGGAAATACAGTAGCGTCATACCATCACTCCCCCATGCAAAAACGCTGCAATTGTTTAACGTTATAGCTCAATTGAGGAGCAGCAGCGGCAGGTTTTCGGTCAACTGGGGAGTTTTAGGCGTACGGGGTAAGGGCGCGTCCGCTTTGGAGCAGAGAGGCGGCAAGAAAAATGCGCCCCCGTGGGCGCACCATCCCGTTCGCTATTCCGCCTTTTTAACGCGCGGCTTGCGGCCGCGCGGCTTATCGACCAGTGCGGACTCACCGCTCTCGCGGTACTGACGGCACCAAGCCTTGACCGAAGACTCGCTGGGAATCTTGTGCTTGATCATGGCCTCGCGAACCGTCAAGCCGTTTTCCAGACGGTCCTTAACCACAGCGAGCTTGACGTCGTACGAATAGGTATGATGATGCGAACCGGCATTGAGAACGGCGTCGGCACCGCCCACGGCATACGCGCGGGCCCACTGACGAGCCGTGGCCTGGGGAATGCCAAGCTCCGCAGCGAGAGCGCGATGACCGACCCCCTCTTGGAGGATCTCGACGGCGCGCTGCCTAACCTCGGGCGCATGCGTGCGAGCCCTAGTTGCTTCCGACATACCTGCCACTTCTTAGCCTTAGCCGTTAATCTGCTTTCTTACGTGCAAGTTAGATAGTAGCATTTTACTGTTTGCTCAAAGCAGTTAATTAAAATAGACGCGGCGTTATCTGGGCATTTGGCACCAAATTACGACATTTCTTTATCGATTATTTACGCTGGTAGCTGACTCGCAGCTAATCGTCATTCGCTTGTCAACAAAATTGGCATCTCTTTATGTCCTTTGGTATAGAGGATATAGTTATTAACCCCTCCCCCAATATTTTTGAGTGATCTGCAAGGCAGTAGACGTCCTCACTCCTCATGATTACCGCGCATTGCCATTCATCGGAGCAAAACAAAAAGGGCGGGACCTGCTGCGCTTGCAGGCCCCGCACCGGTTGACACCCGACGGGACACAGCCGGGCGAGACGGATCCGTGCTACCGCCCCGCCTGGCCGCGATGTTCAACTACAGCTCGTTGGCCGCGTGATACGCCGTGCGAATGGCGCTCGCAATGTCGGCGGTGCGCTCACCCGAGCAGTCGCCCACGCAGGTCACGGGCACCGTCACGCCATCCAGGTCAAACGCGTTGGCCTTGGAGCCCACGGCCATCACCACGTAATCGCAGGCGATCTTCACCGGCTCCTCGGCGCCGTCCTCGGTGGTGCGAACAGCCTCCACGCCCTCGTCGGTAATGGCGGTCAGGCGGGTCTTAACATGCTGCTCCACGTTGTGCTCTGCAAAGTCGCTCATAATCAGCGGCAGAATGGTCTCGGACTCGCCCGCGGCAATCTTGTCGAGCATCTCCACGATCGCCACCTCGCAGCCGTGCTGCAGCAGGTACTCGGCAGTCTCGGTGCCCACCAGGCCGCCGCCAATGACGGCGACGCGGCCGCTGAGCTCCACCTTGCCGGCCAGCACGTCCCAGCTCGAGACGACCTTCTCCGAATCGGCACCCGGAACGGGGATGACCACGTCGTGTGCGCCCACGGCCACAATCGCAGCGTCGGCGGCGTTGAGGTCCTCAGCGGTAGCGGCATGGTTGAGCTCGACCTTCACGCCCAGGCCGGGCAGAATCTTCTCGTAGTACTCGACCGAGCGCATGATCTCGTCCTTGCGCGGAGGCGCGGCCGCCAGCACAATCTGGCCGCCCAGATGATCGCTCGCCTCGTAGACGGTCACGTCGTAGCCGCGCTTGGCCGCCACGCGCGCGGCCTCCAGACCGGCGATGCCGCCGCCCACCACGGCGATCTTCTTGTCGCCCTCGCCCGGCTTAATGGCGATGGTTGCCTCGTCGCCGTTCTCGGCATTGAGCACGCACGAGATGTACTTGCGGTTTTGAATCGCATCGACGCAGCCCTTGTTGCAGTTGAGGCACTCGCGGATGGGCTCACCCGTGGCGGCCTTCAGCGCAATGTCGGGGTCGCACATGAGCGAGCGGCCATAGGCGATGATGTCGGCGGCGCCGTCTTCCAGAATCTTCTCGCCGGCCTCGACCGAAACCACGCGGCCCACGGTTGCCACCGGCACGGAGACCAGGGCCTTGACGCGCTCGGCCACGGGCAGCGTCCAGTTGTAGGGCATGGCACCCATGGGCGGAATGGTGTCGCCCATGTTGCCGGTGTGGTTGGCCTGTGCGACCTGAATCATATCGATGCCCGCACCCTCGAGCAGCTTGGCGAACTCGCAGGCCTCGTCGGGCTGCAGGCCACCCTTGCCGCGCGGCGTGCCGTCGGGGTTCTCCATGATCACGGGGAGCTTGTACTCCACCATCAGCTGCGGCGCGGCCTCCTTAATGGCAGCGACGACCTCCAGCGCGTAGCGAACGCGGTTCTCGAACGAACCACCGTACTCGTCGGTGCGCTGGTTGAGGATGGCCGAGCACAGCGAACCCACCAGACGATCGCCGTGAACCTCGATGGCGTCGATGCCGGCCTGCTGCGCGCGAGCGGCCGAAGCAGCGATGGCCTCCTTGATCTGGGTGAGCTGCTCTACGCTCGCCTCGTTCACAAAGTGCTGCATGTCGTGGTGCAGCTTGGCGTAGGCCTGGTTGCGGATCTCGTTGGACTCGGCCATCTTGGCGGCAAAGGTCTCCTCGTCGCCGGCGGCCTTGGCCTCCTGCGCGGCCTTGGCGGCGGCCATGGATCCCATGACCATGCGGCCGACACCGGGCACATCGTACTCGGGGTGGAACAGCTGCAGCGCGACCTTGGCGCCGTGCTTGTGGACGACGTCGGCCAGGGCCTTAAACGTGGGGATCTGGGCGTCGGTCGCCAGCTTGGGCGTGGGGCTTGCGGTCATGACGGGAGCAACGTCGCCGATGACGATGTAGCTCACGCCGCCACGGGCCAGGCGCTCGTAAAAAGCCAGGCTGCGCTCGCCGATGGAACCGTCGCGCTCCTCGTAACCGGTGGTCAGCGGCGGGAACATAATGCGGTTCTTGAGCTCAAGGGGGCCAACCGTAATGGGCTGGAGCAGCTTGGATGCAGGTGTGGTCATGGACATTCCTCTCTTGTAGGCGCGGCGGCAATGATGCCGCGTAGTTATCTAGAGGATATGGCATGGGAATACAGCAGCGCAACGGAAATCGGCGGACAGCAGGTAGCGGCAGGTGGATGGGGATGGGCGGGGCGGCCCGTCGGTTTATCTCAATCTGTAACAGTTACGCGGCAAAACCGGGTCTTACTGTTACAGATCGAGACATTCCTCTCGGCCCATCCTCAACAATCTAGATCTGTAACAGCTAGGCCCACTTTTGGCCCCTATCTGTTACAGATCGAGACAAACCAAACCCGCCTGCTAGAAAATCTAAATCTGTAACAGTTACTCGGCAAAATCCGTCCCTCGTGTTACAGATTTAGACAAACACGACCCAACCCACCGGTATATCTCGATCTGTAACACCTAGCCGCCCAAATCGGGTCTAGATGTTACAGATCGAGATTTTGTTTGAGAGGCCGAGAATTGGACCGAAAACACGGTCCCGAAATAACAAAAAAGCTCGCCGGCTAGGCCGACGAGCTGCAAGTTCTTGGTCGCGGGGGCAGGATTTGAACCTACGACCTCCGGGTTATGAGCCCGGCGAGCTACCAGACTGCTCCACCCCGCAATGTCTGGGCGCCTCATGTGCGCAAGAAAGAATATTACGCGGGAGTTCGGTAAACGGCAAGGAAAATCTCGTAGAGCATAATTCCTTCATATTTAAAACCCCTCAGCCCCTATCACTGTAAACGAATCGCGGCCGAGCGCCGTCGACGGCGCGTATACAATGGTGCGCGTCCTTTTATGCCAACACCGGGAGTAGACATGCTGCTCGCTATCGATATGGGAAACACGCAGACGGCCATGGGCCTGTTTGACGGAGACGAGCTGGTGCAGTCGTGGCGCATGCCCACCGACCGCTCCTATACCGCCGACGAGATCCATGTGCGCCTGATGGGCTTCTTTAAGATGTACGGCCTCTCGCTCGACGCGGTCGACGCGGTCGCCTTCGCCGGCGTGGTGCCGCAGCTCTCGCGCGAGTGGCACACTGTGGCCGACCGCATTGCCGCGGACGCCATCGTTATCGGGCCGCAGACGGCCGCGGTGACCAAGCTGCGCGCGGCGCGTCCCCAGGCCGTAGGCGCCGATCGCGTCGCTAACGCCGTTGCGGCCGAGACCTTCTACGGCGCGCCGGCAATCGTGGTGGACTTTGGCACCGCGACCAATATCGACGTCATCGATGAGGACGGTTATTACATTGGCGGAGCGATCGCGCCGGGCATTCGCATCTCCATGGACGCGCTTGCCGCCCGTGCCGCCAAGCTCGCCAGCGTGCCGCTCGAGGCGCCCGAGCACGCCATCGGCCGCGATACCGAGGAGTGCATCAAGGTCGGCGCCGTGATGGGCGCCGCCGCCATGGCCGAGGGCCTGGTCGCGCGCATGAAGCGCGAGCTGGGCCGCGAGGATGCCACCGTTATCGCCACGGGCGGTCTCGCCGGCATCGTCGCCGATTCGACCGATGCCTTCGACGTGGTCGACGGACAGCTCACCATCAAGGGTATCTGCGAAATCTACCGCCGCATGCAGGAGCTGGGATAGAGCAGGGGCTTAAGTCGAGCACGAACGCGAGCGGCGAACTAGGCAACGCATCGGTCCTATTCCTCAAAATCGAAAATTTATCAGTTTTGAGGAATAGGCTTTCTGCTACGCCTCGCCGCATAGCCACCTCGCCAGGTCCACGATCTGCACCCCATTGCGGTCCGTGGCCTCGTGATGCGTTCGGGCGAGAATCATCTTGGGGTACGCGTCGCCAATGCTCAGCAGTGGCGAAATCTCGCGTTCAAATGTCTTATCCGAGCTGATGTCGTCGCTCACCTGAATGTAGAGCTTCTCGCTTCGCTTGATTGCTACAAAGTCAATTTCCTTTTTATAGAGCACACCGACGTATACCTCGTATCCGCGGCGCAGCAGCTCGATGGCCACCATGTTCTCGTATACGCGTCCCCAATCCATATCACGTGTACCGAGCAGTGCGTATTTGAACGCGTGGTCTGCCAGGTAATACTTCTCGCCGCTCTTAAGGTATTTCTTGCCGCGAATGTCATATCGACGAACTTTATAGAAGGCAAACGCATCGCACAGGTACCCCATGTACGTGCCGACCGTTTTGTTCGTAATCTTTAACCCATCCGCATTTAATGCGTCCGTAATGTTGCGCGCCGACGTAATGTTGGAAACGTTGTCCATCATGTAATCGGCAATGCGTAGCAGTGCCGATTCGTTTCTGACGCTATGCCGCTGCACGATATCCCTCACGATGAGCGTTTTAAAGACATTGGAGAGATATTGATAGCGCTGCTCCTGCAGTGGATAAGGGTAAGAGCCGGACATACCGCCGGTTCTCGCGTACTCATCGAAGTCGCGGTCGACATCGCCCTCGTCGCCATAGAGACGATACTCCTCAAACGAGAATGGGAAAACCTCGATCTCGAACGTACGCCCCGTAAAGAGCGTCGACAGATCGCTCGACAGCAAAAAGGCGTTCGATCCGGTAATGAAAATGTCGTACTGCTCGGATGCATGGAGGCTGTTGATCGCGCGTTCAAAGCCGTCGCACATCTGAACCTCATCGATAAGCAGGAAGTTTTGCTTGTCGGACGCCCGATGCTCTTTTACATAGGCGAGCAGGGCATGATATTCGAGCAGGTCCTCGAACTCGCCGAGGTTGTAATTGATATGGATGACATTCGAATTGGACAGATTTGCCTCCACGTAATCGCGGAGGGCCTCGAGCAATTTTGACTTACCGCCACGGCGAATGCCCGTTATGACCTTGATGTCCGGCACGCCAATAAGGCTCGTCAACATGTCCATGTATGACGTTCTATTGATGAGTTTCATTGGCGCCTCCCTGCGGTCTTTTATCGCTATTCCTCAAAAACGAAAATTTTTCAGTTTCGAGGAATAGGCTCTGCAACGAATATACCTCGCAAAAGCCCGAGCTGGCTTAATTCTATTCCTCAAAATCGAAAAATTTTCAGTTTTGAGGAATAGGTCCGAGGTGCTACCCCGCAGTCACGCAAAGCCCTCCCCGGCACAGGCCGAAGAGGGCTTCGTTGTCATCGTCATCTTTGAGCGCAAGTGCCTCGCGTTACAGTCCGCGAATGCGCACGGCCTCGGGCGGAAACTCTTGCTCGCCGGCATCGGTCTTGATGGTCGCGCGGCCCCAGATGTCCAGGCCCGCAAACACACCGACCGCAAGCGGCAAACCGTTGGGCGACACCGCCGCAACTTGGCGGCCCAGCAGCGGCACCATGTCGAAGTACTCGCCCAGCACGGGAGCCAGCGGCCCTGCGGCGCCTTGCGGCGTGTTGGCAACAACCGCCCAGGCGTCCACGCGGGCCAGCACGGCGGCGGCCAGCGTCTCGACCAGCGCTTCGTCAGCCACGTCCACACCAAGCTCGCTCAGCGCCGAACGCTCAATATCCACCGTCACGGCACCGAACATGCCCGCAGCACCGGCACCACCGTTGACGGCGACGCGCGCGAACGACGTCTCAAACGCGGGCGCGCCGCACACAATGTCGCTCGGCCACTGAATACCCACCTTGCCGGCAAGGCCCAGCCCCGGTGCCGCAGCCGTGCCCGCGAGCGCGTCCATCATGCCCATCGCGGCCACAAACGGCAGGCCGTGGAAGGCATGCATGTTCACATCCGGGCGCACGACCAGCGAAAACGTCAACGACGCCTCGCCTGCGCTCCAAGCGCACCAGCCCGCGGACACACCCTCGCGACCCGCGTCGCGCGCGGCGTCAAGCTCGGTACCGACGGCTACAGCATTCATCTCATTCATCTACATACGCCCCAATTCGCCCACGATATGACCCACGCGGTCCTCGGGCTCCTTGACCTCGACGCCGTTGTAGCGGAAGAACCGCGCCGGGTCGTGCATCAGGTCCTCGAGCGGCACCAGCACAAAGTCGCGCTCGCCGATCAGCGGATGCGGCAGGCGCAGCTTTTTGCCGCCGTGGATCTCGCCGTCCATCCACAGCAGGTCCAGGTCGATGGTGCGCGGGCCGTTGACCTTGGCCTTCTTGGAGCGGTCGCGCCCCAGCTCGGCCTCGATCTTCATGAGCTCATCGAGCAGCACCAGCGGCGCCAGCTCGGTCTTGATCTCGATGACGGCGTTGGCAAACGCGTCCTGGCGCGTCTCGTAGGCCGGCTCGCTCTCGTAAATCTTGGAGGAGTTGGACACGCAGGTGAGTGGAATCTCGGCGATCATCTCGCGTGCGGCGCGGATGTTGTCGCAGCGATGCCCCAGGTTGGAGCCCACGGCCACAAACGCGCGGCGCGGCTGCGGCTTGGCAACCGCCCAGTAACCGTTCAGGAACTGCGCAAAACCCGCGGCGTCGTGCACGCGCACGATGTTGGCACCGGCCTGGATGGCGCCCAGGCACACGCCAAACGTAGCGGCATCGCGCTCGGCGGCCTCGGTCACGCCCGAGACGGCGCCCACAAAGCGCTTGCGCGACACGGCACACATGAGCGGATAGCCCAGTGACGCCATCTTGGCAGTCTCGCGCTGGATGACGATGGACTCGTTAGCCGACTTACCAAAGCCCGGGCCGGGATCGATGCAGATGCGGTCGCGCGACACGCCGGCATGGATGAGCGTGCGGGCCTGGTCGGACAGAAAGCCCATAACGCGACGCATGATGGGCGCCGAATCGGGCAGGGTGAAGCGGCGGAGCTGCGAGGTGGGCACGTAGGCTTCCTCGCGGCGGGCGCTGCGGCGCATCATGGCGGCCAGGCGGTCATTGGACTCCGATGCGGCCTCGGTGGCTGCGGGAGTGGCCTCGGGCGCGGGCGCGACGGTCTCGGCGGCAGTAGCCTGCTCGGCGGCCGGCGTCTCCTGCTCGCTTGAAGGCTCGGACGTGGGCTCCGGTTCGCCAAACGGCAACGAGGGCTGCACCACGCCTCCCGGAAGCTTGGCCTCCGGCTTAGGCTCGCCCAGCAACTTGCCGCGACGGCGGCGAGCCGGCTTCTCGGCCTCACGCGCGGCCTCGGCAGCCGCCTCGCGCGCCTTCTCGGCAACAAACGCCGCTGCCGAGGTATCGAGCTGCACCGTTGCGTGCGTGCGTGCGGGCGCGGCAACCTCGCCGGCATGCATCACGATGACGCCGCAGGTGCTCGTCTTAACGAACTCGACCATCTTGGGATCAGTGAAGCCCGTCACGTCGTTGACGATCGAGGCGCCGCAGCGCACGGCCGCCTTGGCAACCGCCACATGACGCGTGTCGATCGAGACGATGGCGCCCTCCTTGGCCAGCGCACGCACCACGGGCAGCACGCGGCGAGCCTCCTCGTCGGGGTTGACCGGGGTAAAGCCGGGGCGCGTGGACTCGCCGCCCACGTCGATGATGTCGGCGCCGGCGTCGAGCATCGCCAGGCCGTACTCGATGGCGGCATCGGGGTCGAAGTGCTCCCCGCCATCGCTAAACGAATCGGGCGTCACGTTGAGGACGCCCATGATGCGCGGACGGTCAAAGCTGAGCTCATACTTTCCGCACCGCCATGTCTTGCTGTCGTTCGCCATGAACATCCTCCTAAAATGTCCACGCCGCCGAGCTTGGGGAGCTGGCGGCGGGGTCGCTTTGCACTCAGTCTTTCTATTGTATCCGCGCGCGCGGGCTAGAACGCAAACGCGGCCGCGATGTCGCAAGAAATCAGCAGGTCGGCATTTGCATCCTGATCGGTGGGAGCAAGGTTGCATATGGCCAGCGTATCGCCGGTAAAGTAACGCGTAAGGCCCGCCGCCGGATACACCACGAGCGAGGTCCCACCCACAATGAGGGCATCGGCCGCGGCGATGGCGGCAACGGCACCGGTCAGCACATGCTCATCGAGCGGCTCCTCGTAGAGCACCACATCGGGCTTGATGCGCCCGCCGCACGCAGGACATACAGGCACGCCCGCGGCGTCCTCGTGCTCGCGCGAGCAAATCCACTCGGCGCTATAGACCGCGCCGCACGACTGGCAAATGTTGCGATGGACCGATCCGTGCAGCTCGAACACGCGCTGCGAGCCGGCCGCCTGGTGCAGACCGTCGATATTTTGCGTCACCACGGCGTCGAGCTTGCCGGCGCGCTCCAGCTCGGCCAGCTTGGTGTGGCAGCGGTTAGGCTTAGCGTTAAGCGCGATCATCTTGGTGCGGTAAAAGTCGAAGAACTCCGCAGGATGTGCCTCGTAAAAGCTATGCGACAGCATGGTCTCGGGCGGATAGGCAAACTGCTGGTGATACAGGCCGTCCACGCTGCGGAAATCGGGGATGCCACTTGCCGTGGAAACACCAGCGCCGCCAAAGAAGACCACGCGCTTGTGGGTGTCAAACAGATCCGCCAGGGCGGCGGAGGCCTGCCTGGGGTCCGATATTGCCTGAGTCATATGAGTCCTCCGTCCTTGTTAATCGAGCAGCGTTGAGCGACGTCCCAGCATGCAGCCTTTAAGTCAGCATGCACGGAGCCCACCCCGCCCTTATTGCGTTAATCTTAAGCCTGCCAACCCCGTCGAAAGGACACCATGCCTCAGACTTACACCTTTGCCTCGTGGAACGTTAACGGCCTGCGCGCCGTGCTCAAAAAGGACCCGAGCTTTATTCAGATCGCGCAAGAACTCGACGTCGATATCTTGGCGCTGCAGGAGACAAAGCTGCAGGAGGGCCAGGTCGATATCAATCTGCCTGGCTATCACCAAATCTGGAGCTACGCCGAGCGTAAAGGCTATTCGGGCACTGCGGTCTTTAGCCGCCAGGAACCGCTGCGCGTGCTGCACGCCGACGCGCTGCTACCCTACGCCGGCGAGGGCGAGGCGGCCGTACTCGTCGCCCAAGCCGCAACCGAGGGCCGCGTCTGCGCGCTGGAGTTCGACAAGTTCTGGTTTGTGGATGTCTACACTCCCAACGCGCAAAACGAACTCGCGCGCATCGACGTGCGCATGGCTTGGGACGATGCCTACCGCGGCTTTTTGAGCGCGCTTGAGCGCGAGACCGGCAAGCCCGTCGTAACTTGCGGCGACTTTAACGTGGCACACGAGGAGATCGACCTTAAGAACCCCAAGTCCAACCGCGGCAACGCCGGCTTTTCGGACGAAGAACGCGGTAAGTTTACCGAGCTGCTCGACGCCGGTTTTACCGACACCTGGCGCGCAGCCAATCCGGACGTCGAGGGCGTCTACAGCTGGTGGAGCTACCGCTTTAATGCCCGCAAGAACAACGCCGGCTGGCGCATCGACTACTTCCTGGTAAGCGACGCAATCGCCGACAACGTACGCGACACCGGCATCCGCGGCGACATCTTCGGCAGCGACCACTGCCCCGTCACCCTCACGCTAGAGCTCTAGCCCCAAGTAATTCCTCTAGGGGGCAGAGGAAAACAGATCATGTGACCCCTCTCCCCCTATAAGGTGCGGTGGAATAGTTCCTGTTTGGGCAGCAAATAGCCAAAAACGAGAACTATTCCACCGCAAGTTCGTGAGGGAACGCGAAATGACTTACAGCCCGTACTTCACGACGACGCGGTTGATGCGGCGACACCAGGGCTTGTACAGAGCGGCCAAAAACACGCAGGTCGCGAGGCTATGCATGATGTCGAACGACACCGCCGTAGCAAGACGCGCCACGGCGCCCGCCCACGTGAGCGGCTGCACAAAACCGATGATGTCATACGCGTTGATCACGACGCCATACAGCAGGCCCGACGCAAAGCCGTAGGTCAACAGCGCCGGCATTCGCACAGTTCCATCGGCGCGGTCAAACGCGCCCACATGCGCCAGCACGCCGCCAACATAGCCCACCAGACCCCAGGCATACATCTGCCATGGCGTCCACATACCCTGTCCAAAAAAGAAATTACTGGTCAGCGCTGCCAACGCGCCGACCATAAAGCCGTTACGACGACCGAGCGTCGCCCCGGCGATAATGGCGATGGCGCTCACGGGTTTAAAGTCGGGAATGGGGCCAAACAGGATGCGCCCCGCCGCGGCCAGCGCCGCCAGCACCAGCGTGGGCATGATTTGGCGCAGGCCTGGACGTGATGTCTCATAGCCCGCAAAGAACAGTGCGAGCACGAGTGCCACAACAACCAGCATGGCAAGCGCCGCCTGCTCAATGCCCACCAGCAACGCCGCGGTCATCACTGCCGGCACCGCCAAGAGCAGCGGAATCTCCATTTTTGTGAGTAGGCGCGAGGCGCGATGATCCGTCATCCCATCACACCCTGTAGAACACGTTGTCGGCAAAGAAATCTGCCGGAGGCTCCATGCAGGCGATCTCGCCGTCGAACATCATGGCGACGTCGTCGGACACCTGCTCGGCAAAGTCCAAGTCGTGCGTGGCCATGATGACGGTACCGCCGGCCTGCGCATGCTCGCGCAGAGCTCGGGCGATAATGCAGCGACTTGCCAGATCAAGGCCCTTGGTGGGCTCATCAAGCAGCATCAGCTCCGGACCGATCAACAGTAGCTTTGCCAACGCAAGCAGCTGGCGCTGACCGCCCGAAAGATCGTACGGGTGACGCGCCTCCAAGCCCGCCAGGCCCAAGCGCGCTGTCTGCTCCTGTGCTGCGGCCTCGTCGTATCCGCAGGTCGAAGCCCATTCCATCAGTTCGTCGCGCACCGTCTCGGCAACCAGCAGAGCCTTGGGGTTCTGCGGCAGCAGCGCCGCCGAAGCCGCCCCACGCACCATGCGGCCACGCTGCAGCTTAGCCGTCTTGGCCAGCACCGAGAGCATCGTCGACTTGTCGCAACCATCTCCGCCCACGCCCGCATGCACCGCGCCGGCTGAAAACGTCACATCGAGCCCGCGCAGCACCCAACCGCCCGCGCGATCGTAGCGAAACCAGCCTTCCGACAGGGTGGTAGCCGACCCACCGTGCATTTTTTGGAGTATTCTGCTTCCATCCGTGCGCGGGAAGGCTTCCGAACCGTTCTCGAGCGACGTTTGCGCCACAAATTCGGACGATTTGTCCAATTCCGAACTTTTTTTCGCGCTCGATACGTCCCCGGGCGGCTCCAGAGAGCCCAAATTGTCCTCACGCCTGCTGAATACTCCGTTTTTTGCACATCGGATGGCACCCCACCCCAACATGTCATCGGAAAACAGCGGCTCTCGGCGTCCCAAAGAAGCCATATCCGCCACCTCGCGCACGCGACCGCCCTCAATCCGGTACGCACGCGTCGCATACTCGAGCATCGGCCGCGGTTGATGCGTAGCCACAACAACCGTGCAGCCCAGCTCACGGTTCACGCGAAACAGCGCGTGCAGAAAATTCTTCTCGGCAACGGGATCGAGCTGAGACGTGGGCTCGTCGAGTAGCAGCACACGCGGACGCAGCGCCAGGACGGCGGCAAGCGACAGCAACTGCTTGCGACCGCCCGAAAGCGTATCGGTATCGCGATGAAGCCAGTCCTCCAGACCAAAGAAATAGCTGGTCTCGGCAACACGGCGACGCATCTCGTCGCGCGACACACCCAGATTCTCCAGGCCAAACGCCATCTCGTGCCACACGGTCTCGCACACAATCTGGTTCTCGGGATCCTGGAACACGTAGCCCACGCGCTCCGCAGACGCGCGCACGTCCATGTCGGCAACGTTCTCGCCCAGCACGAGCAGTTCGCCAGTGCGCTCGCCCGCCGGAGCAATCTCGGGCTTGAGCAGCGACAGCAGCGTCGACTTCCCCGATCCGGTACCGCCGACAAGCAGCGCAAATGCACCTTGGGGAACAGACCAGTCGAGCCCCTCGAGCACCGCAGCATCAGCCCCGGGGTAGGCAAAGCTCAGGCTCCGCACCTCAATTGCCGGCATATCCGGGCCGCACGCCGCGCCCGACACCGGACCCCTATCCAACCGAGCCATCAGCCAAACCTCTTCTCGTCAATCGCGTGCAGCACGCAGGGCAGCACCATCCAGGCAGCGTACACGACATAGCCCAGCCACGGCGCGGGCACCAAAAGCTGCGGGTAAAACGAATACTGCGTTGTCGCGGTCCATGCCACTGCCACCGCGGCGGCACCAAACAGCGCGAGCTCGACCAGCGCGGCAACGTCGCGGCGCCCCAGCCGATACCGCGCATACGTCGTGCGACGCGTCGCGGCGCCCCACCCGCGCGAGCGCATGGCATCCGCGCGCTCAAGTGAATCTTCCATGCCCCAGCCCATCAGCACGCTCGACGCCCGCAGGCGCGATCGCACGGGATCGGTGGGCGCACGCCCCGGCACATCAATCGCATCCTGCACCGCTAACACCGTGCGGCCGCGGCGCAAAAACTGCGGGATAAGCCGCATGCACATCGAGATCATGAGCGCGATCACCGGCGCGGCGTTGCCCAAAAGCGCAAGAACCTTGTCGTATTCGAGCATCGACGCCGCGGCCTCAAACCACAGCACGCTCGCCACAAACAGCCCGCCCATGCACAGGCCGTAAACCATGCTCTCCAGATACACCGCGCGCATGCCAATACGGAACAGCTCCGTCGAGCCCGAAGCGCTGAACAGCGGATTGAGCACCGCGATGATCAAAATCACCGGCAGCTGCCAGCGAAGCGCCCCCAACGTGCGCGCAGCACCGCGCGCCGTAAGCCCGTACGCCAGCCCGCCCGCAAGCGACAGCGCGATCAACACCGGTTGCATCGAGAACATGGTGAGCCCCAACGTCAGCACCATGTAGAGCGCCGGTACCGCCGGATGCGACATCGAGAACGCCGCGACGGGCTCGCCGCCAAACTCCTCTTGTATGTTGTCCACGGGCACCCCCGTCCCCTCGCTCAAACGACAGCCCCGCAGCACCGCCAACGCCGCCCGCAAGCAGCGCAAACACCACGCCGGCGGCGCAAGCCTCAACCGCCGCAAACCAATCGCTACGCGCTCATCATATGCCTGCGGTATCATATTGCGCCGTGTATCGTTTCCAAACACACGTCTCTATAACGTAACAGGAGATCACATGGACGCAACCGCAATTATCCTCGCCGCCGGCGAGGGCACCCGCATGAAGTCGAACCACTGCAAGGTTTCGCACAAGATCCTGGGCAAGCCCATGGTCCAGTGGATCGTCGACGCCACCATCAAGGCCGGCTGCAGCCGCGTCGTGGTCGTCATCGGCAGCCACGCCGATGAGATGCGCGCCCTCATCGATGGCGCCTACGCCAACAGCGCCACCAAGGTCGAGTGCGTCGAGCAGACCGAGCGCCTGGGCACCGGCCACGCCGTAAAGGTCGCGCTCGAGGCCTGCGGCATCACGCAAGGCCCCGTCGTCGTGCTCAACGGCGACCTGCCGCTCATTACCGCCGACACCGTCGCCAAGTTTGCGCAGACCGTCGCCACCGGCGAGCTCGCCTGCACCGTCATGACCATGACCCCGCCCGATCCTTTTGGCTACGGTCGCATCAAGCTGGGCGCCGATGGTCAGATCGAGCGCATCATCGAGCAGAAGGACTGCACGCCCGAGCAGGCCGCCACGCTGCTGGAGTGCAACGCCGGCTGCTACGCCTTCGACGGCGCGCAGCTTGCCGCCCACATTAACGAGATCGGCAACGACAACGCGCAGTCCGAGTACTACCTGCCCGACATGCTCGAAATCCTCAAGGGTCACGGCCAGGCGGTCTCCATCTTCCACTGCGACGACTACCGCGACGGCCTGGGCGTCAACAGCCGCATCCAGCTCGCGCAGCTCACCGCCATCGCGCGCGACCGCATCAACGAGCACTGGATGGCCGAGGGCGTTACCTTCATCGACCCCACGCAGGCCTGGATTGGCCCCGATGCCGTCATCGGCCGCGACACCATCGTGTGGCCGCAGACGCATCTGATCGGTCACGTCACCGTGGGCGAGGAGTGCCAGCTCGGCCCCAACAGTCGCCTCACCGACACCACCGTCGGCAGCGGCTGCACCATCGATGAGACCATCGCCATCGAGGCCGTCATCGAGAACGGCGTCGACTGCGGTCCGCGTGCCTACCTGCGCCCGGGCACCCACATGCTCGACGGATCCAAGGCCGGCACGCACGTGGAGATCAAGAAGTCCACGATCGGCGAGGGCTCCAAGGTGCCTCACCTGTCCTACATCGGCGACACCACCATGGGCTCCGGCGTCAACGTGGGCGCGGGCTCCATCACCTGCAACTACGACGGCGTCCACAAGCACAAGACCGTCATCGGCAAGGATGCCTTCATCGGTTCCGACACCATGATGGTCGCGCCCGCCCAGATTGGCGACGGTGCACTCGTGGCCGCCGGCTCCGTCATCACCGAGCCAGTCCCGGCCGACGCACTCGGTCTGGGCCGCGCCCGTCAGGTAAACATTGAGGGCTGGGCCGCCGATTATCGCCGCCGTCTGCACGAGGACGACGAGGTATAACGTTTTACCAAGCACAAAAGGAGCTGTTCCATGGGGACGGCTCCTTTTTCTATCGTGACCTGCGCGACCGGATGAGTGGTCGGTTCGTGTCCGTTGACGGTAAAGACGTTATCAAGACTCGATAAACCCCGCCGCACGGTTACAATGCAAAAAGGCATCTATATGGCATTCGATGTATAAAGGAGAAGGGTAATGCCGATTAATGATCCCGAGAAGTCGGAGAATATGCGCAAGTCCATCCGCGTGTATTCCGGTTCCTCCAACCGTCCCCTCGCTCAGAAGATTGCTGAGTACCTTGGGGTCGAGCTTTCGGGCCTTACGCTAAAGCGGTTCGCCAACGGTGAGATTTACGCCCGCTACGACGAGACCGTCCGCGGCGCCGACGTCTTCCTGATTCAGTCCGTGGCTGGCGGCAACGTCAACGACATGCTCATGGAGCTGCTCATCGCCACCGACGCTGCCAAGCGCGCATCCGCCCGCTCCATCACCGCCGTTATCACCCACTACGGCTATGCCCGCCAGGACCGCAAGGCCGGCCCGCGCGAGCCCATCACCGCCCGCCTCGTCGCCAACCTGCTCGAGCGCGCCGGTGTCGACCGCATCATCACCCTCGACCTGCACCAGGGTCAGATCCAGGGCTTCTTTGATATCCCGGTTAACCACCTGTCCGCACTGCCGCTGTTTGGCCAGTACTACAACGACATGCACTTCGACACCGACAACCTGGTTGTCGTCTCCCCCGACGTGGGTCGCGCCAAGGCCGCCAAGAAGCTGTCCGACATGCTCGGCTGCGACCTGGCCATCGCCCACAAGGGCCGTCCGCGCCACAACGCCGCCGAGGTCATGGGCATCATCGGTGACATCAAGGGCAAGACCTGCGTCATCAATGACGACATGATCGACACCGCTGGCACCCTGTGCGCCAACGTCAAGGAGCTCAAGGCTATGGGCGCTGGCGACATCTACGTCTGCGCCACCCACGGCATCTTCTCCGGTCCGGCCATCGAGCGTTTGAACGACGCCCCCATCGTCGAGTGCGTCGTCACCGACGCCATCCCCGTCGAGGTCGGCGGCAAGATCAAGACCATCTCGGTCGCCGAGGAGTTCGCTCAGGCCATCTCCGCCGTTTACCACGAGGAGCCCGTCTCCACGCTCGTCGGCGGCGACTTCGCGCTGTAGTCGCTCGACCCTCGCATCCCTCCGGAAGCCCCGGACACGCCTGCGGGGTTATCACGCGAACGTCCTCGCCGCTTTGCGGCTGCGGGATGTTCGCTTTGATAACCCCTCCCGGCGTGTCCGGGGCTTCCTGCTGTCTCGGGGCAGCTGTTTTCTGAAATGACTTTGCTGCAACCTTTCCTCGCATTCGGCGGGCGTGGTAGCCTTTGTCGTTGATTGAACTATTTACGTAACGGAGGACAAACATGGCAGCTGCACAGCCGCTTAAGATTCGCATGGTTGCCGGACTTGGCAACCCGGGCGAGGAATATGCCGAGACGCGCCACAACGCTGGCTTCAAAGCGATCGACGAGCTGGCCCGTCAGGCCGGCGTCACGTACTGGAAAAACCAGGCCGGCGCCGAGGTCGCGCTCATCAACATCAACGACCCCGAGGAAGAGGGCGGCAAGCGCCAGATTGTGCTGGTCAAGCCGCAGTCGTACATGAATACCTCGGGCGGCCCCATCTCCAAGCTCTGCCGCGAGTACAAGATCAAGGCCGAGGAGCTGCTCGTAATCCACGACGAGCTCGATATTCCCGCCGGCGACGTGCGTGTTAAGGTGGGCGGCGGCCATGCTGGCCACAACGGCCTGCGCTCCATCATCGACAAGATGGGCAGCCGCGACTTCAGCCGCATCCGCACCGGCATCGGCAACCCTCCCGGCAAGATGGCCGTCGCCGACTACGTGCTTAAGCAGCTGCGCGCCCGCGAAGCCGAGGACTTCCAGGACACCTGCGCCCGCGCCGCAGATGCCGCCGGCCTGGCAATCGTGCACGGCGTGATCTATGCCCGCGACCACGTCAACGGCGCCGCCTCCGCCAACGGCAAGCACTAAAACCTACCATTTAGGGACAGGTTTATTTTGTCAGGTTTTACCTGCGGAAACGCCCCAGTTGCGGCATCGCGATAAACCGCGTGCCGCCATACGCACATAGCACCCCAAAGGGGGCCGGCCTCATCACAACCCGAGGCCGGCCCCCTTTGCCGTTTTACCCGATAAGGCTGACCAAAATAAACCTGCCCCTATTTGGTAAGCCGCAGTGGATAAACCCTGCTCCCACCTGCCAAAGACACACGTAAGCGACATGTCCATGAGGGTATAATTTGCACCGTATGTCTGCACAACGCCTGTGCGCGTACGGTTTTATTCGGGCTACCGTCCATTTCCGTGGAGGCACGGTTCGGCAGCCCTAACAAGAGAGGGGTTCTATGTATAAGATCCTGGAGAAGACGCAGTTCTCGGAGAAGGTGTTCAAGTTCCGCATCGAGGCGCCTGCAATCGCCAAGCATGCGCACGCTGGACAGTTCCTCATGGTTCGCGCCAACGAGACGGGCGAGCGTGTCCCGTTTACCCTGGCCGGCTGGAACGGTGACGAGGGCTGGGTCGAGTTCATCTTCATGGTGATCGGCAAGACCACCGAGATGCTTTCCACCTACGAGGCCGGCGAGTCGCTGCGCGACGTCGTGGGCCCGCTGGGCGTTCCCACCGAGATGGCCGAGGGCCCCTGCGCCGTCATTGGCGGCGGCGTCGGCCTGGCAATTGCCTTCCCGGTCGCCAAGCACCTGGTCGAGACCGGCCACGAGGTGCACGCCATCATGGGCGCCCGCACCAAGGACCTCCTGCTCATGGAGGACCAGTTCCGCGAGCTCCTCGACGAGGACCACATCCACATCACCACTGACGACGGCTCCTACGGCGAGCAGGGCGTTGTCACCGCTCCGCTGGAGCGCCTGCTGCAGGACAAGGCCGTGAGCCAGGTCTTCTGCGTCGGCCCCGTTCCGATGATGAAGTTCTCGACCCTCACCGCCCAGAAGTACGACACCCCCATCACCGCGTCGCTCAACCCCATCATGGTTGACGGCACCGGTATGTGCGGCTGCTGCCGCGTCGAGGTGGGCGGCGTGACCAAGTTCGCTTGCGTCGACGGCCCCGACTTCGATGCCACCCTGGTCGACTGGGATGACCTTCGTGCCCGCCAGGCCGCTTACCGTTCCGAAGAGGGCGAGTCCCTCAAGGCCTATGAGGAAAAGAGCTGCGCATGCCACTAGTTAACGGTCGTTTCGTTGCCGATATGAAGTCGCCCCGCACCCCCGATAACGAGGAGCCGGCTGCCGAGCGCGCCTGCGACTTCCGCCCCGTCGACAAGGGCTTCACCGAGGAGATGGCGCTGGCCGAGGCCGAGCGCTGCCTCAACTGCAAGAAGCCGTTCTGTGTTGAGGGCTGCCCCGTCAACATCAACATCCCCCGCTTTATCGAACAGATCCGCGAGAAGGACTTCGGCGGCGCTCTCGATACCATCCGCGAGGACTCCATGCTTCCCGCCATCTGCGGCCGCGTCTGCCCGCAGGAGAACCAGTGCGAGGGCAAGTGCATCCGTGGCAAGAAGTCCGAGCCCGTGGCCATCGGCCAGCTCGAGCGCTTCCTGGGTGACCGCCCCGAGCTCGCCTCCACGCCCAAGATGGCCCCCAAGAACGGCAAGAAGGTTGCCGTCGTCGGCTCCGGCCCGTCCGGCATCACCTGCGCCGGCGAGCTCGCCCGCAACGGCTTTGACGTCACCGTCTTCGAGGCATTCTTCACCGGCGGCGGCGTGCTGGTCTACGGCATCCCCGAGTTCCGTCTGCCCAAGGCGGTCGTCAAGCGCGAGATCGACGGCCTGGAGGACATGGGCGTCAAGTTTGAGTACAACTCCGTCGTGGGCAACATGGCCACGGCCGAGGAGCTGTTCGAGCAGGGCTTCGACGCCATCTACGTGGCGACCGGCGCTGGCCTGCCCAAGTTCCTCAACGTCCCCGGCGAGAACCTGCCCAACGTCTTCTTCGCGAACGAGTACCTCACCCGCGTGAACCTGATGAAGGCCAACAAGTTCCCCGAGTACGACACCCCCACCAAGCACGGCAAGAACGTCGTCGTCTTTGGTGGCGGCAACGTGGCTATGGACGCCGTCCGTACCGCCAAGCGCCTGGGCGCCGAGCACGCCATCATCGCCTACCGTCGTACCGAGGACGAGATGCCCTGCCGTCGCGCCGAGCTGCACCATGCTAAGGCCGAGGGCGTCGAGGTTCTGCCGCTCGTCTCTCCGCTCGAGTTTGTCGCTGGCGAGGACGGCTCCGTGTGCGCCGTCAAGGTCCAGAAGATGGAGCTCGGCGAGCCCGACGAGTCCGGCCGCCGTCGCCCGGTGCCCATCGAGGGCGCCATCGAGGAGATCCCCTGCGACGTCGCGATCTCGGCTATCGGCACCAACGCCAACCCCTTCGCAAAGAAGATCGGCGGCAAGATGGAGCTCAACAAGTGGGGCTACATCGTCGCCGACGAGGAGACCGGCCAGACCACCGATCCCCGCATCTGGGCCGGCGGCGACATCGTCACCGGTGCCGCTACGGTCATTCTGGCGATGGGCGCCGGCAAGAAGGCCGCCGCTTCCATCACCAAGAGCCTGCTGGGCGAGTAATCACCCACAGCGCTAGCCATCAAACGGCAAAGTCCCCGTCGAGCACACGCCCGGCGGGGACTTTTTCTATGCCGGCCGCCCAAACCACCACAAAGGGGACAGGCACCTTTGTGGTGGTTGAGGACTTGCCCGGTCGTTTTGTCTCAATCTGCAACAGTTAGACCCTGTTGAGCCTCGTAGTTGTTACAGATCGAGATATTTCTCCAGCCGCCCCCGCTTTGTCTCAATCTGTAACACCTGGAGCCGTTTTGGGCAGCTTGGTGTTACAGATTGAGATTTTGCTAAAGCCGAGGATGGGCGCTGTCTCCAAAACCTAACGCTTGCGGTGCTTGGTCGCGGCAATACCGGCAGCGGCGACGGTGGTGCCGGCGATGCCCAGGGCGGCGACCGTCATCGCGGTAGTGTCACCCGTGGTAGCCAGGACAGCATCGCTCTTCTTGGCCTGCGTGGTTTTCTCAACCGTCTTACTCACCGTGGTGGTCGTAGCCGGCTTGGCCGAGGGCTTAGCTTCAGGTTTGGCCTCGGGCTTAGTCTCAGGCTGCGGCGTCGGGTTGGGATCCGGCGTGGGCTGCGGATTGGGAGTAGGCATAGTCTCAGGCGTAAACGTCAGATTGGTGTTCAGCCACAGGGTGTAAATCCAACCGCTCTCGGGATCAACCTCACTTGCCTCGCCCACCTGATAGCCACACTCAACCCCATTGATCTTCAGCTTGGTATTGGGCGTAAAGTAGAAACCACGCGCCGGCTTAAAGTACAGGCCGTAGCGATAGGTCACGCCAGGCTTAAAGGCGTCGATATGGTTGGTGATGTGCTGGTCCCAGAACTCAACGGAATTTACTTCGCTGCCGTCGCTGCCCGTCCAGAACTCGCACTGGAGAATAGAGTCGGAACCCGCCGGAGTACCCGCCGTAAAGACCGGCCTGTCGCCCGCCTTAAAGGTGGTCATGGCACCGTTGATCTCGATAACGTCAATGGCACGCCATTCGTCGATCGGCTGCTCGCACAGCATATTGTCAGCGTTTGGCGCGAAGACGCCGTTGACGGTCTTGATGTGGTGCACCCAATGACCGTTGACGTTCATATTGCAGTCATCGGCCACGGTATTGTCGCCCTTGAGCCTCAGCTCAACGGAGTACATGTAGAACTTTCCCTCTTCGAAGTGGTCAATCTTCTTCATGCCCGGCGTGTACTTCGCGGGGTCGGAATACCAGAAGGCAACGGGTACCGACTCCCCGGATTCCATATTGAGCTCCATTTCCTCCCAGCACTCATAGGCGATCTCATACTTATCGGCATCGGCGGCAGGAATCGTCGCGGTCGCACGCGGCGCCTCGCCGGGCGCGTAGTCGGTTTTCACATCGTTGACGTCCAGGTTATGGAGGGCTTCGTTTTCTGACGCAACAAGCGTAATCTTGCGATTGATGGCGTAGCGGAGGAAATAATCGTACCTGGTTTCGTTGAGGATAGTCGAGCTGCCTTCATAGTCAGTTCCGGTATACTCCAGTGCCGCGCCAATATAGAGAGCCTCATTGCGCGTGAGTCGATACGAACCGCCTGCCGCGCCACCCGTAAAGGTCAGCGTCAGCCTCATGTGATCGCCAACAGGCTCAAAGTGAGCCGTCACATCGGACATAGATGCGTCCTGGACTTCAGCCAGGGCGCCCGAAGCAGCATCGGCCCGGTAGTACTTGGTTTCGACAAGTTCGCAGAGCGGCTCATCCGGCATGCCGCCCTCAACATCGGGAAAATCATAGGTATACGACTGGCCCTTTTCGAGTGTGACATTGCTCGGAAGCACGCAATCCGTGTAGTGGGGAACCACGGTCGTATTGACCCTAACGTCGCTGCCGCCAACAACATCGGTCACACCGCAGGGCATGATGGCGTCATTCGCCGGCGTGGCGGCGTTGTCGCTGGGAGTATTTTGTTCAGCGGGCGCCGCATCGTTGGATTCATCGGTGGCGCCAGTCGGGGCCGTCTGCTGAGGCGCAGCGGTGGCTTGCGCCGCCGGAGCAGCATCGGTTGCAGGCGCGGTCGAAGCAGCTGGTGCGGTCGTTGCGGCCGCATCCTCCGCAACCGTCGGCGTCACCGGAGCCGCGGCAACCTCATCCGTCCCAGCGGCGGGATCGGCGCATTCCGTCGCCAGCGCCACGCTCGGCAGCAGCAGCTGACCGACCATAAGCGCGCACGCACCGGCGCAAGCTATTTTGGCACCCACACAACGCCAGGTACCGTGAACCAGCGAGCAGGTACGCTCGCGTTGGGTTTGCTTATCAAAGTGGCTTCCGTACATAACGGCCTCCTTGGTCGAAGGACTACACCACCACAAAGGTGCCTGTCCCCTTTGTGGTGGTCCTGTACCACCAAGGTGCGACCAGCGATTCCATATGCCTAGGTTCGTAGATACGAACCCCTATTGCTACCTGCGGTTTAATCCAATATGACTTCGCCATCGCTACACTCGTCCCAGGGACGCTACAATCGAGGACACGATTATTCCGTCCACCCAAAGGACCGTCCTTGAACCTGAGCAGGCCTAAAATCAACGCGCTTCTGGCACTCGCGCTCTTCACCTTCGCCTTCCTTGCCGCCGAGTTTCGCTTCGACGTCAACGTCGGGCTGCTCGCCGGTGCCGAACGCGTTGTGATCGCACAGGGCTTTATTCTGGGCGCGAGTGTACTCGGCTTTATCGGATACGCGCCGCTGCTCGGGCTCGCACAGCGCAAAGGCCACTCACTGGCAGCCGCCAACGCCGCTGTTCCCATCGCCATCCTGGGATTGACCCAGATTCAATCCCCCACGGGCCCGCTTGCCCTCGAGATTCTGGGCTGCCTCGCATTCCTCGGACTCGGCCTGTTGGGCGCCGCCACTCACCACGCCTTTTCGTTGGCATTCCAGGATGACCCCAAGCTCGCCACCGGTGCGGGAGCGGCATATGCCGCGGGCATCCTGATGCAGTTCGCCGTCAACCTGCTCAATTGCGGCGGTATCGCAGAGCTCATCGTCCTTGGCGCAGCGACTATCGCCATCTCCGCCCTCAGCGTCGTTCCCCAAAAGGCTGCCGAGAGCTCCAGCCCCGCCACCAATCCCTTTGTTGAGCCCTCTCATGCCCTCGCCAAACAGGCATGCTGGAGCATCGCGCTCATCATGATTCTCGCCTGCTTGTTCACGACCCTCGACAACGTGGTCACACTCTCCAACGCCCACGGCACCATTGCCGTGCAAACCTGGCCGCGCCTCTTTTTGGCGGCGAGCGGCCTTGCCGCCGGTCTTATCTTTGATCTTGCCGAGCGTCGCTACATGGGACTCGTCATGCTCGGCATCGCCGTGCTCTCGACCATTTCCATCCTGGCCGTGGAGGCCGGCGCCGATCCCAACCTGGGCCTTGTCGTCTTTTACCTGAGCTCGGGCTTTTTTGTCACGTTCTTTACCGCCACCTTTACACAGCTGGCACCGCGTATGCACGCGCCCGCTCTTTGGGCCGGCATGGGACGCGCCGCCAACAATGCATGCGCATTCACTACATCGGGCATCTCGCTTGCCCTTGTGACCTCGGGCAACGTTGCCCTCATTATGATTGGTGCGCTCGTTTTGCTCGTCGCCGCCTGCGCGGCATTCGTGGCAGCCGGCCTATTCCGCCTGCCCCAAACCGAGCAGGAGCGCGAGCGCGAGCAGCTGGCAGAAGAAGCACTCGCCGCCCCCACCATCGAGGAACAGCGCCAGGCCTTCATCGCCAACCACGCTCTCACCCCGCGCGAAGTCGACGTGCTCATAGCCGTGACCCAGGATGAACGCCCGCTCAAGCAGATCGCCGAGGAGCTTGGAATCTCGATGCGCATGGTGCAGCGCCACCTGAGCTCCATCTACCAAAAGACCGACACGCAAACGCGCGCCGGTCTCACCAAAGCCTTCCCCTCGGCTTAAAACAAAACCACCACAAAGATGCACTGTCCCCTTTGTGGTGGTTTTTGATCGGTTAGCCTTCGAGCTGGGCCACTTTGTAGCGGTAGGCGGCGGCGATGACGTCTTTACAACCCTCGCGGCCCAGCTTGGCGCGGTTAACGACGATGTCTTTACCGCTCGTCATCTTCCACTTTCCGGCACTATAGCGCTTATAGAACGCCTCGCGCGCCTTCTGCTGCTGCTTGACCAGCTTGGCGCCCTTCTTTTTGTTAAGGCCGCGCTTCTTGCGCACGATCTCGACGCGGTCCTCAAAGGGAGCGGTCACCAATACGGCAATGTGGTTGGGGTTGTTACGCAGCAGGTAATCGGACAGGCGGCCTTCGATAATGCAGCTCTCGGTCTCACCCAGATCCAAAATCACCTGGCTCATCTTTTGGAACAACTTGTCCGAGTACGAACGGGCATCGTAGCGGTCGGGCAGAAACGCCATGTTCTCCACGGCCAGGCGCTCGTCGTAGGCGGCCATCTTGTCGAGCGACTCGCCCGCACGCAGCGACGCACGCACCAGCAGCTCGTTATCGTACAGCGGAATCCCCAACTCGTCGGCAAGCATGCGACCAATCTCGTGGCCCTCGGCGCCAAAGTCGCGCGCGATGGTAATGACCACAGGATTCTTCTTATTCTCCAGATCGCTCATCGCGATTCCTTTCTAACAAATGAGAAATAGGCGATTCCTGATTCTCATTTTGTCACTTACGACCGTCCTGGTTTCCCAAGTGCGGCAGATTGCCCCGAAAGAGGAGCGCCGCGTACTAAATGTACGCAAGCGACGATTGAGGGGCAAGGTGCCGTGCTTGGGGAAGCAGGACTACGCTGCCACCATTCGCCTCTGATATGCGCGAACCAGCAACGAGATACCAAAGTTGAGCACAAAGTACATCGCAAACACCAGGCCGTAGAGCATAAGCACCTGCGACAGGTCGATTGCGTGGGCCATCACGACGTTTGCCGTGTACATGAGTTCGGCCACGTTAATGCCCGAAAGATACGAGCTGTCCTTAATGACGGTCGTGCACTGGCTAAACAGCGCCGGAATGATCGTCTTAAACGTCTGCGGCAGAATGATGTAGCGCATGGTGGCAAAGAAGCCGAAGCCCTGGCTCTGCGCCGCCTCAAACTGGCCGCGCGGAATCGAGTTGAGGCCGCCGCGCACAATCTCGGCCATAACAGCGCTGGTAAACAGCGTAAAGGCGATGGCCGAAATCACAATGTCCAAACCCTGCACCGTAAAGTAGATAAACAGAATCCACAGCAGGTTCGGCGTGCAACGGAACAGCTCGATATAGGCGCTCACCAAAATACGGAACGGGCGGGGTGCATAGCTTTTAACGAGCGCCAGCACCGTGCCAAAGATGAGCGAGAAAAAGATCGACAGCGCCGAGATCTCGATTGTCTTAACAAAGCCGCCCCAAATGTAGAGCAGGTTGGTCGCGTTGAAGATTTCCATGCGCTAGGCCTCCTCTACGTTGTCGAGCCCCAGCTCGGCCAGGCTCACGCCGCGCGGACGCTCCTTGGAGCGGCGCTCGAGCCACTGCACCAGCATGGCGAGCGGAAAGCAGATGATGAAGTACATAAGGCAGCAGACGATGTATCCCTGCAGGTAACCGTACAGACTCACAAAGTTGTCGGAACGGTACATAAGGTCGCCGCCGGCCACAAGCGCCAGCACCGACGTGTTCTTGACCAGGTTGAGCGCCTGGTTACACAGCGGCGGCAGAATGATCTTGAACGTCTGGGGCAGCACGATGTACCAGTACGCCTGCGCACGGGTGAAGCCCTGGCTCTGGGCCGCCTCCATCTGACCGCGCGGAACCGCCTCGATACCAGTGCGGATGACCTCCGAAATGTAGGCCGCGTGATACAGGCCCACACCCAAGAAGCCCAACACGAACGGCGCGATGCGCACCGGCTGGTCGGCACCGGTTATGGCCTGCAAAAACTGCGGACCGGCCATGTACATAAAGAGCACCTGCACGGGCAACGGGGTGTTCTGGTAAAACTCCACGTACACGCGGCTTATGGCGCGCAGCACGCGCGAGCGAGTGGTAGAGAACACGCCCAGCAGCGTGCCCAGCACCAGCGACAGCAGCAGACCGGCAACGACCACTTGCAGCGTCACGCCAAAGCCCTCCCAGAAGGGCCCCATGTTTTGAAATGTCGTCGACCAACGGTCGGCGTCAAATAATCCTTCGAGCATTTGATTCCTTCCTTGGACGATGCGCCTATACAAGACCCCAGGTCTTAACCTCTTGGTCGAGCCAGCCATCGGCCAGGCGATCGCAAATCACCTGATCGACCACGGCGGAAAGGTCGCAGCCCTTCTTGGTCGCCACGCCGTAGCCCTGCTCGCCAAACTTGACTTCGGGCTGCAGCAGCTCAACGGTCTCGTTCATGTAACCGGCCAGCGTGGAGCGGTCCATGGCAAAGACGTCGATATTGCCGGCGTCGAGCGAGCTCTTGATGATGGGGTAGCCGCTAAAGGCCCTAAACTCGGGCTTGCAGCTAAAGCCGTTGTCCTTGATCATCTGCTCAATCAGGCCCTGTGTGGTAGCACCCTGGCTCACGCCGATAACCTTGCCGTCCAGATCCTCAATCGAGGTAAAGCCCGAACGCTTCTTGACCATGAGGCCCACGTAGTCGGTGCGGTACGGCGTCGAGAAATCCCAGCTCTTCTTGCGCTCGTCGGTGATGGTGTAGGTCGCCGCGACCACGTCAAGTTGGCCGTTATCGATCAGCGGGCCGCGCGTCTTGGGCGTTACGTCGGTAAACTCGACAAGCTCCTGGGCGCGGGCATCCTTGTAGCTCACACCAAAGACGGCAGCGGCGATCTGGTAGCACAAATCGACTTCCATACCCTCAAAGCGACCCTTAGCGGTGTCGTAATAGCCGTAACCGGGAACGTCCTTCTTAACGCCGGCATTCAGATGGCCACGCGACTTAATGGCCGCAAGCTTGGACCCCTTGTCGGAGCCCTCGCCGCTGGCGGAGTTGCCGCAACCGGTAAGCGCGGCCCCCGTCAGCGTAAGCATACCGGCGCCCGCCAGCTGCAAAAAGTGACGGCGCGACACGGCCGCCCTCGTCATATCCGTCATGTCCATCACCGCGCCTAGTGCAGAATCTTGGACAGGAACTCGCGGCAACGCGGGTTCTCGGGGTTATCGAAGAAGTGCTCGGGCGTGCCCTCCTCCAGAATGCGGCCGTCCTCCATAAAGATGACGCGGTCGGCCACCTGACGCGCAAAGCCCATCTCGTGCGTCACGCAGATCATGGTGATATCCTCCTGCGCGAGCTCAATCATAACGTCCAGAACCTCCTGGACCATCTCGGGGTCGAGCGCCGAGGTCGGCTCGTCAAACAGGATGATGGGCTGCTTGGTGCACAGGGCACGGGCGATGGCGATGCGCTGTTGCTGACCGCCCGAGAGGTTCTGCGGATACTCGCCGGCCTTATGCGCCATGCCGACGCGCTTGAGCGCGGCGATGGCGATCTCGGTCGCCTCCTCCTTGCTCTTCTTTTGCAGCTTGATGGGCGCGAGCGTCAGGTTGCCCAGCACCGTCATGTTGGGATACAGGTTGAACTGCTGAAACACCATGGAGCTATACTTGCGAGCCATCTCCAGGTGATTCTTTTTGGTGAGCGGCGTACCGTCGATGATGACCTCGCCCGACGTGGGCTCCTCCAGATAATCGACACAGCGGATGAGCGTCGACTTACCCGAACCGGAAGGCCCGATCATTACGAGCTTCTCGCCGCGCTTGACGGTGAGATTGATATCTTTGAGCACATGCAGGTCGCCAAAGTACTTGTTGAGATGCTTGATCTCGATCATGTCTGCCATGAATGTCCCTTCCCTGCGTTTACACGAGTTGAACTATTGTACGGAAAGAACCACGTTTCCGCAGCCCACACTACATTCCCGTAAAGAACCCGCAACCTTCCACCTACTCATTGGGGACAGCTCATCAAAAAGGGGCGCGACCGCAATGGTCACGCCCCCTCAGCCTCAACTGTGTACCGCTCGGCCCCTACGCGAGGCGGGCTCCGACGATCTTTGCTGCTGCCGGCTTATCGAAGTTGCCGCCGGTGGCCTTGCCCAGAGCACCCATGACCTGGCCCATCTGCTTCTTGGACGTGGCACCCAGCTCGGCGATAACCTGCTCGATCAGAGCCTCGAGCTCCTCGCCCGAAACCTGCGCGGGCAGCAGGCTCTCCAGAATCTTGACCTGCTCGGTCAGGTTGTCGGTACGCTCCTGGTCGGTACCGGCCTTAATGGACATCTCCAGCGTCTCGCTCGTCTGCTTAATCAGACGCTTGATCATGCTGTTGACGTCTTCCTCGGTCACGTCGCGGCGCTCGTTAACCTCGATATTCTTCACCTCGGCCTTGACCTGGCGAATGATAGACAGGCGAACCTTGTCCTTGGCCTTCATGGCCGCGATCATTTCCTTCTGCAGCTCTTCGTTGGTCATCTGCAAATCCTCTCTAATAGCGTGGGCGGCACTCGCGCGAGCACCGCCCCATGATTACTCAGTCGTCGACGAATCGTCGGTCGAACTCTTGGTGACGCCCTTCAGACTCACGTTATAGGGTACGTCTTTGGGCATGGGGTTGACGGTGATGTCGGCATCCTTCTTGTACTGCTCCAGCCACTCGCTGTACGCGGTGCTGGCCGCCTGCGTCTTCACCACGTTGGAAACGTACTTCTTGATGGCCTTGGGCACCTGGTTGATGTCATCAACCTGATTATCGACATGGAAGTAGTCGGTGCACTTGATGACGTGGTAGCCATAGGTCGACTCGACGACTTCGCTCACGTCGCCCTTGTTGAGTCCCTCGAGCGCCGTCTGGTAGCTGTCGACAAAGGTGGTGAGCTTATCCCAGCCCACATCGCCCTTCTTCTCCTTGGAACCGGTGTCCTCGGAGTACTGCTCAACGGCGTCCTCAAAGCTCAGCTCACCGGAGTTGATCTTGTCCAGGCACTCCTGCGCCTTGGCCTTGGCGGCAGCCTTGTCCTCGTCGGAAGCGTCGGAATCAACCTTGATCAGGATGTTCGACGAACGACGGGCATCGTTGTAGTTAGACAGGTTCTCGTTGATGTAATCGACAATCTCGCTGTCCTTGGGCTTGCTGGTGGGCGCCACGGCGTCCTTGAGCTTTTGCTGTGCCAGGCTCTCCTTGAGCGAGTCCTTGTAGGTGTCCTCGGTATAGCCGTAGGTCTTGAGGGTCTTCTTAAAGGCCTTGGCACCGCCCGCGCTCTTGCACGCGTCCTTCCAAGCCTTCTCGACCTCCTCGTCCGACACCGTCACGCCGTTCTCCTTCTGTGCCTGTTGAAGCAGAATCTGCTGCGTGTAGGAGTCGATGAGTTGCTTGCGGTACTTCTTGGGCGTGAGGTCGTTGTCAACCAGATACTGCGCCCAATCCTCATCCTTGGTGTAGCCGTAGGACGTGCGCATGCTCATGATCTGCTTGGTCACGGTGTCCTCGGTGAGGTTGGTGCCGTTGATAGTTGCAGCAACACCGCCGGTCAGCTTGTAGCCCGAGGTGTCCTCGGCCTGCGACATAAGGCCGGAGCACGCCATGGCCGAGACGGAAAGCAGCATCGCCAGCACGCCGATGACCACCAGAACGATCTTGACGGTCTTAGACACGTACGTCTTGCGCTGCTTCTTACGAGAGCTGGAGGCAGCGCGAGCCTGCTGCTCGGGCGTCGGCGCGGCCTCGGAGTTCTTTTTCTTGTTTGCCATAGTTGGCCTTTCGCATCACGAATCGAACAAACGCCATTGTGTCACAACGCAGCCCCCGCGGCACACCTGGTGCATGGGGGACAGGTTAATCTGCACCATTTTGGTGCAAAGGGGACTGTCCCTGGCAGCCGGCAGTCAGGAACGTTCCTTTTCTGTCGGCAGTTAGGGACAGTCCCCAAGCGCCGGCACATAAGGAACGTCCCCAGGTGCCGGTTTAGCTCCACCTTAGAAGTGGCGGCGGATGGCGTCGACCATGCCCTGGGGTGTGGCCTGGCCGAGCACGTCGGCTGCGGAGTCGGCATCCATAAAGATATTCATGAGCGCTTGCAGGGCCTCGACCTGGCCGCCCGGCTCGGCAATACCCAGATTGATAATAATCCGCGCCGGCACGGGAGCGCCCATGCCCGCCATAGCGTTGAACGTCACGGGCGCGGAGGGCTTCACCACCGCGATATAGGGCTTAGCCACAAATCCGGGATCGGTATGCGGGATGGCAATATTGGCCGCCGGCATGGCGAGGCCCGTGGGATAGTTGTCCTCGCGCGTACGGACGGCATCGAGCCAACCGGACGCAATGTAGCCGCGCGGAGCGAGCTCGCCCTCGAGTCGCGCAAACACCTCACCCGGCGTCGCGCACTCCCAATCAAAAAACACCAGCTCAGGCGAGAATAGCATCTCGGCGTTATCCGCCATACCGTCCTCCAAAGTTGCATGAGGTTCACAATGCCCCATATGATAGCGAAACGAGACAGGTAAGGTTAGCCGAGGATCCCAATCATCTCGAGTGCACGGGCAGGCGTCAGGCAAACTTCAGGCATCGCCTCCAGCATGCGCCGGTCGCTCGTGACCACGTAGTCAACATCTGCCGTCTCGCCCGAAGCGATGATGAGGTTGTCTTCAAGATCCGGCATGCGTTTGCCAAGCATGCGCGCCATCTCGCACTCTGCCAACGAAAGCGGAGAGGCGGTTGCCACCCGCATCATGTGCTCAATGCAGGCCCATGACGCCGAGGCAAACGACACGTTAATCCCATTCGCATTCCGCCGGGCTAGTCGCCGGGGCAAAATATAGAACACATCCTTTGCCGTCGTTGGGGCATACAGAAGGTCAATCGTTCCTGCCTCGGCCAGTTCAACCAATCTTTTCGCTTCGTCGAACGCCCCCTCTTGCAGGTAATAATCGAGCCAAACGTTCGTATCCACCAAGAGATGCTTTGCCTCAATCATCGGCAATTCGCCTCAATGTCGGCAATCATCGCGTCATACATATCATCCCGTACGGCATCCCAGTCTTCCGCCGAAGATTCGGCCGGTGCAAAATCCGACGCGCTCAGCCCCAACGAAGAAAAAGCCAGGCCACACCCCTGCTCGGCCAGGCTCTCCGCACGGGGCGCCTCTCGCTTATCCGCCGCCATAAATCCCGGCAACGTTTGATGCTCGACGAGATAGGCCCAAAGCGCACGAATGGCATCGCTCGGCCCCAATCCATTGCGAGTTAGGACCGCATCGCCACCAGCTTTGAGCATAGGATCGATTCGCGTGTTGAGCTGCACTGTTGTCATTCCCATAGCGGCTCCTTCCTACTTGCTAGCAGTATAGCAAACCTGTTAGGTCACACAAAAGGGCCCCGCCCGAGAACGGACGAGGCCCTGTCAGATTGGTAGTGTCGAGAAAGGTGGTGTAGCGCCCGATCCGAAGCGAGTCGGCCTGGCGTCCAAGAACCTTGAATACGGTTGATGCCCTATGCCGCCGACCGGCATATGAAAGCCAGCGGGCCAAAAGCCCCATGGCTTCTAGCCCGCAGAAACATCGATGTTTCCAAATGATCGCAGCTTGTGCTTCAAGCGCTTTTCTACGCTACCGGCGGATGCAAATCCCAATCGGGAAAGCAGTTTGCAAAGCCCGTGAGATTTTGGGTCAAAACATTGTTCTCAGCTTGCTTCAGTCGCTCGTCCTCTTCAAACAGACTATCGAGCTCGCTCAATGCATCGAGGTCCTGCATTGCAGCATCGTTATGGTCGAAATCAGTCACTTCATCAGCCATCTTTTTCACTCCATTCATGGATTATCGAGACAAATCCTACCGGCTAGGCAACCTTCTCAAGCTTAAGCAGGTCGCTGCGCTCGGCCGCAGCTTCCTTCGCGCTCTTCCACTGATTAAGCACCAGATCGATCTCGGAACAGCCTTCCTGGATGCGTTTGGAGTATTTGGCCTCAATCTCTTCTGCCTCCGCAGCGCGCTGCTTGCCCGAGAGGCTCGTCTTTACTAGACAATAGCCAGCCCCCGCAAGAAGCAGAATGCCAATAACCTGGTTTACAAACGCAAAGAAAGCTACTCCCAAAACAGCGAGGACAACGGCCGCTATCTTGTGGCTCTTGTTGCCCTTCGCAACCTTGACATCAAGCTCAGCGAGCTCCTTTTTCTTCTCTTCACCGACATAGCGAACATAATCGCCGCGCAGCGCATTACCCTCATCGCCGGTAACCGCCCTGCTTGTCCATCCGTCGAAGTCAAGGGTGATCGCCTGCGGAAATTCGGGGATGTCGCTCTTGCGATACCGGTTGAAACCACCGTTGATATAGGAACCCAAAAACTGAATCGCGGTCTTCTTCTTATGCACATCCACAGACGCACTCTGGTCGCGCATCGAGCGTGTCATCTGGTCGATGATGTTCATCGTCTGCTGACGCTTCTCATCGCGGCGACGATTGACGAGCTCTCGGGCGCGCTCCACGTCTCCGCCAAATGCCTTGACCGCAAGAAGATACTCCTCCTGGCGGCGCAAATTTCGCTCCTTGGAGTCATCGGAGTTAACGAGCTCCATCAAATGCCTGTCAACCTGCTCGGCAAGCGTCCTCTCGTCAACATCAGAAGCCTTGAGGTCGGCGAAGTCATTGGAGATGCTCTCGATTGCCTCGACTTTTCCGAGATACTTATTGATGTAGTCAAACTCCTTGACCACCACCTTGAGCGCCGGATATCTCGAGCTCATATCCTCCTCGTAGCCGGTAAAGTACTCCGCCCATGACTCTGACTGCTCGTTCTCGAACTCAGGGCTCTGATTTCTGATCTGCTCGATCCAGCCCGCCATATAGTCGTCGCACAGGTGCTTTTCGTCGGTTCCAAAGATGCCGTTGATATAGGCATCGATGTAGACCATCGCATCGGCATCGATGCGGGCGGCGTTTTGCGTCGAGAAGTAGCGCGCTAACCATTCGTAGCACGTAGCCGTGCGGTTATTACGTCTGCAGATCAGAGCCATCGCAAGCGACGTGTGCTCGTTGTCACGTTTGACAGCCTCGCGTATTGCGCGCTCTGCAAGATCTCGGTTGTTGTTGATCCATGCCGCAAGGGCAACCAGGACAGGTGCCAGCCAGTAGTCCGGGGTAGAGATCATTAACTCCTCGGAGACCGTCGAAATCGTCGCCTTGCGCACGAGCGCCGCATCGGTTGCCTGGAGAATACCGACCATGGTGTTTCGAACCACTGAGTAGTTGCCGAACTTTTTGTCCATCTCCTGCCGGACGCTCACGAGCTCCGTAGTCGCCTGCTCAAGTGCGGCGGTACGACGCTGCTCGAGCATCATCTCGAGAAAGTCCTTTCGGAGCTTTTTAAGGTCCTTCCGCACTTCCTCCATTTGCGATTCGACCTTATCGACCTTCGTGGTCATCTGGTCAACTTTTGTTCCAATAGCGGCGATCCTGCGCTCGATAAGGACAGTATCTACTCCCGAATCACTCATCTGTACCACCTTTCAGTTTGCACTGTTTAGATCATCCAATAGCTTTAAGCGAGTAAGCGCCCGCCATCTGCTTTATTGAGAGGCCATGCTTCGGTATTGCTCGGACACCTGCTGATAGGCCACAAGAAACTTCTGTTTGTATTGGCTTGCCTTCATCGAATTGACGATGCGACCGACGGGCTCCACATAGTGTTCGAAAAAGTACGAAGTCCTTCTTCGTAACGCAAACGAACCAGTTTTATAGGGGGACCCGGGGTTCTCTCTAATGCCCTTGAGTAGTGCAAGACACGTTTTGGGTGTATTGCAGTTGGCGGCAATATCTTGATAGAAACTCTCCCGCTCTGCAGTCATAAAGTCTTCCGAAGAATACCGCGCTATGCAGAACGGGCACACAGCATCGATAAAGCTCTCAAGCCGAGGCCGATCCTCCATGCTCTGCATATTGGCGACCACGAGCGATACCATCTGAACCTCAAAGTCACGCATGTTGTAGAGCGTCGACTCAAACAAGTCGATCAAGTCACGCACTTCGTCATATTCGAGAGGGATATCTTCGGCCCTTTTAAAGAAAACCACCATCGAACCCGAAAGACCTTCACAAAACTCATCGCAGTACGCAACCATAAACTGTGCCGCCGCGTTGTCTTGCATCATATTGAGCACGTCCGCGGCAAATTTGCGGGCCTCCGGAAAGTTACCACCCTTAAAAAACTTGATGGCATTGTCCTTGGCAAACGCGACTTTGCCCGTGGCCCCCAGACGTGCCCGCGAATAATACATCTCGCGGCCGCACTGGTTGCAATGAACCTTTCGCGTTGCGGGGTCAAACTCGACATCGGTGCTGCCGCAGCCCTCGCAAGTTATTCCGTTGATTTCCAATAGCTTCCCCCACTTCAACCATCAAAGTGCCCTGGCAAAAAGCAACACGAGTTCTTATTTGACAGCGGTCAGCGCCGCATTGCGCTTTTTCCAGATACGGCGCGCATCATGGACAAGGCCAACCGTAACATCTGCTGGCTCATCGGCACTCATGGAATTCGAGACGGCCTCGAGCGCAGCGGAGAACTGTCGCTCAATCTCTTGAGCATGGGGCTGCGACATGTTGGAACTAAAGGAGATGTCGTCTTTGAGCACTTTGAGTTCGGCTTTGACCTGAGCGTCTTGCGCTACGGCAAGGAGCTGTCCCACATACGATGCAAATTGCGCCGTTTGAACCGTCTTTGCCGCCACGGCGGCAACCTTTTGGTCCACCTGGCGGGCATTGAAGGCTAGACCCATCTGCACAAGGACAAGCACAGTAAGAAGGACAACGTTTACGACAACTGGAATCGTGCTGCCGCCCCACCCATATGCCGCAAACACAAAGTACGTGTTGGCCAGAAGGGCAACGACAAAGTAGGCACAGCTGGATGCGACCGGCAAATAATGGATTTCGGTCGTGCTTTTGACCGTGGACTGCCTATCGGACATGGTAGCCGAAATCGAAGCCACCGCAAAAGCCAAAACCCCAAAGCCAAGCGACATAGCAAAGACGATAGGATTCATCAGCGCGTTTTTGCAGACAAACATGATTACAAGCCACGCCACCAAGACGATTGCCTCGCCCAAAATGACACGTTTAACAGAACCGTTCATCTTTGTTTCTCCTTATTGGATCTTAGTTCCGCAATCGGGGCAAAATTTGGTCCCCTCGGGCAACTCAGCTCCGCAGCTCGGACACTTTGGTGAGGCCAACCGGTTCCCGCACTCAAGACAGAACTTGGCACCGGCCGGGTTAAGATGCCCGCACGCCAAACACGCAACGCCATGCTCGAGCTTCTGTCCGCATTCCGGGCAGAACTTAGCACCCATCGGATTAACGTTTCCGCAACTGGGGCACACGGGACCGTTTTGCATACTTGCGGACGCGGGAGTCGTTCCGACCATGGGGGCAACAGTGCCCAGGGTCTGGTTGGCCAAGTTGGAAAAGCCAGCTCCAAATGCACCGCCCATGCCAACGCCCATGCCGAGTCCCATGCCGGCTCCCATGAGGCCCGATGCGGCACTTCCCTCATTGCCCGCAGCGCTCTGCATTACGTCCATACCGCGCTCCTGCTGATAGTCGTAGCCTTCGCGCGCACGTTTCCTGGCAAGCGCCTCGGACTCGATGTCCATCTGGGCGGCGTTACCCTGCGCCTCGAGAATGCTCCGCTTACGTTGGATCTTCATCTCGTTGATGGCGGCAAGATCGTCTTCGAAGGGTTTGATGCTATTGAACGAGAAGTTATCGAGCGTGAGGCCAAACTCATCGAAATAGTTAACGAGCCTTCCCTGCATCTGAGACGAGAAATCGCTCAGATGTGTCGCGATTTTTAGAACGGAAACCCCTTGGTCAACAATCGCCTTAGCAAGCAAGTCGGGAACATACTCAAGGATTTTTGCCCGCATAAAGGAGGTAAGTTCTTCTCGCGTATAGCGATCTCGCGTGCCCACGACCTTAACAAGGAACTTCCTCGCCTGAATGGGAACCAGACTCGAGTCGTTCTGCTCGATATGCACGCCAAACAAACCGAAGGCGCGAACGTGAACGTTGACGTCTTCCTCAGGGTCTTGAACGATGATGGGCTCGGTCGTGCCCCAGCGAAGCTCGTTCATGTAGTTGGTATTGATAAAGTACACAACGGAATGAAACGCCGAGCTACCGCCGGTAAGCGAATGAGCGGCATTGCGGAACGGGGCGAATCGGCTGTCTCCCGTGTCGAGCTTGATCTTGCACGGACCGACAAACACGCTTACCTGAGAATCGCCGGCACCCGTAGCGTCAGTAGAACTGCCCGCCCCCATATTGTTGGTAAAAACGGCAATCTGCGATTGCGCAACCTGAAGATAGGACCCGTTGGGAAAATCCTCGTAGGGATAGCGGAATGAGACAAGCGAGGCATCTTCGTTGTTGCCAGGCTCCCATTTGATATTGTCGACAGACGATATGAGCAGGACATAAAAACATTGAGAGCCCCTGCTGCATGAAAGACCG
>UQXA01000002.1 GCA_900544865.1 uncultured Collinsella sp. | reverse complement strand
ACGAGATGCTCAGGAGTCTCGTGGGCTCGGAGATGTGTATAAGAGACAGGCTTGCGGCGTATCGAGGAAGCCGGTCTGCTCAAACGCGGGTTGGCCATTGCTTGCGGTTGTCTGCTCAACGGGTGCACCGCATGAGGTGCAGAACTTGGCATCATCTGCAAGAAGTTTGCCGCACGAGGCGCAATACCGAGACATTGCCACTCCTTTCGCCACATTTCAATGCAATACGACGATTATACCCAGCGTCCAAAATTCCCCATCATAAGTTGCGGTGAAATAGGGACTGTTTGGCGGTCTCAGGGCTTCAACCAGTCCCTATTTCACCGCAACTTTAGAACGTCCCCAATGACTAGGCCCGATTTGGGGCGCGCCTGCCCCTGGGGTATCATGACTTGGTTGATATATCTGCATTTACGCGCCTTATAGGAAGGGGCTGCGCTCATGGCTTTTGAGCCCGCTCAACATAGCTTTATCACGCTCGAGGGCGTCGATGGTGCCGGCAAGTCCACGCAGGCGCGTCTGCTTGCCCGCGCGCTCGAACTCGCTGGCTACCAGGTTGTGAGCCTGCGCGAGCCGGGCGGCACCGCCATCAGCGAAAAGATCCGTGCTCTGCTGCTCGACCCCGCCAATACGGCGATGGGCGACACCTGCGAGTTGCTGCTCTACGAGGCGGCGCGTGCCCAGTTGGTGCACGAGGTCATAGCTCCCGCCCTCGCGGCCGGCAAGGTAGTCCTGTGCGATCGCTTCTACGACTCCACGACCTGCTACCAGGCATTTGCCGACGGCCTCGATCGCCAGATAGTGTGCGATGCCAATAACCTGGCCGTCGCGGGAACACACCCGGCGCTCACGCTTGTCTACCACATCACGCCCGAGCAGGCGGCGCTACGCATGGCAGCCCGTGGCGCGGCAGATCGCATGGAGGCAAAAGGCATGGCATTCCAGGAGCGTGTTTACGAGGGGTTTAGCGCCATTGCCGCCGAGGAACCAAATCGCGTAAAGCTCATCGACGCCACCGCGACCGTCGAGGAAGTCTTTGCGAAGACGGTCGAGCAGGTTCGCGCGTACGGTCTCGACATTCCGCAAGACGCCGTCGCCGCCGCGCTTGCCCAGGAGGCCGAGTAACATGGCCCCCGATCAGGCAAGCCTGCTGGCCAAGCTCGACACCCAACAGCGCGTGCGCGACTTTTTGACCAACGCCGTCGCCAGCGGCCGCGCATCGCACGCCTATCTGTTTTTGGGCGCGCCTGGTGCCGGCAAGCTCGATGCCGCATGGGCACTCGCCCAAGCCTTCCTGTGCGAGCAGGACGGCTGCGGAGCATGCGACAGCTGCGTACGCGTTGCTCGGCATACGCATCCTGACGTGCACTATTACACGCCCGAGAGCGCCACGGGCTACCTCATTGCCCAGACTCGTGAGCTGCTCGATGACGTGCCGCTGGCGCCCATCCGTGCCAAGGCCAAGGTCTACATCATCGACCGTGTCGAGCAGCTGCGCGCCAACACCGCCAACGCATTGCTCAAAACGCTCGAGGAGCCGCCCGAGGGCGTCATGTTCATCCTGCTGGGCACCTCGGCAGACGTGATGCTGCCCACCATCGTGAGCCGCTGTCAGTGCGTGCCGTTTCGGCTGGTGTCGCCCACCGCGGCCGCGCAGGCCGTGAGTCGCGCGACGGGCCAGGATCTCGCACGCTGTCGCATGGCGGTCGCCGTGGCGGGGAGCCCCACGCGCGGCATCGAGTTCCTTAAGAGTGCCGAGCGCCAGGACGCCCGCCGTCAGATGGTCCGTGCCATCGACTCACTCATTGCCGCCGACGAGGCCGACGTGCTCAGTCGCGCCAAGTCGCTCATCGTCGCCGTTAAGGCTCCGCTCGCCGAGGTCAAGTCCACGCAGGAAAAGGTGCTCGAGCAAAACGCCGACTACCTGTCGCGTGGAGCATTGAAGCAGCTTGAGGACCGCAACAAGCGCGAACTCAACGCGCGCGAGCGTTCGGGTATCATGGAAGCGCTGGCGAGCGCGCGGACGCTCATGCGCGACGTGCTGCTGACGCTTCAGGATGAGGCGGCCGACGTCGTGAACGAGGATGTGCGCGACACGATCGGTCGGCTTGCCGCCGCGACCAATGTTGCGGGCGCCACCCGGGCGCTCGAGGCGGTCGCAACCGCCGAGCGCAACATCGCCAGAAACGTTACTCCCCAGCTGGCCATCGAGGTCATGCTGTTCGATATCAGGAAGGCACTGAAATGCCGTTAGTCGTACCCGTTAAGTTTACCTACGCCTCGCGCGACCTGTGGTTCGACCCGCAGGATCTGGATATCCTCGAGGCCGATTATGCTATCTGCTCCACCGAGCGCGGAACCGAGATCGGCCTGGTCACGGCAGACCCCTTCGAGGTGCCGCAGGACGAGATCGGCCAGCCGCTCAAGCCCGTGCTGCGCGTGGCGAGCGACATCGACCTGCAGCTCGCCGACGACCTGGCCATTCAGGGCGACGAGGCCATGGTCGATTTCCGCCGTCTGGTCAAAGAGCTCGACCTCGAGATGAAGCCGGTCGGCGTCGAGTACCTGTTTGGCGGCGAGAAGGCCGTGTTTTACTTTGCGGCCGAGGAGCGCGTCGATTTTCGTCAGCTCGTCAAGGATCTGTCCTCGACGCTGCACATTCGCGTCGACATGCGCCAGATTGGCGTGCGCGACGAGACCCGCCTGGTGGGCGGCTATGCCCAATGCGGACAGGAGCTCTGCTGCACGCGCTTTGGCGGACAGTTTGAGCCCGTCTCGATTCGCATGGCAAAAGAGCAAGACCTGCCGCTCAACTCGTCCAAGATCAGCGGCGTATGCGGCCGCCTGATGTGCTGTTTGCGCTATGAGTTCGAGGCGTACAAGGACTTTAAGAGCCGTGCGCCCAAAAAGAAGACGCTCATCGATACGCCGCTCGGCAAGGCACGTATCCAGGAATATGACACGCCGCGTGAGCAGCTGGTGCTGCGCCTGGAGAACGGCAAAGTCTTTAAGGTCAACCTGGCCGATATGACGTGCTCGGAGGGCTGCAAAAAGAAGGCCGCCGAGCAGGGCTGCAACTGCCGCCCCGACTGCGTGACGCGCGACGTGCTCGAGTGCATCGAGTCGCCCGAAATGCGCCTGGCGCTCATGGAACTCGATCGCGAGAACGGCGTCGACGTGGGCGATGGTCTGTCGAGTGCCGATCGTCTGGCCGGGACATCGATGCCCAAGCGCCGTCGTCGCGATGCCGAATCCGATGCTCGCGCCGGCCAGGGCCAGAGCGAGGGCCGTGGCCGTGGAAAGGGCCGCGGCAAGGCCGAGGCGCTCGAGGCCGAGGGGGCGGCCGATGGCCGTCGCCGCCGCAAGCGCGCAGCGTCCGTCGACAATGGCGAGACCGCGGGCAAGAACGCTTCCCGCGAGCGCGAGGCTCAGCAGCCCCAGCAGCAAAATCGCGGCGGTGGCATGAACCCCACGCGCCGTCGTCGCCGCCACCTGTCGAGCGAGGAGCGCGAGGACGCCTTCCGCGCCGCAGCCGCTCGCGAAGCCGGTGCCGCTCCCAAGGGTGGCTCGGGTTCCGATGCGCCTGCCGACAAGGGCGGCAAGCCGCGTGGCGAGGAGGAGCGCGCGCCACGTCCGCGTCGTCGCCATTCCTCGGGCACGCAGCAGAAGCCCTCGATTCCTTCTGTGGCCGATCAGGTTTCGGATGGCGAAGTCAAGGTCACGCGCCGTCGCCCCGGCGATGGCGGAGGAGCTGCCGCCAAGGCTTCGCACGGCGGCGCTCGCGACGAGTGCGAACCGCGTGAGAATCGCGGTGGCGAGGGCTCGACCGACCAGGGTCAAAAGCGTCGCCGTCGCCGTCGCTCCCGCAAGCCGCGCCAGGACGGCGGCGAAGGCTCGACCCGCACCTCGTCCGCACCGCAACCGCCTACCGGCGAATAGCGCCCGTAAACGGATGCAACCTGTCTGACCCCAGCACCTCTGGGTATCATGGCTCTACACCGACAACCCTCCCTTCGCCTTCGCGTAGGGAGGGTTGTGTCATGAAGAGACATCTGAACGTATTGACTCGCTTGCAGGGCGCAGGTGTCCTACCGTTTGCGGACGAATTGCTACCGCTTGCCGAGCACGTGACATACGAGGCGCTCGAGGCGTTGTCGCCCACGCGATGCGCCGGCTGCGAGCGCTCCGGTGCGCTGATCTGCCAGGATTGTCTGGCATCGCTCGCGCTCATCGACCCGTGCCATAGCTGCATCCGATGTGGTGCCCCGTTTGGGGATTTGCTGTGCACCGAGTGCTCGGTCGAGGGCGCGTCTTCGGCAATGGCCGAGGCGCTCGATCGCTGTCTGGCGTGTGCCGTCTACGCACATCCGCTGCCGCGCATCATCAAGGCGTACAAGGATGCGGGAGAGCGCCGTCTGGCACCGTATCTGGCGGAGCTATTCTACGACACCGTCTTGCATGCCCAGGCGGCACCCCCCGATCGCTACGGCGGTGTGCTGTCCGGTGCGGACGCGGTGGTGTTTGTGCCCGCGACTGCGGCGGCGTTTCGGCGGCGTGGATTCGACCATATGGAAGCAATTGCGCGCTCGTTTTGCGATCTTTCGGGTGTCCCGTTGCTGGACGCCCTGGTCAAATACGGTCATGGTGACCAGCGAGAGCTCGGCCGCGATGAGCGCCGGGAGCATGCCCGGGGCGTGTACGAGACGGTCGAGGATGTGCGCGGCCGCCGTCTGCTGCTCATCGATGATGTCATTACCACGGGCGCGACCATGGCAGCAGCCTCGGCGGAGCTCAAACGTGCCGGTGCCGCGGCCGTCGATGGCCTCGCTATCGCACGCGTTTGGTAGGGGTGGTTTTGTGGCAGTGAAGATAGCGCGACGCATCGAGCCGACAAGCGAGCAACTGGCGGCCTCTGTAATCCTGGCTGGCGCCTCGGCGCTGCGCATGATGCGCGCCGAGCGCCGACAAATGGGTTACATCAGTTGGAGGGACCTCGCTCCCGATGAAGAGTGCCGTGTGCTGCGCGCATCGTCGCCCTCGGCCGAGGACATCTATCTTCCCGATTTGGTGAGGATCGGGGTCGTGAGTGGCGAGGTTCAAGAAGACCTGTGCCTACTGGTGGGGTCTGCAAAGCAGCGTCGCCGCATGCCTGGTGCAAGCTGGTCCGTTTGTTCTACAGGCCTGCCGGACGCTTCGATTTTTGAGGTGGAGCCGGGGGTGTACAGCTTGTCTCCCGAGGCCCTCTGTGCCGCCGTTGCGCGCGAAGTCGGCTGTATCCAGGCATTTGCCCTGGCCCAGGAGCTGTGCTCCAAGATTTCGCTGAGCGATCGCGGGCAGTATTTGCCTCCCTACAGCTCGCCTACCGTGAACAGGCTTGCAAAGGATAAGGACCAGCCGTCAGATGTGGGCTACTTTGAGGTCGAGCCAGTGCTGACGCCCGATCGCCTGGCAGATTACCTTGCGGCATGCAAGGGGAGCGCGGCCAAGCAGCTGCGGCGGCTGTGCCCCTTTCTGTCGGAAAACCTGCGCTCACCCATGGAATGCATCATGCTTGCCATGTTTTCGCTTCCGTTTTCTTATGGCGGATTTGCCTGCGGTCCCTTTAAGACCGACCACAAGATCGAGTTCAACGACCGTGCGCAGGCGATCTCGGGGATGCCGTATGCGGTTTGCGATGCCTATCAGGAAGCAGCTCGGTTTGACCTGGAATACAACGGTGAGCAGGGCCATTCGTCTCGCGGCGGGCGCATTCACGATGAAAAACGCAATACGGGTTTGGCGTCCATGGGAATCGAGGTCGCGACGGTCAACAACGAGATGCTCTGCGACATGGAAGCGATGGAAGCGCTCGCATGGCGCATCCACCAGCGCATGGGTAAACGATATCAGAATCGTGTAGAGGCTCGTCGAAAGAGGCAAGATGCTCTGCTGAATACGCTCCGAGCGTGCTTTGGGCTCAAGCCGGCGTAAAACTATGGCTTTATAGGGGGTCTGTTTATATGCCATGTGCAAAAAACGGCAAATATGAGTACTGTTACTAGATTAGTGACAGCAAAAATAAAGAAACTTGGGCCGAAAAACTGGATTCAGCGAAGAGATAATAAACGAATGTGGAATATCTTGGCGCCAAGCGGGCTGTGCGGAACTCAAAAAGGGCTCGTGGGGCGGAAATACGCTGCTACTAAATTGGTAGCAGTACTCATATTTGCCGTTTTTTGCACACGGCACCCTGAGACGGGTGCCCCGGGGCTCCCCGTGGGGGAGCTCCGGGCTTCATGGGGGCACGAATGGTCCGCCCCGACCTGCGAAATCTGTGCTCGCGATGCGAATAACGTCCCTAACCTTAAACTATAGCTTGAACTTAGCTATAATGCCCTACGTTCCTGCCAGGCTGTGGTTGCGGACGGACGAAATGCCCATCCTAGTCCAAGACAGACGCGGTCAAAGGGATCCACGTAAGCGACCGCGTGCGCGCGGCGCGATCATGGCGCGTCCTAGATGTAAGCCGCACCGTCCGTTCTACTTTCTTTGGGGCAATACCGCCTCGCGGGCGAGCGGGCCAGTCGTGAAGGTGGCTGCGGCCTCCCGAGCAAACGCCCCGGTGCGCAAGTGTGGGGTCAAATACCAGGTCAGCTGGTGGGAACAACCCGATATTCCGTGCAGGGCACGGATTGTATACGACACAGAAGGCAGGGTAGTGGACATGGTGAGGGGCAGCTTGATGCATGCGGCTCGGTTAGGTGCTGGGACCGCGGCGGTCATTGCCGTTTTGGGCCTGAGTGGATGTGCGTTCAATCCACTGTCCACGTTCACGACGCCCACGATCGACCAGATCGAGCGCGAGACCGTTACCCCCACGGTATCGGACGATGCCCTGGTCACGCCGGGAACCCTGACGGTCGCCCTCGATACTTCCGATGCCCCGCAAGCCATGCAGGATGCCGACGGAAACCTCACGGGCTATGCGGTCGATGCCGCTCGTGCCCTTGCATGCCGCATGGGTCTCAAAGTCGCCTTTGTCGATGCGTCCTCGGCCGATTCCGCGCTCAGCGATAAAAAGGCCGACATCTTTATTGGCGACGCCAGGTCTACGGACGGCGATATCAGCTCACTTGGCACCTGTCTGTACGACGCCCCCGCCGTATTCGGCAAGAGCAGTGACGGCGAGTCGCTGAGCGTTTCCACCGAAACGCTTAACACCGCTACCCTGGGCGTTCAGACCTCCTCAGCCTCGCAGGAAGCGCTTGCCAAGCAGAGCATCACGGCCAACCAAAAGACCTTCTCCAACATCAACGAGTGCTTCGAGGCACTCGAGTCGGGCGAGGTCGATTACGTGATCTGTGATTCCACGGCCGGTGGTTACCTCGCGCGCCTGATGAGCCAGATCTCCTATGTCGGCACGCTCGAGGCACCCTCCACGCTTGGCGTCGCAGGCCTTAGCTCTAACGATGAGCTGTGCCGTGCCGTGAGTGATGCCCTCGACGGCATCACGGTCGACGGCACGCTCGAGGCGGTCCACTGCGTCTGGTATGGCCAAATGCCCTATGACCTTACCGCCAAGACTGTTTCGGGGGCCAATGTGCAGGCATCCGACTCCACGTCCAACGAGACCGAGTCCTCCGATGGCGACGCCTCTGATAACAACGGCGACAGTCCGTCGTCTAGCCAGGAGGGCGCCATCACCGACGATGACATCAACAAGCTCAATAGCTAGTTATTGGTAGGGGTGGCGTCTGCCATACACCGAACAAGGCGCTTCTTCACGGTTTCAACACGCATGGCCGGGTCTCCCAAATAGGGGAGCCCGGCTTTTCTATTTTGGTAAAACTAGCAGGTCAAAGCTAATTTCCAGGAGAAAAATTAACTCCGTCGACGCCTTCCTATAGCGCACTTTGCCACGGAAAAGTGCGAGACTTCGGTATGCGGTATCAAGCAGTCGTTATTCGGGTCTTTGGGAATTCGCGTGATTAAATGCACGGCAATGGGTACATAGCCAGTACAGTAAGTCCCCGAGGCAGATTGGAGCCACGTATGGATATCAAGGTTTCTGGACGCAAGACGACGGTAACCGATGCTCTGCGTGCGCATGTGAATGAGAAGATCGGCGAGGCGCTCAAGGTTTTCGACATCGAGCCCATGACAGTCGACGTCGTGCTTCGTTATGAGAAGAACCCCTCGAACCCCAACCCGGCAATCGTCGAGGTCACGGTTCGTGCCCGCGGTTCGGTGATTCGCGTTGCCGAGCACGGCGCAGATATGTATGCCGCCATCGACCTCTCCGCCGATAAGGTTACCCGCCAGCTGCGCAAGTTCAAGACCAAGGTCGTGGACAACCGCCAGGGTGGTGCCAGCGCCGCGGATGTTGCGCCGGTCGAGCGCGTCGAGGATCTGGCTGACCTGCTGCTGCCCGAGGAGGAGGACGACCTGCTCGTCCGCGAGAAGGTCATCGATGTCACCCCGATGACTGAGGAGCAGGCGCTGGTGCAGACCGATCTGCTGGGCCACGACTTCTACGTGTTCGAGAACGCGACGACCGGTCTCATCAATGTGGTGTATCACCGTAAGAATGGTGGATATGGCATCATCAAGCCCCGCATCGAAACACTTGACGAGTAAAATACGTTAACTTGCATGAGTTAACGGTTGGCGGCCATCCCATGCGGGTGGCCGCCTTTTTACGTAAGGAGTCGCTTTGATGGACAAGGCCGCATCCGCCGGTCATTCGAACCGTTGCCGCATCGTCGTCGATACCTGCTGCGACTTTAGCCCCGAGGTCGCCGCGAACCTCGATGTCGATATCCTGGGTTTTCCCTTTATTATCGATGGCGAGGAGCGCACAGACGACATCTGGTCGAGCATGAGCCCTAAGGAGTTCTACGACCGCATGCGCGCCGGTGCCCGCGTGTCCACCTCGGCTGTGTCGCTCGGTCGCTATATCGAGTTCTTTACCGAGTGCGCCAAAGAGGGTACGCCCACGGTCTACCTGTGCTTTACCTCGGCGCTGTCGTCGAGCTACAACTCCGCGTGCCAGGCGGCAGATGCCGTGCGCGCCGAGTATCCCAACTTTGAGCTCTACGTGGTCGACAACGCTCTGCCCTGCGCGACCGGCGCGCTCTTGGCGCTCGAGGCCGTGCGCCAGCGTTCGGCGGGACTGACCGCCAAACAGCTGGTCGATTGGGCAAACGAGGCAAAAACCTACGTGCACGGCTACTTTACGCTCGAGAGCTTCGACGCACTGGCTGCCGGCGGCCGCATTCCTCCCGCGGCGGCGCAGCTCACGGCAAAGCTCGACGTCAAGCCCGAGCTCTCCTACGACCTGGCCGGCTCGCTGTCGCTGATCGGCGTCAACCGCGGCCGCAAGAAGGCGCTCAAGTCCATCCTCAAGTCGTTCCGCGAGAACTACGTGCCCGATCGCACCATGCCCATCGCCATCATGACGGCCGATGCCGAAAAGGATGGTGACTGGCTCGAAGCCGCCATCCGCAAGGAGGAGGGTTGCGCCGACGTCACGATCATTCGCGGCTCCGTGGGTCCCACCATCGGCTCGCACGTGGGCCCCGGCATGGTGGGCTGCGCGTTTTGGGGTAAGAACCGCGCCGACAAGGCGTCGCTTTCCGACCGTATCGCCCGCCGCGTGCGCGGTCAGTAGGCAAGCGCTGCGTCCGTAATCGCCCTCGACTCACAGCCCAAACGCTGGCACCGAGTATTCAACCTGGTAACAACACCCAACCCAAAAGGAAAGGTTTCATGGCAAACAAGCTCTCCGTCGCATTCATTGGCACCGGAATCATGGGTGCCCCCATCGCCGGCCACATTCTGGACGCCGGCTATCCCGTCACGGTCAACAACCGCACCAAGTCCAAGGCGGCGGCGCTTATCGAGCGCGGCGCCGTCTGGGCAGATACGCCGGCCGATGCCGCGGCGAACGCCGATGTCGTCTTTACCATGGTGGGCTATCCCTCCGAGGTCGAGGAACTCTACCTGGCGGGCGACGGCCTGCTCGCGTGCACCAAGCCGGGTGCGGTCTTGATCGACCTCACCACGAGCTTGCCCGAGCTTGCCCGTGACATTGCCGAGGCCGCCCAGGTTTCTGGTCGCATGGCGTTTGACTGCCCCGTCACCGGCGGCGAGTCGGGCGCTATCGCCGGTACGCTCACGGCTATCGTGGGCGCTACCGAGAACGACATCGCGCCGGTCCGCGACATCCTTGCCACCTTTGCGGCCAACATCTGCTGCTTCGACGGCGCCGGCAAGGGCCAGGCTGCCAAGCTCGCCAACCAGGTGTCGCTGGGCGCCTGCATGGTCGGCATGGCAGACGCCATGGCATTTGCCGAGTTGAGCGGCCTTGACCTGGAGAAGACCCGCCAGATGATCCTGGGCGGCACCGGCAAGTCCGGCGCCATGGAGAGCCTGGCTCCCAAGGCGCTCGACGGCGACTACAAGCCCGGCTTTATGGTCGAGCACTTTATCAAGGACCTGCGCTTGGCGCTCGCCTATGCCGACGACCGCGAGCTTGCGCTGCCCGGTGCCGACGTGGCCTTTACGCTCTACGACATGCTCGACGCCATCGGTGGTGCCAAGCTGGGTACCCAGGCCGTCACGGTCCTCTATAAGGAGGAGGCCGACGCCATCGCCGCCGGTCTGGACTGGTCGCAGTATCGTCCCGAGGAGCATGGCGCTCACGAGGAAGGCTGCGGTTGCGGCGAGCATGGCGACGATCACGAGTGCGGTTGTGGCCACCACCACGACGAGGGCCACGAGTGCTGCTGCGGCCACCATCACGGGGAGTAGCGCCCATGAGCTGGACGTTCGTGGTGCTTGCGCTGGTGCTCTTTCTCTTTGCGATCTACATTGGCTTTTTGTGCGGCCAGTGGGCGTGCGAAAAGCGTGTCATCACCAAGCGCGACTACTGGATTGCCAACTTTGCGGGAGCGGCGGCAGTCGTCCTGCTGACCTGGGTGTTCTCACTGTTCCCGCTGGTGCAGTTTGCGCCGATCGGCTGGCTCGGCGGCTTTATCGCCGGCCTTAAGATGAGCTTTGGCGAGTCCGTCGGCCCGTGGCGCAAGCACGACGAGGTCTTTAACGTCAACAAGGCTCACCGTGCCGCCGCCGACGCGGGCGACGCCGAGGAACGCCGCCGTGCGCGTCGCAATGGCGCGGCCGATCGACAGCTCATCTCGGTCACCGATGACAGCAAGGGTGCTGGCAAGCACGCTAAGAAATAGTAAGAAGAGGTAACTATGGCAGAAAACAAAGACGAACAGCTCACCGACGAGGAGCTGGCACAGCTTCAGCTGGCAGAGGAGAACGAGAACACCGTCGACCGCTTGGTCCAGGAGCTCGGCTGCCCCACGCGCCGTATCCGCCAGTTTGCCGCCCGCGTGCTGCACCTGCTTGCCGAGCGCGACCCGCAGCGCGTCGTGCCCTGCGTGCCCGCGCTGATCGAGGCGCTCGACCGGCCCGAGGCTCAGACTCGCTGGGAGGCCCTCGATGCCCTGGCGGCGCTCGCCACCACCTGCCCCGACCAGCTGGGCGATGCCTTTGAGGGCGCCGAGACCGCACTGTTTGACGAGATTTCCTCCACGCTGCGCTATGCCGCCTTCCGCCTGCTGTGCGTGTGGGGTGCCACGAGCGTCGAGCGTTCGCGCGAGGCTTGGCCCATCCTGGACGAGGCCATCCAGTGCTACCACGGTGACCTCGAGTATCGCGATATGCTCGGCTGCCTGTACGAGTTTGGCAAAGGCGAGATCGATGCCGAGATCGCCGAGAAGCTTGCGCTGCGCCTTAAGTTCGATGCCGAGAACGGCAAGGGCAGCTATCTCAAGGCCCGTTCGAGCGAGATTTGCGAAATGCTTGTTAAACGTTTTGGCCTGGATCTCTCCAAAAAGAAGAAGCGTGCTAGCGTTAAAAAATCTGACGACGCCGAAGACGAGGAGTAACAGATTATGGCGCACGATGTAGTCCTGATTCCCGGTGACGGGATCGGTCCCGAGATTACGCAGGCCATGCGCCGCGTGGTCGAGGCCGCCGGTGTCCAGATCAATTGGAACGTCCAGGAGGCCGGTGCCGGCGTCATGGACGAGTTTGGCACGCCGCTGCCCCAGCATGTGCTCGATGCCGTCGCCCAGACCAAAGTTGCCATCAAGGGCCCCATCACCACGCCGGTCGGTACGGGGTTCCGCAGCGTCAACGTTGCCCTGCGTAAGTACTTCGATCTGTACGCCTGCGTGCGCCCCTGCCTGTCGCAACCAGGCGATGGCTCGCGCTTCCGCGATGTCGACCTGGTTATCGTGCGCGAGAACACCGAGGACCTCTACGCTGGTATTGAGTTCGACGAGGGCGCTGCCGAGGTCGAGGAGCTTTCACAGCTTGTTGAGCGCTCGGGTCAGAAAACCTTCGCCGCGGATTCCGCCATCTCGATCAAGCCCATCTCCATCGCCAAGAGCCGCCGTATTGTGGAGTACGCCTTTGAGTATGCTCGCCGCTGCGGCCGCAAAAAGGTGACGGCCGTGCATAAGGCCAACATCATGAAGGCGACTGACGGCCTGTTCCTGCGCGTGGCTCGCGAGGTGGCTGCCAACTATCCCGATATCGAGTTCAACGACAAGATCGTCGACGCCACCTGCATGGGTCTGGTTCAGAACCCCAACGACTTCGATGTTCTGGTCCTGCCCAATTTGTATGGCGATATCGTCAGCGACTTGTGCGCCGGTCTTGTAGGCGGCCTTGGCATGGCCCCCGGCTCCAATATCGGAGCCGACTGTGCCATCTTTGAGGCCACGCATGGCTCCGCGCCCGATATCGCTGGTCAGGATATCGCTAACCCCACGGCCGGGATTCTGTCTGCGGCTATGATGCTCGATCACCTGGGCGAGAACGACGCTGCCAATCGCATTCGCACCGCCGTATCTGCCACGCTCGACGAGGGCGAGCAGGTTACCGGTGACGTGCGTCGTGCCCAGACCGGCTCCATTGAGGGCGCCGTGGGCACGCAGGCCTTTGCCGATGCCGTTATCGCGCATCTTGCCTAAGGGGATACGGCTTCAAACGCCTAAGCGGTACTTATACGTTTGCGGATAACCTGAGAATGAATACGCCCGGCGCTCTGTCGGGCGTATTCTATTGAGGACTATGTTTCTTAACAAGGAGTAACTGATATGGGTCTGATTCAAAAGAAGGACGAGAAGGACGAGATCGACGGCATCCAGATCATCGAGCGCGGCGAAGGCCCCGACGGTGACAAGGACGAGAAGATCGATCTGGTCGCAGGTACGTCTGCCGAGCACATTGCTGCCGGCACGACCGCCGAGGAGGAGGACGCCCGCCTGGAGGCTCAGATTGCCGCGGATGCCGCCGACGAGAACCTCATGCCTGAGGAGCAGGACGAGGACGATGACTCCGACGTGGACGACAGCGCATCCAAGCACAAGAAGACGATGATTGCCGCCTTTGTGGTCGCCATCGTGATCGCTGCTGTGGTCGGCTTCTTTATCGGCAACGGTGGTTTTGGCGGCAAGGGCGTCGGCTCGGCGACCCTCACCGAGGACCAGCTCGATTCGACCGTGGCAAGCTACAGCTACAACGGCAAGAAGAGCGACATCACCGCGCGCGAGGCCATCGAGAGCCAGTACAGCCTTGATACCGTCAAGGATAGCGATGGCAACTACACCGCTCCCTCTGCCGACGTCATCCTGTCCTACGTGCGCAACCAGATTCTGCTGGACGCTGCCGAGGATGAGGGCATCACTGTCTCTTCTAAGGAGATGAAGGAGTACGCCGAGGATTCTATCGGCACTTCGGACTACAAGACCATGGCCACGCAGTATGGCGTGTCCAAGGACCAGGCCAAGCAGATCGTCCGCCAGTCCGCGACGTTGCAGAAGCTCTACAAGAAGAAGGTGGGCGATAGCTCCGCTAGCATGCCGATCGCTCCGACCGAGCCTTCTGACGGCAACGAGGACACCGCGAGCAAGGACTACGCCGACTACATCATCAACCTTGCCGGTGACGAGTGGGATAGCGAGAAGGGTACCTGGAAGGACGCCGATAGCACCTACGCTAAGGCTTTTGCCGACGATGTCTTTACGGCCGATAGCGCTACCTATAAGCAGGCCATGACCGCCTATTACACCGCCTACCAGCAGTACTCTTCGCAGGCCTCGAACGCCAGCTCCAAGTGGACCGAGTACGCCAACGGCCTCTACGCCAAGGCCAATATCAGCATCTACGGCCTGTTTGCGTAAAGATTGCCTGAGCCTTCGAGTACGAAGCCGAAATATCTGCTGAAGCCCCCTAGAACGGAAATCGTTCTAGGGGGCTTTTTGCGTTGGAGGGCTATCTATTGAGACGGAAAGGGCAGATTGAATGATCACGCACGTGCTTCATCGGGTCTCCCTAATTCATCTGGGAAAACAACTGCAAACGATTGCAAGTAACCGGTGAACGGTCGAAAACGACCGTTCACCGATAATCTCAAAACTGGTTCAGACTGGTATTAAGTCAAAAAGACCAATTCACATATCTTCACAATGACCTGCAATTTTTCTACACGCTATTTTTAGCCGCCCTGCGTTGTTTAGACACGGAAAAAGATCCGATCTTTTGCCAAAGCATTTCGAAACGGTTTCAAAACCGCAGGTAGATGTGTTAACGACCGGTAAACGGTCGAAATATCACCGTGAGCGGTGCAAAAACGTTTTACTGTATGAATCAACGAAAGCGACCTCTTCTGGGGTGATATAGTGACAACAACACGTCACGTGGTTACTACCAGTTGAGAAACCACTGGTCTTCAAAGAACGCTTTCCAAGAAGCTTTAAGGGCGAGCGCCCGCTGGCTTCCGAAAATCATCGGACTCAGATCGTACACACCTTCGGAAGGGAAATTTGAATGGTTGGCTTTATTCTTACCGGTCATGGACAGTTCGCACCCGGTCTCGCAAGCGCTATCGCTATGGTTGCCGGTGACCAGCCCGCTTTTACCGTCGTTCCTTTTGAGGGCGATCAGGCTGCTTCCTACGGTGAGGATCTCCGCGCCGCTATTACCGCCATGCGCGAGGAGTGCGATGGCGTGCTTGTCTTTACCGACCTGCTTGGCGGCACCCCGTTTAACCAGTCGATGATGATTGCCCAGGATGTCGACAACGTCGAGGTTCTGACCGGCACTAACCTCCCCATGGTTATTGAGCTCCTGTTCCTCCGCGGCAATGCCACGCTCGCCGAGCTTGGCGAGCAGGCAGTGACCGTTGGCCAGACGGGCATCACCGCCCAGACGGTCGCATCCGTTGCCGGCTCCGACGAAGAGGATATCTTCGGCGACGAGGACGGCATCTAATGGCCGATTTCGGAGCCAACGTCCTGAGCTCCTCGGTCGCTCTTTTAGGCCTGCTTGTCATCATGGGCTTGATTTACACCATCTGGTCGCAAATCAACATGAAGAAGAAGCAGAAGTACTTCAAGGAGCTGCACACCGAGCTCAAGCCGGGTCAGGAGGTTCTTTTCGCCGGCGGTATCTACGGAACCGTCAAGGGCATCGAAGGCGAGAAGGTCCAGATCAAGGTCCGATCCGGAGCCGTCGTAGATGTTTCGCGTTACGCGATTCAGGAGATCAAGTAACTGTCGTCAGCAAATAGCGAAAGGAAGCTGATCAACATGGCAGAACCCAACATTCTTCTTACCCGCATCGATAACCGACTGATTCATGGTCAGGTTGCCACTCAGTGGAACTCCACTCTGGGCTCCAACCTCATCCTCGTCGCCAACGACGACGTGTCAACCAATACCATGCGCCAGAACCTCATGAAGATGGCCGCTCCCGCCGGCGTCGCTACGCGTTTCTTCTCTCTGCAGAAGACCATCGACATCATCGGCAAGGCGAGCCCGCGCCAGAAGATCTTCATCGTGGCCGAAACACCGGAAGACGTGCTTACGCTCGTCAAGGGCGGTGTGCCTATAAAGAAGGTAAACATCGGCAACATGCACATGTCGGAAGGAAAGCGCCAAGTCGCCACCTCCGTCGCAGTTAACGACGAGGATGTCGCTGCGTTTAAAGAGCTGCAGGAATTGGGGGTGGAGCTGGAGATCAGGCGCGTTCCGAGCACGCCTGTTGAGGACACGAGCAAGCTCTTCTCGTAATCCTCGTGATCCACATTGTCAGGAGTGAAACCCTGACGTTCTGTACGTGATATCAAAAGTGCGTACATACATTTTGAAAGGAGGAGCAAGATGGAATACTCGATCATCCAGGTCGCTCTGGTCTTCATCGTCACGTTCGTCGCGGCAATCGACCAGTTCAACTTCCTCGAGTCTCTCTATCAGCCCATCGTCACCGGCGCCGTCATCGGTCTTATCCTTGGCGACCTCAACACCGGTCTTCTCGTGGGTGGTACCTATCAGCTCATGACGATCGGCAACATGCCGATCGGAGGCGCTCAGCCGCCTAACGCCGTCATCGGCGGCATCATGGCAGCCATTCTCGCAATCGCCACGGGCCTCGAGCCCAACGCGGCAGTCGGCCTTGCCATTCCGTTCGCTCTGCTTGGTCAGCTCGGCGTTACCCTGGTCTTCACGCTTATGTCGCCGCTCATGTCCTCCGCGGACAACATGGCTCACAACGCTGACACCAAGGGTATCGAGCGTCTGAACTACTTCGCCATGGCTCTGCTCGGCCTGATCTTCGCTATCGTCGTCACCCTGTTCTTCATCGCTGGCGCTACCATCGGTCAGACCATCGCTTCCGCCATCCCGGCTTGGCTGCAGACCGGTCTCTCCGCTGCAGGCGGCATGATGCGCTTCGTCGGCTTCGCCGTCCTGCTCAAGGTTATGATGAACCGCGATATGTGGGGCTTCTTCCTCATGGGCTTTGGCCTCGCGATCATCACCGTTGCCAACGATTCTCTGGCAACTCCTGCCCTGCTCATCCTCGCTCTCATCGGTTTCGGCATTGCTTTCTGGGACTTCCAGCAGCAGACCGAGCTGAAGGGTGCAGCTGTTTCTGACGGAGGTGACTTCGAAGATGGCATCTAATGAGTATGTGATCCCGGAGCACTACGAGGATCTCACTCCTGCTCCGCAGCTCGACCAGAAGACCCTCAACAAGATGGCTTGGCGCTCCTGCTTCCTGCAGGCCTCGTTCAACTACGAGCGTATGCAGGCCGCTGGCTGGCTCTACTCCATCATCCCCGGTCTGGAGAAGATCCACACCAACAAGAACGACCTCGCGGCTTCCATGAGCCACAACCTGGAGTTCTTCAACACTCACCCGTTCCTCGTCACCTTTGTTATGGGCATCGTGCTTTCGCTCGAGCAGAACAAGGTTGACATCCCCACGATTCGCGCCGTCCGCGTCGCCGCAATGGGCCCGCTCGGTGGTATCGGTGACGCCCTGTTCTGGCTGACGCTCGTGCCTATCACGGCTGGCATCACCTCCAACATGGCCATCAACGGCAACGCCGCTGCGCCGATCATCTTCCTGGTGATCTTCAACGCCGTCCAGTTCGCACTGCGCTTCTGGCTCATGAACTGGTCCTACAAGCTTGGCACCAGCGCTATTGACGCTCTGACCGCCAACATGCAGGCCTTCACGCGCGCCGCTTCCATCATGGGCGTCTTCGTCGTCGGTTGCCTGGTTGTCACCATGGGTGGCACCCAGATCAACCTCCAGATTCCCAACGGCACCACCCGTGGCCTCTCCGCTACTACCGTGATCGTCTCCGAGAAGGAGGCCGAGAACTTCACCGGTATGGAGGGCATCGATACCGAGACTGCTGAGGCCGGTACCATCGCCATGACCGATAAGGACGGCAACGCCCTCACCGCTTCCGATGCCGACGGCAACGCTGTCGAGTGCGGCGTCACCGATCTGGGCAACGGCATGGAGTCCGTGACCTACGGCACCGTTACCGAGGATCCGGTCAACTTCTCTGTTGCCGACACCCTCAACACCATCGTCCCGAAGCTCGTCCCGCTTATGCTTACGCTGCTGCTTTACTACATGTTCGCTAAGCACAGCTGGACCCCGACCAAGGGCATTCTGCTGCTCTTCGTCCTGGGCATCCTGGGCGCTGGCCCGCTTGGTCTCTGGCCGAGCATCTGGTAAGGCTCTAGCTTGAGGGGTGTGTCCCTACGCGGCTCACACCCCGACCCCTTAAGCCATGTGTATGTTAAAAGCCGCGTGCTCGAAAGAGCGCGCGGCTTTTGTTTTCTTGATGATTCGGATGTGGCAGACAGATAATGTTAACCACCCAAGGTAGTAGCCGAGTTTGAGAAAATGGGAGGATAGGATGGCGATCGGGGCGCGTAAGCAACCGCTGTACGATCAGCTGGTCGATATTCTGACCGAAAAGATTGACCATGAATATCGTGCCGGTGACATGATTCCTTCCGAGCGCGAACTTTCGGAGCGCTATGGTCTCTCGCGCACCACGGTACGCCTGGCTCTGCAGGAACTGGAGCGTTTAGGACTGGTGGTTCGGCAGCACGGTCGCGGTACCTTTGTGACCGACCGTTCGGCAAAGGCAACCAATCTTATGCAGTCCTACAGCTTTACCGAACAGATGCGCGCGATGGGTCGCGACCCCGAGACCACGATTCTCGAGTTTTGCGAGATGGAGGCCGATAAGAATCTAGCCGAGCATATGGGATTGCATATCGGTGATCGCATTTTTAAGCTCAAGCGCCTTCGTTCTGCCGACAAAATGCCCATGATGGTCGAACGCAGCTATCTGCCGGTTCGTCAATTTCTGTCCCTAAAGCGACCACTGCTGGAGAGTAAGCCGCTTTACGATGTGATTGAGCAGGACTTTCAGCATAAGATTCGCGTGGCCGAAGAGGAGTTCTATGCGAGCATAGCCCGTCCCACCGATGCCCACCTTTTGGCAATTGTCGAGGGGTCGCCTGTGCTCGATTTGGTCAGGACTACGTATAACGAGTCAAACGAGCTTGTGGAGTATACGCTCTCGGTTGCTCGTGCCGATCAGTTTAAATACAAGGTTTACCACCAGCGTAGCAACTAGTGTTCGCATCGTTTTCATATGGTGATTCCTTGCAGTTAACTGGTTACTACCAGATAACCAACCGAAGTGTATAATTGCACGTCAGAGGATTACTTCTAGAGAGAGGTATTAGAAATGTTCGAGAAGAGTGTCGAGGAGCTCACCGAGCTCGGCGCCCAGATCACCACGGCCGAGATTGCTCAGCAGCCCGAGCTTTGGCGTGATACGCTCAACATCTATCGTGAGAACAAGGAGGCCATCGAGGCCTTTCTGGCCGAGGCTCGCGCTATGGGCGAGGGCCGTCTGTCCGTTGTCTTCACCGGTGCCGGTACGTCTGACTACGTTGGCGATACCTGCGCCCCGTACCTGCGTCACGCTGGCAACACTGATCTCTACGACTTTAAGCCCATTGCCACGACCGACATCGTGAGCGCCCCGCGCGACTTCCTGCGTGCCGAGGATCCCACGCTCGTGGTTTCCTTTGCCCGCTCTGGCAACAGCCCCGAGAGCCTTGCCGCCGTTGCCGTTGCCAAGGAGCTTGTCCACAACGTCAAATTCCTCAACATCACCTGCGCTCCCGAGGGCAAGCTCGCCGTCGAGTCTGCCGATGATCCCAACGCGCTGACGCTGCTCATTCCGCGCGCCAACGACAAGGGCTTCGCCATGACCGGTTCTTATTCCTGCATGACCCTGCTCGCCACCCTTATTTTCGACACTGCCTCTGACGAGCAGAAGGCCGAGTGGGTCGAGACCATCGCCAAGATGGGCGAGGAGGTCATCTCCCGTGAGCCCGAGGTCGCCGATTACCTCGCTGGAGACTTCAACCGCGTGACCTACTTGGGTTCTGGCTCCTTCGGTGGCCTTGCCCAGGAGAGCCAGCTCAAGATCCTCGAGCTCGCTCACGGTCTGGTTGCTACTTCTTACGACACTTCCATGGGCTATCGTCACGGACCCAAGTCCTTCGTCGACGACAAGACCCTCGTGTTCGTGTTCGTCAACAACGACGCCTACACCCGTCAGTACGACATCGACATCCTCAATGAGATCGGTGGCGACGATATTGCTCAGCACACCATCGCCGTTCAGCAGGATGGCGCTACTGTCTACGAGGGTGAGTCCTTCACCTTTAAGGGCTACGAGGCGCTTCCCGAGGGCTACCTTGCTCTGCCGTTCGTGATGTTTGCTCAGGCTATCAGCCTGCTTAACTCCGTGCGCGTGGGCAACACGCCCGACACGCCGAGCCCCACCGGCACGGTCAACCGCGTGGTCAAGGGCGTGACGATTCACCCCTTCACCGCTTAATCGCGTCCCCCTGTAAGGGCGCCCGTCCGCTCATAACGGCGGGCGGGCGCTTTTTGTTTTACGTGAGCTGGGTATAAACATCACCACAGTCAACTGCTTTAGAAGTAAGGAGTACATATGAGCACGTACGCAATTAAGGCTGACAAGTTCTTCTTGCCGGCAGGCCCGCAACTGGGCGGCTATCTTATGGTCGAGGACGGCGTCTTTGGCGCTTGGCAGGCCGACGAGCCCTCCTGCGAGATCAAGGACTACACGGGATCGTGGATCGCGCCGGGCATGGTCGACACCCACATCCATGGCTTCTATAACCATTCGACTACCGATAACGATCCCGAGGGCATCGATATCAGCTCGACCGAGCTCGCCCGTCGCGGTACCACCAGCTGGCTGCCCACGACGTTCACCGATGGCGTCGAGCAGATCAAGGACGCCTGCGCCGCCATCGCTCAGGCGGACGAGGGCCGTGGCCCCGACTTCTGCGGTGCTCGCATTCAGGGCATCTACCTGGAAGGCCCTTTCTTTACCATGAAGCACGTGGGCGCGCAGAACCCCGCTTATCTTATCGATCCCTCCGAGGAGGTCTTCGATCAGTGGCAGGAGGCTGCGGGTGGTCGCATCGTTAAGAGCGCCATGGCAGCCGAGCACGACGGTGCCGCTGCCTATGCGGCTGCTCTGAACGCCAAGGGTGTGGTGACCAGCATCGGTCACTCCGACGCCACCTACGATGAGTGCATCGCCGCCATCAACGCCGGTGCCAGCTGCTTTACGCATACCTATAACGGCCAGCGCGGACTGCATCACCGTGAGCCCGGTGTTGTGGGTGCTGCCATGTCCACGCCCGAGACCTACGCCGAGATCATCTGTGACGGCAAGCACGTAAACCCTGGCGCTATCAAGGCGCTGCTGCAGGCAAAGGGCTGGCAGCATACGGTGCTCATCACCGACTGCCTGGGTTGCGGCGGCATGCCCGAGGGCAGCTACACCAGTGGCGGCATGGACGTCATCATGAAGGACAACCTGTGCTGGCTCGCCGACGGCAAGAGCATTGCCGGCTCGGTGCTCACGCTTGCCCAGGGCGTTAAGAACATCGTCGACTGGGGCATCGCCAGTGCCGATATCGCCATTCGCATGGCAACCGAGGTGCCGGCACGCTCCGTGCACATCGAGGATAAGTGCGGCAGCATCATGCCGGGTCGCGATGCCGACTTTGTCGTGTTCGACCATGAGCTCACCCTCGTCGAGACGTATGTTGGCGGTCAGAGCGTCGGTAACGCCTTTACCGAGTAACGATAGAAAAAGACGGCGGGCCCGAATCTGCTCGGACCCGCCGCATGGGTTAAACGCTCAAAAGTACCTTCACAGTTACAGCTTGTTAGCGATCTTCTTTACCGTGCGCTTAACGCCGGCCACCAGGCCTCCTGCAGGATGCTCCTTCTCGTATGCTAGGCGCTTCTCGCGCTTGGCGTACTCTTCGACGATGATGTCGCCATACTCGTCTTCGATCTTGTCGAAGAAGTCGACGGCGCCCTTAATTTCCTCAGCGGTCGGGTGTCCCTTTTGGACACCGCCGGTGAGTTTGAACGGCCCCCACGTATCAAAGCCGGGGCAGCCGTAGACACCCATAAAGATGGCCTGCCTCATGCGGCAGATGCCATCGATATCCTTGCCGTACCACTTGTTTTTGCCACCGTAGGTCATAAGGCCAAACACCTTGTCCTGCGGCTGCAGCACGTTGGTGAGCACGCGCGCCATATCCTTGTCGATCTCGGAGTAATAGATGCCCGTGGCGACACCGATTAGATGATATTCGTGCAGGTTGGGATACTCGTTTTTGCCGAGCGCCTTGACGTCGAGGGTATCGATCTCGGGGTGTGCCTCGACGATGGCGTCCACGAGCTTTTTCGTATTGCCGTGATGGCGCGAGGCGTAGAGGATGATGGTTCGCATAAGAAGGCCTTCCAGCTGTAATTGCATCAATGTCTGTATGGTACCCCGTTGCATGGCTGGGATACCGGACACATCGATGAGCGTGCGGGTTTGTCCTTTAGTCAGGGCCGAGACGGGTGCTTGTGAGCAAAAGCAGTTGTTCGAAAGGATGGGCAATGGAATACGCTCTCTCCAACGATTCGATTTCTGTTAAGGTGTCCACGGCTGGTGGTTCGTTTACCTCGATTGAGGCTGGAGGTCGCGAGTATCTGTGGCAGGGCGATCCCGCCGTGTGGTCTGGCCAGGCACCGATTTGCTTCCCGATTTGCGGAGGCCTGCGCGATGGCAGTGCCATGACGTTTTCCGGGTATCATGTGAAGCTCGCCCGCCACGGCTTTGCGCGCAAGCAGGAGTGGAAGCTGCTGAGCCAAAGCGCAAACGAGCTGGCTATGTGCCTGGCTTCGGAGGATAACGCCGCGCTGCTGAGAGATTATCCCTACCCGTTTAAGCTTGTCGCTCGTTATACGCTCGAGGACGCTGCCGTGCGCGTTTCCTATGAGGTGACCAACGAGGGCACCGAGGACATGCCGTTCTTTATCGGTGGACACCCCGGCTTTAGGTGCCCGCTCGACGAGGGCGAGGCCTATACGGACTACGAGTTGCGCTTCGAGAAGGACGAGGCTGCGGAGCTCTGCACCGCTGTCCCTTCGACTGGCTTGATTGACGTTACCAACCGCTCCAAGAACCCCATGGTGGGAAAGACGCTGCCCCTGTCGCATGAGCTCTTCGATTTTGCGGAGACCATCTTTGACGTGCTCGAGAGTCGTCAGGTCACGCTTTCCAAGAAGGGCGAGGACAAGGGCGTTCGCTTGAGTTTTGAGGGTTTCCCGTACCTCATCGTGTGGAGTAAGCCCGAGGGCGATTTTGTGGCAGTTGAGCCCTGGGGCGGCCTCTCGACCTGCTCCGATGAGGACGACGTACTTGAGCATAAGCGCGGCTGCCTTGTCGCCAAGCCCAAGGAGACTGTCGTTCGCTCGTTCACGATTGAGATTCTGTAATTCCGTTTTGTCGACTCGTATCGCGAGGCACAAGGAGCCCGCGAGATAAGGAGCTAAAATGATCCTCACCGTTACGATGAACCCGTCTGTCGATACGCGCTATCAGCTCGATGAGCTCATTATCGACGACGTCAACCGTGTGACGCCCGAAAAGACCGCCGGCGGCAAGGGTCTCAACGTGGCCCGTGTGCTGGGCCAGCTGGGCGACGACGTTGTGGCAACCGGTCTGCTCGGTGGCCATATGGGCGCCTATATGGCAGAGCTCATGGATGCCAACGGTATTAACAACGACTTTGTGCCCATCAAGGGCGAGACTCGCATTTGCCTCAACATCCTCCACGCTGGCAACCAGACCGAGCTGCTCGAGAGCGGCCCGACGATTGCCCCCGAGGAGCTGGATGCCTTTACCGCCAAGTTTACCGAGCTTGCGAGCAAGGCCGACGTCGTCACTATTTCGGGTTCGCTGCCCCGCGGTGTCGAGGCAGACTACTATGCCAAGATTACGGGCATTGCCGAGAACGCCGGCGCCAAGGTGCTGCTCGATACCTCGGGCGCTTCGCTTGAGGCTGCCCTCAAGTCCGAGGTCAAGCCCGAGCTGGTCAAGCCTAACCTAACCGAGATCAACGGCTTGTTGGGCACGAGCTTTACCACCGACGATGTGGACGAGCTCCGTGCTGCGCTCGCCTCTGACGCCCGCTTCTCCGATATCCCCTGGGTCGTCGTGTCCATGGGCGCTGCCGGCTCCGTGGGCTTCCACAACGGACGTGCGTTCCGTGCCAAGACCCCCGATATTCCTGCCGTTAACGCTACGGGTTCCGGCGACTCCACTATCGCCGGTTTCGCGCATGCCATCGCTGCCGGCGCGGACGACGAGACGGTGCTGCGGACCGCCAACACCTGTGGCAAGCTTAATGCCATGGATCCCATGACCGGTCATCTGGTCATGGACCGTTGGGACGAGGTTTACAACGGCGTCGACGTGGCCGAGCTGTAAGAACTTGGGCGTCGGCTCTGGCATCGGTTGTTTGCTTGTGGTTAGAGCCAACGACAAGTGCGGTAGCATTACGCCGGGGCGCGACGCCGATACTGTCGCGTTCATTCCCGACCTTACCCTGGTCGAGACGTATGCGGGTGGCAACAGCTTTGGTAACGCGTTTGCCGAGTAGCCGCCAAAGAAACGATCCGAGAGGGGATTTAGATGATTTACGGTGCATTGGGCGATATCGAGGAGTACCGCGGAATGCTCAAGGGCCTCGACGTGCTGATCGACTGGCTCGAGGAGAACGACCCGGCGCAGCTCGAGGTCGGCAGCCATCCGATTCTGGGCGACAAGGTCTTTGCAAACGTCATGGCTCCCACGACGCGTCCCGAGGCCGAGGCTCACTATGAGACGCATCAGCGCTATCACGACCTGCAGATCGACGTCGAGGGTCGCGAGGCCTTTAAGGTCGCTACGGGTAGCCTGACGCTGGTCCAGGAGTTTGACGAGAAGGACGACTACGATCTGGTCGATTCCGACGCCTCGATCGCCGGCGATCTTGCCGACGACAAGTTCGCGCTGTTTGTTGCCGGCGAGCCGCACATGCCCACGCTCGAGTTCCCGGGCGATGGCGCACAGCCGGTCAAGAAGATCTGCTTTAAGCTGCTTGCCGACGCCTACTGGGAGGAGTAGCGAACTGCCCGACTGAGCCGTTCGTCTGATGGCGTGTTTTCCCTAGGGGAATCACGCTACGACCCCGTTAATCGTGTTTTCCCTAGGGGAATCACGATTAACGGGGTTTCTGTTTTTGAATAGGGGAGCTGACGCTGTTGCGATGCGTGGGTGGGCGCGCGCACTCAAAATCGAAAACAAAAAAGCCGCCCGAAGGCGGCTGATTTGTGCAATGGAGCCAGCGACCGGGCTCGAACCGGTGACCCCCGCTTTACGAGAGCGGTGCTCTACCAACTGAGCTACGCTGGCGGCCATGTGGTGACGCAGCTGAGGCGTCAACGGCTGTCTATGATACGGGACATCGCAAATCCGCGCAAGTGTTCTGACAGCTTTTCTCACGTTAAATGCACTAATCACTCAAGCCGGGATGTGCCTGGTTGCCTACAACTAGGTAGAAAAACGCCCGTCGGCGGTGTGCCGGCGGGCGCTGCTGTGCGATATGTTGCGTTATGGGCTTAGTGCCTCATAAAGTGGTATTCGATCACATTGCTGTAGGGATGACCCGGGCCCACAATGCCCTGCGGGAACAGCGGCTGGTGCGGCGTGTCGGGGTACATCTCGGCCTCGAGGGCAAAGCCGGCGCCCCAGCCGTAGTTGGCATCGTCCTTGGCGTGCTCATCGCCTAGCCAGTTGCCGGTGTAGAGCTGCACGCCCGGGGCGGTGGTGTAGTAGTCCAGCTCACGGCCGGTCCACATCTCCTCGACGTGCAGGGCACGGCGCAGATTGCGGCCGTACTGATAGCCGCCAATGCACAGGCAGTGATCGTAGCCGCGTGCCTGCTTAATCTGCGGATGGTCGGCCTCCATGCCAGGTGCGACGGGGCGTAACTCGCGAAAATCAAACGGTGTTCCCTCGACCGGAGCAATCTCGCCAGTAGGAATGTTCTGGTCGTCGATGGGCAGGTAGTGGGCAGCGTTAGCAACAAAGAAGTGCTCGCAGTCCATGCCGGCATTATGACCGGCAAGGTTAAAGTACGTGTGGTTGGTCATGGACACGTACGTGGCACGGTCGCTCTCGCAGCCATATTCGATACGGAAGCGGCCGGTGTGCGTCACGGTAAACACGGCCGTAAAGGTGCGGTTGCCGGGCAGGCCCAACTCGCCATCCTCAAGTGAGGTGGTCATGCGCACGGCGTTGTGGGCCTCGTCGAGCTCAACATCCCACACGCGCTTGTGCAGGCCGTGCTCAAGATCGCTGTGCAGGTTGTTGGCGCCCTCGTTGGCGGGCATATGCCAGTCCGTACCGTCGATGGTGATCGTGGCGCCCGCGGTGCGGTTTGCCACGGGGCCGATGGTCGCGCCAAAGCAGGCGGGGTTGTCAAAGTAATCCTCGAGCTTATCGAAGCCCAGCACCACATCGCGCACGTTGCCGGGAATGTCGGGCACATCGATACCCAGCACGGTGGCGCCATAGTCCATAATGCGAACGCAGATCTCGGGCCCGTTGAGGGTGTAACGATGAACGGGGGTACCGCACGGCGCGGTGCCGAAAAGCTCGGAAGTGATCATTTGGTTCCTAACATCGAGGTATTTCCGACAAACTGTAGCGCGAACAGGTGAGATTATCACTACATCCCACTAAAGCAGGGGGTATTTTTCTCAAAAAAGTGATGATTGGAGCCGTGCGGGCGTTCATTTTTGACGCGCGCGAGTCTGATACAATTTGTTCGTTATTGTTTGAATTGACGCGAGCGTGGAACAGCGAGGACTCATCGTGATTAAAGCGGAACGACAGGATAAGGTTCGTCAGCTGCTCGAGGAACAGGGAACGGTCTCGGTCAAAGAGATTTCGGATGCGTTAGGTGTCTCGGATATGACGATCCGCCGTGACCTTGAGGAGCTTGCGAGCCTGGGCGAGATCGAGCGCGTGCACGGCGGCGCCCGCAGTGCGCAGGGTCGTCCCCACGCTATGTTGCGCCACGAGTACTCGCACAGCGAAAAGCGCACCAAGCATGCCGAGGAAAAGCTGCAGATTGCGCGCCGCGCCGTGGAGCTTATCGAGGAAGGTTCGACCATCTTTTTGGGTACGGGCACTACGGTTGAGCAGATGGCCTCGATGCTGCCGGCGTGCCGCCTGCGCATTGTGACCAACTCGCTTTCGGTGTTTAACCTGCTCGAGGCGCGCGAAGACTGCGACCTGTGCCTCGTGGGCGGCATGTATCGTCGCCGCACCGCCGCTTTTGTGGGACCAACGGCCGAGGATACCCTGCGTGCGTTAGGTATCGATGCGGCGTTTATCGGCGCCAACGGCATCTTGGACGGCGACGTGTCCACATCTAACATGGAAGAGGGTCGTATCCAGCAGCTCGCCTTTAGCAAGGCCGACTCGCGCTATCTGATCGCCGACTCCAGCAAGATCGGCAAGCGCGACTTCTACACCTTCTGCCGCCTGGACAGCCTGGATGCCGTGGTGTGCGAGCCGGGTATTACCGCCGAGGACCGTGCCGCCATCGAGGAGCATACGCAGATCATCTGCTAGCTAGCGTTGCAGGATTGCTAGTAAGCGCTGTGTGAGGACTTTTGCCCCCCTGTCATTGTGGGGAATCAGCGCGTCAGCGCTATGCGATATGACGCGCAAATGGGGACTTCGCTATCAAATTGTCTCAACCTGTAACAGGTAGGGGCGAAGTCACCAACCAGATGTTACAGATTGAGATTTTTGGCCCGGCCTATTCCGTTTGTCTCAATCTGTAACAGCTAGGACCGAAAAATTCAGCTAGTTGTTACAGATTGAGATTGAGAGGATTGACCTGTGCATTCATCTCAATTTGTAACATCTAGACGTCCAAAACCGGTCTTAGTGTTACAGATTGAGACGATTCGGCGGGGTCTACCTTGTTTGTCTCGATCTGTAACGGTTAGGACTTAAAAACTCGGCTACGTGTTACAGATCGAGACAAAAGAAAAAGAACATTAGGACTTGAAAATAAAGTTTTGATAAGGGATTCGCCCAGTTAAGACGGTGCGGTAGACAATTGAAATTAATTTGCCTCCGGAGTCGTAAGCATAATGAGTCAGTTCGATGACCGGAAGTTTTGCAACACCATAATTACTGGCTTCGGAATCGCTAAGCTGACGTGCTCTATAGCTTTCCCTAACAGATTGGATAGACTTGGACAAGTCGTCCATGATTCTGCTAAATGCCTGAAAATCTAACTGGTTATTCGGAACGCGCGACTTTGAAATGAAGAACGTATCAGCGCCTATGAAGCTGCCTTCAAGTTCGTAGGTCAATTCAAGACGCTGAATTTCATCGCGACTTTGACATCCAAATTGTTGGAGCATCATTACGGAAATTGGACGACCTGATGTGAGGCCGTCGAAATGTTTGGTGATGGCATCCGGATCAACGCCATCGCAATGGCTTGCAAAGTCAAAGTCTAAAAGTGAATTGAGCTCGCTAACGCGTTTCGGTGCAACAAACGATCCCTTACCTTGGATTCGATAGATACTTCCACGACGCTCCAGCTCACTCATGGCAAGCCGGACGGTTGTTCTGCTTACGGCGTATTCGTCGCAGAGTTCCATTTCTGTCGGAAGTTTATCGTCTGCTTGATATTCATCGACGATCTGCTTGAGCAGTGCGTCGGTGAGCTGTAAATAGAGTGGCCGTTTTTCGTGTGTATCGAGCATTGGAGCCTCAGTTTGCATGTCGGTGGTATCTGATGATTGCCGTGGTCGGGATATAGCTTGAGTGCAACAACCTTAACGTATCACAGAGCGGCTCAGCATGACGATCTGATGCCTGTAACCACGAAGGGCTTGTCCAAGCGTGAAGATATTCTGGGGCAGACAAATACCGTTCATGGAGTCCCCGATATGCTGGAGGTCAGCGCCGGCTGCTTTTGCTGCAAGGCCTATTTTCTTAATGGTCTCGCTGTCGCAGGAGTCTTGACTCGTCCCGTTCGCCGCCATGACGAGAACCTTCTCTTCAATTGACTTGCCTACGTTGTGGGATCGTACAAAGTCTACGATGGCGCGCAGGTCTGCTTCTTGGAAGCAAGGGACGGTGTAGGGGGCTGGCACGAGAAGGATATCGACGCCGAGGTCAACAAACTTACGCGCAATTTCGAGCGTCATGACAGGTTCCGCAACGCCCGCTCCATGCATTTTTCCGGCTATGACCAGGCCATTGAAATGCTCTTTGGAGAGTTTAATCGAATGGGCGATTGCATCGTTGGAGACGCCGGTTCCAGGGTTGCCCGTCAGGCAGATAAAATCAAATCCGAGTTCGTTAGCCTTTTCTAAGGTCTTGGGAGAGACGCGACGACCCATGGGGATTTCCGTTCGGGATTCAGACATCTCTGCCTCGTTATCAACTGGCTCCAGATTGACGCCAATGGGCCTTCCGCATGCTCGCTTCACCCAAGTAACCGGGTTTTCATTGAGATCATCTGGAATACCGGCAATAACTGGATCGAACACATCGAGCGCGTTAAACAGAAGCAGGTCGGCACCTGCGGCACGTTCGATTTCTGCATTAGTAACGCCGCCGAGAAATTGGGAAGAGGGTACGTTTTCCGCCATGATGGTACGTCCCTCGGAAGCCAGAATTGCCTGCTTTAGATCCATGGGTGACGTGGCGGCAAAATCGGATGCGGACATGTTCAGTAATCGTTTGGGCATTGTTACTTCCTTTGACTAGAACGACAGGCTTGTGACATTGTCTCTAATATTGTTACAACAATATATTCAAAATGTTATATCCAATCGGTGAACGGTTGTAAGCTTATTGTACTGCTCGGAAAAAATAGCCTTTAGCTGGGAAAATCTTATATTAATCAACTACCGTTCACCGAATAAGTATTTGAATTCTTGACATACCGACAAAGCGGAAAAAGAATTGGTTATGACAAATCGCGCAAATGATATTACATTTCGCACGAGAACGTATTCATTTACATAAGTGGATACAAACGGGGACGACGACGGTTGAGTCCGGATAAATCGTTACGTGCCCGGGAATCATGAAAGGATGTGTTATGGACGCTATCGTCAAATTCCTTGAAAAACACCAGCCCCTCTTCGACAAAATCTCGAGGAACATTTATCTGGTGGCGATCAAGGATGGCTTTCTCTCGAATATGCCAATTGTGCTGTTCTCGAGCCTGTTCCTTCTTCTTTCGACGCTCCCTGCCTATGTAGGCATCACGCTTCCGCCTGAGGTGCTGGATTTCTTCAATAAAATCTATGCATATACCATGGGGCTTCTTGGCATTATGGTGGCCGGCACCACGGCGAGCTCACTTGCCATGTCGATGAACCGTCGCATGCCTTCGGGCAAATCTCTCAACCCCACCTCGTGCATGGTTTGTGCCATGTGCGGCATGCTCTTGCTATCGGTGACGAACGATGTTGTCTCGATTGGCGGAGCAGATACATCTGTTTTTGAAACCGGCTATATGGGAACCAAGGGTTTTCTCGCTGCGTTCGTAGCCGCATTCTTGACCGTTAATATCTATAAGGTGTGCATTAGCCATAATGTGACGATCAAGCTCCCCAAAGAGGTCCCTGGCTCTATTGCGCAGAGTTTTCGCGATATCTTTGCATTTGGGTTTTCGATCCTTGCGTGCGCTTTTATCGATCTTGCGAGCCGCAAGCTGCTTGCTGTGCCGTTCGCCAATTTGGTATCCGCTCTCATCTCGCCGCTGTTCTCCGCGGTCGACACCTATCCTGGCATGGCGCTTATCGAAGGCGCGGTCGCACTTTTCCAATTTATGGGTATCCACGGTGCTTCGGTTGTCATGAGTCCGATCAATGCTGCGCTCTACGGCAATACCGTTACCAATCTTGAGGTTTTCCAAGCAGGTGGACACCCGTCAATTGCTCTCACGCAGGACTTTACAAGCTTCATCGGCGGTCTGGGTGGTTCTGGCTGCACGTTCATCGTTCCTATTATCCTGATCATGTTTATGCGCTCCAAGCAGCTTAAAGCCATGGGTAAGGCATCGATTATCCCGGTGATTTTTGGAGTTAACGAGCCTGTTATCTTCGGTATGCCGATTGTTCTCAATCCCTATATGTTCGTGCCCTTCCTAGTGGCTCCTATGGTCAACGCCATTATCGGTAAGTTCTTCATTGACGTCATTGGAATGAACGCCCCCATGTATACCATGCCGTGGGCGCTTCCCGGCCCAATCGGTGCATTCCTCACCACGGGTCTCGATCTGCGTTCTCTCGTATTGATGGCAGTGCTGTTGGTCGTTGACTTTGTGATTTACTATCCGTTCTGCAAGGCGTATGACCATCAGCTTTGTTTGGAAGAGTCTGCAAAGGAGACTGCAGGAACCTCGGATGCAGATGCTATTGCCGCACAGGAAAATGTCGCAAAAGCTCTCGAGGCGGTAAAGGATAAGGCGGAGCAGATCCGCGTGCTTGTGCTTTGCCAGGGTGCCGGCACTTCGACTCTCTTGGCAAATGCTCTTCGCGAAGGTGCCGCTGCTAAGGGTATCGATCTGGTTTCTCAGTCCGGTGCGTACGGAAGCCACTATGAGACGATGGATCAGTACAACGTGATTGTTCTGGCGCCCCAGGCACGCATGTACTATGACGCTATGAAGGCCGATACCGATCGCCTTGGAATTAAACTGCTCACCACAAGGGGCAAGGAGTATATCGACCTTACCAACGATCCCGAAGGTGCAATTGACTGGATCGTTCAGGAGCTGGCCAAATAGTGGATGCACTTCGTCGTTGATTCGTCGGTGTATGGTACGGCCCCGCAGCTTATTGAGCTGCGGGGCCGTATTTCGTTGAGTATCTAATTGAGACAATGAGCGCAACCGTCGTGAGATCGCATTGGCGCTCTCCGAGTCACCGACAAACTGCCTTCCATCTATGTGACCAATTCGCTTTCGGCGTTTAGCCTGCTCGAGGTGCGCGAGGATTGCGAGCTGTGCCTGGTGGGCGGCATGTACCGTCGCCGCACCGCCGCCTGTGTGAGCCCCATGGCCGAGGATACCCTGCGCGCACTAGGGATTGACACGGCGTTTATCGGTACCAACGGCATTCTGGACGGCGACGTGTCCACGTCCAACATGGACGAGGGCCGCATCCAGCAGCTCGCCTTTAGCAAGGCCGATACGCGCTACCTCATCGCCGACTCCAGCAAGATCGGCAGGCGCGACTTCTACACTTTCTGCCGCCTGGACAGCCTGGACGCCGTGGTATGTGAGCCGAGCATCTCCGCTGAGGACCGTGCCGCCATCGAGGAACACAAGCGGGTCATCTGCTAGCTAACGCTGCAGGCGATACTTCTGCCCCCTGCCGGCGCGGGGATTATCGCTTCAATTTGACGTGCAGAATGACACATAAAAGTTAAAACGCCATTTTGTGCGTCAAAAAATATGACATGTAAAAATTTGCGCGTCATTTTACGTGTCAACGAGACGCGATTTGACGCGCAAATAGGAATTCGTGGGCGCTCGGAAGATCGACGGAGTTCGTGAACCTGCAACTTGGTTGGGTTGCGTACGGAGTCCTCCAGCGGGACCGAATATGTTTTCGGTATCATATCGGTATCAAATGATACCGAAAGTATGTTCGTGATACCGAAAACTAGAAACCATGGTTCATAACTGCTTGGAAAGTTTGGATTTGACTATCTTATTGTCTTGATCTGTAACAGGTAGGCGGTCGAAAGTGGGCTACGTGTTACAGATTGAGATCTTTCAGCCCTGGTCGCCCGTTCGTCTAAATCTATAACAGTTAGGATTGAAAATCCCTGCTAGATGTTACAGATCGAGATAAACGGACCGCACGGGCTCACCAAAAACAAAAGAGGCCGCATGTGAACCCGTGGAGGGATTCGCATGCGGCCGACAGGGGGTATGCGGCGGAAACTAGGCCATGAGCAGGCCGGTCTCCGCGACGTTCTTGTACCAGTACGCGCTCGCCTTGGGATAGCGCTTCTGGGTCTCAAAGTCGATGTAGAACAGGCCGTAGCGCTTGTTGTAGCCGTTGGTCCAGGAGAACTGGTCCTGCAGCGACCACACAAAGTAGCCGTCGACGTTCACGCCGCCGTCGATCGCCTTGAGGATCCACGCGAGATGCTGGCGCATGTAGTCGATACGAGGGGCGTCGTCGATAAAGCCATCCTCGAAGTCGTCCTTATAGCCCATGCCGTTCTCGGTGATGTAGATCTTCTTGTAGTTGGGGTAATCGTTCTTAATGCGCAGCAGCAGGTCGTACAGGCCCTCGGGATAGATGATCCAGTCCCAATCGGTGGTGGGAACGCCTTCGCGCACGCACGACTCGCCCACGCCCTTGAGGAACCAGCGCGAAGATCCCTTGTCGCCGGTGCCATTGTGGTTGATGTCGTTTTCGCCCTCGGCAGCACGCAGGAACTGGCACTTGTAGGTGTTGACGCCCAGGCAATCGTTGTAGGGGAGCGCGGCGGTCAGCGCGGCGATGTCCTCGTCGCGGACGTCGAGCTCGCCGCCGGCGATATGGGCCAGCTTGGTCGCAGCCTCCATGGTGTCGGCGGCATAGTGGCCGCGGAAGGTGGCGTCGAGTACCCAGCGGTTGTTGATGACGTCGGCCATGCGAGCTGCCTCGCAGTCGGCAGCGTTGTTGGGGTCGAGGGGATACTTGGGCTCCAGGTTCTGGACAATGCCGATCTCGCCCTCAAAGCCGCCCTCATGGAAGGCGACGACAGCCTTGGCGTGGGCCACCATCATGTTGTGCATGAGCTGGAAGGCCTTGTCCAGGCGGTACTTCTCGCCGTGCGGCCAGTTGCCGACGATAAAGCTGCCCTCGGTGGTCGCGGGAATCTCGTTAAAGGTAAACCAGTGCTTGACCTCGGTGAACTCGGCAAAGCAGAACTTGGCGTACTCGACAAAGGCGTCGATCGTCGTGCGCGTCAGGAAGCCTTCGCCGCCGTTCTGGTAAAAGGCCTCGGGCGTATCGAAGTGATCGAGCGTGACATAGGGGATAACGCCGGCATTGTTGCAGGTGGCAAAGAGCTCGTGATAGAAGGCAACACCCTCGGGGTTAATCTCACCGGTGCCGTTGGGGAAGATGCGGCTCCAAGCGATGGAGACGCGGATACCGTTGATGCCGAAGCGCTGGCACAGGTCGATATCGACCGGGTACTTGTTGTAGAAATCGCTTGCGGGGTCGGGGGAGAAGCGACCCTGAGCGGCCAGGAAATCGTCCCAGGGCACTTTGCCCTTGCCGTGCGTGCGGGTCTCGCCCTCAACCTGGTAAGCAGCGGTGGCGCCGCCAAACACAAAGCCGTCGGGGAACTGCATGGGGTTGGTCATGAGGCATCCTTTCTGTGGGATTCGAATAGGGAGAGGTGCCCGAACAGGGGATCCGGGCACCAACAGAGGGAGGAGCTAGTCGAGGTTCTCGCGGAGCCACTTGATGGCGCCAGCGGGGTCGCGGGTAAGGTCGATATATTCCTTACCGCGCGGGGCGAGCAGCTTAATGCCCAGACGATCGGTGTCGGCCTTCATGTCGTTGTAGTAGCTACGGACCTGCGGGGCAAGCACGATAACGTCGTACTGATCCATGATGGCAGTGTGCTGGCCATAAGCGCCGGCAGAGGAAGCGATGTTCTCTCCGGTCTGCGCGGCACCTTCCTTGATGGCGTTGGCAAGCATGGCAGAGGTGCCAGCGCCGGCGCACAGGACGAGGACCTTCAGGCCATCGACATCCTTCTTAGCGGATGCTTCGACGACGGGCTCGGGCTGATCGGCGACAGGCTCGCTGTCGCCGGCAGCGGTGGTCGGCTCGACGGAAGCGGTAGCCTGCTCGACAGCGGGCGCGGAGGTGCTGGCGGCGATGGTGGCAGCACCATCGGACTCAAGACCCAGCTCGGCGGCGCGCTCGGCCTCCTGGTCGCAGAGCAGCTTGTCGTATGCCTTCAAGAACGGCAGGTAGATGATGGCGTCCAGCAAGATGATGATCGCGACAAATACCAGGGCGATAAGCTGGAAGTTCGTGGTGATGAAAATGCCGATGGGGGCAGGGGTAGCCCAAGGCACCACGAAGGAGAAGCCGTTCATGCCCACGTTATCGATAAAGAACTTGGCAACACTCACGTTGACGCAGCCGGCGGCAACAAAGGGGATGAGCATGTAGGGGTTAAGGATCATCGGCGCGCCAAAGAGCAGCGGTTCGTTGACGGCGAAGGCAACAGGAACAATCGAAGCCTTACCGACGGCTTTGAGCTGCTTGGACTTCATGAAGAGAATCAGCAGAAGCGGCACGATGAACGTGGCGCCGGTGCCGCCGAACTCACCCACGAGCGACATGTTGAAGGTGAGGGAATGGGCGGGGTGACCACCGGCCAGCAGAACCTGCAGGTTCTCGGCCTGGTTGGCAAGACGGATGGGGTCGATGCCCGGCTGGACGATCGAGGGGCCGTGGACGCCGATGAACCAGAAGAACGCGGTGGCTGCCTGGATAAGGATAAGGCCAGGATAGGTTTCTGCGGCGGTAAAGAGCGGGGAGAGCAGTTTGATAAGCAGCTCGGAGAACGGAACGCCCATGAGGTTGCGCACGACGACATCGATGATGCCGCAGATGATGACGGCGCCGCCAAAGGGGATGATGTCGCGGAAGTTCTGAGCGATGGCGCCCGGGACTTCCTTGGGCAGCTTAATGGTCAGATCGCGCGAGACGCAGAATTTATAGACCCACACGGTAATGAACGCGGCGATATAGGCGGAGAACAGACCGCGCGTGCCCATGCTGGTGCAGTCGAAGACCGAAAGTTCGGAACCGTCGAACTTGGTGGTGAACTGCGTAACAGCGAGCAGCAGCATGCTGCACTGGGCGGCCACCATGGTGGAGCCGTCGTTGAGCACTTTGCCGGCGGGCATGCGACGGTTCATAGAAGCCGTAAAGTTCTTGGCAGTGGTGCCGGCAACCATGATGCCCATGACGCCCATGGTGAAGTTATACAGCTTGTTGCACCAGTCGATGAGCGGCTGGGGCAGCGTGATGCCAACTACGCCGGGAAGGGTGGCAATCAGCAGGAAGATCGAAGAGGTGAGGACAATGGGCATGCACCCAAGGAATCCGTCCTTAATGGCCTGGAGGTAGATGTTCCTCGAGATCTTCTCAAAGAACGGTTGATGCTTTTCGAGCATCTTTACGATGGCGTCCATAGAGCTCCTTTGCTGCTCGATGCGCGATGCATGTGGATGGAACTGGTCGTCGATGGATGGTCAGGACTGCCCGGAAACCTTCCTGCTTAAGGAAGGCATTGCGAAATGACAACGTTGTCATTTCGTTAATGACAACGTAAGACATTTTTGGAAGAGCAACAAGGATTTACAGGTGAACGGTCGATATCGTCCGATAAACGGCTGATTTGTCAGTCGGGCAGGTAGTGTATGCTAGAACACAAAAAACAAGCGATAGAGAACCGAGTGGAGAAGCAGTGGCAACGATGGACAAGAAAAACGTCTCGATGAACGATGTGGCGATTGCCGCGGGTGTTTCTCTCAAGACGGTGTCGCGCGTGATCAACGAGCCCGATAGCGTGCGCGAGTCGACGCGCGATAGGGTCCATGCTGCCATGGAGGCGCTTGGGTTCCGGGCGAACTTTGCCGCGCGTTCACTCAAGTTGGGCCGTTACGGGTGCATCGGCGTGGTGATGTTCCACTTGTCGGGCGGCGCCGTGGACATGATTGACGGTATCGCCGATGCCGCCGAAGAGCGAGGCTTTGCGCTCACGATGATCAAAAAGCGGGCGGGGGAGAAGATGACCCTTGCCGAAGCGGCGCGCAGGATGTCGCAGCTTCCCGTCGACGGCATGATCTTCAACCTGCGTCAAATGGTCGATGACTTTGATACCTTTGAGGCGCCGAAAGACCTCAAGACGGTGATTATCACGCCGATGGAACATCCTACCTGCTCTACCGTTAGTGACGATCAAGAGGGTGGCGCGCGCATGGCGTGCGAATACTTCTTGAATCACGGGCATAAAAACGTGTACTTCGTCTCTGGTAAGAAAGAGTCGCTGTCGAGCTTATGCCGTATGAAAGGTTGGCGTGCGGCACTCGAGGCACGTGGCATTGAGCCGCCCGAGCCTCTGCAAGGCGATTGGAATGCGGATAGTGGCTATGCCGCGGGCCTTGTGCTTGCCGATAAACCCGATTGCACGGCGGTCCTCGCTGCTAACGACTGCATGGCAAACGGCGTTATGATGGCCCTGCGTGACAAAGGGCTCAGTGTGCCCAATGATGTGTCCGTGATCGGCTTCGACGATGAGCTCTACAAGACGATTCCCAACTCGATTCTGACGTCGGTGAAGTTTCGCCATCGCGAGCTGGGCGTCCGTGCGCTTAACGAGGTCGTCGCAGGCCTTGAGGCTCCGAGCTCCAGAAGCCGCACGCTTGTGTCAGGCGTGCTGATCGAGCGTTCCAGCGTGAAAGACCTGCGGGCGTAGACGTGCTCGGCTCGTTCATCTCAATCTGTAACAGTTAGGACCGAAATACTTGGCTAGATGTTACAGATCGAGATTGAGAGGATTGTCCTGTGCGTTTATCTCAATCTGTAACAACCAGACGTCCAAAACCGGTTTTAGTGTTACAGATTTAGACAATTCGGCCCCGTCTTCCCGGTTTGTCTTGATTTGTAACAGCTAGGGACCAAAAACTCGGCTAGATGTTACAGATCGAGAAAAACGGCCCCCCAGCCGAACAAAAACAAAAGGCCGGGGGCGGCGCGCCGTGTGACGTGCCACCCCCCGGCTGAGAAATGGGGACAGGCTATGTGGGAAGGTAACCCCGCCAGCCGCTAGTCCAGACGACGGGTCTGCGCCACGTGCTTGTACCAGTAGGCGCTTGCCTTGGGCGTGCGCTTCTGGGTTTCAAAGTCAACGTAGAAGAAGCCATAGCGCTTGTTGTAACCATTGGTCCAGGAGAACTGATCCTGCAGACTCCACAGGAAGTAGCCGCCCACGTTGACGCCCACCTCCATGGCCTTGAGCAGCCAGCGCAAGTGCTGCTCGATGTAGTCGATGCGCGGCTGGTCGTCCACAAAACCGTCCTTGTAGGGGTCCTTGTAGCCCATGCCGTTTTCTGTAACGAAGATCTGCTTGTAGTTGGGGTAGCGCTGCTTAATGTAGACGAGCAGATCGAACAGGCCCTCGGGATAGATGATCCAGTCCCAGTCGGTGGTGGGGATGCCAGGCTTGTTCACGTGCTCGCCAATACCCTTAACGCGCCAGCGGCCGGTGCCCTTCTCGCCCGTACCGTTGTGGTGCAGGTCGTTCTCGCCGTCGTAAGCCTTCAAGAAGCGGCACTGGTAGTTGTTGACGCCCAGGTAGTCGTTGTAGAGCGCGGCCTCGCGCATAATCTCGAGGTCCTCGTCCAGGATCTCGATGGTGCCGCCCGAGACGGCAGCCAGACGGTTGGCGCACTCGAGGGTGTCGGGCGCGTAGTCGCCGCGGAAGGTGGCGTCGAGCAAGAACTGGTTCTGCAACACGTGCTCGTTGTTGGCGGCTTTGATGTCGGCGGGGTCGTTCTCGTTGAGCGGATACTTAAACTCCAACGACTGAATGACGCCGATTTTGCCCTTAAAACCGCCGTTGTGGAAGGCCAGTACGGCCTTGGCGTGGGCGAGCATCATGTTGTGCTCGCACTGGAAAGCCTCGGCCAGATGCGCCTTGACGCCGCCGGGGAAGGTGCCCTCGATGTAGGTGTTGGAGGCATCGGCCCAGATCTCGTTAAAGGTGAACCAGTAGGTCACCTGGTCGGCGTACTCCTTAAAGCAGAAGGTGGCAAAGTCCACAAAGGCATCGATGGTCTCGCGGTTGAGGAAGTCGCCCTTCTCAAAGAGGGCAAGCGGCGTGTCGAAGTGATGCAGCGTGACAAACGGCTCAACGTGGTGCTTGTGGCACTCGGCGAAGAGATCGTGGTAGAACTGCACGCCCTCGGGGTTGATCTCGCCGGTGCCGTTGGGGAAGATGCGGCTCCAGGCGATGGAGAGACGAATGCCGTTGATGCCGAACTCCTCGCACAGTTCCAGATCGACGGGGTACTGGTTGTAGAAGTCCGAAGCGGGATCGGGGGAAAAGCGCCCCTGGGCCTCCAGGAAGTCGTCCCAGGCAACCTTGCCTTTACCGTGGGTGCGGGTCTCGCCCTCTACCTGGTAGGCAGCAGTGGCGCCGCCAAAGACAAAGTCCTCGGGAAACTGCGCAGGCGGGTTGGTGACGCTAGCAGGGTTAACGGACATGATGATCCAATCGTCTAAATCGAAGGGCCAGCCGGTCTTGGATGGTCGGCTGGCCCTGTGCGTTACTTACTTCGAGAGTTGCTCGCTTACGAAGGCGAGAGACTTATCGCCGTTCTGGGAAAGCTCAATGTACTGCTTACCGCGGCAGGCGACGCACTTGTTGCCCACGCGCTCGCAGTCCTTCTGCAGATCGGCCAGGTAGCTTGCGGCTTGCGGGGCCAGGACGACCAGATCGAAGTCGGGGAGCATGTCCACGTGGTTGCCATAGGCCTCGGCAGCGGTTTCAAGATTGATGCCGCGCTCCTTGGCGGCCTTGGCCAGCGCGTTGGCGAGCAGGCCCGAGGTACCGCCACCCTGGCAGAGCACGAGCACGCGTTTGCCGTTGAGGTCGCTGGTGGCCGTTGCCTCGGCAGCGGGTGCTGCGGAAGCGGCGGGAGCGCCGGCGGCAACGCTCTTGGCGTCGGCCTTGCCCTGGAAGGCATCGTTGAGCTTGGCGGCCTTCTCGGCGTTCTTGGCGGCGAGCTCCTCCTGGGAAATCTCGGCCTCCTCGGCGCACTTCTGGGCGTCATAGGCACGGAAGAACGGATAGTACAGAACGAAGTCGACGACCAGGATAAGGGCGAGCATCACAAAGGCGAGCGGCTGGAAGCCCAGGCCCATGATGGTGCCGATGGGGCCGGGGACGGTCCAAGGCAGGGTGTACATAAAGCCGTTCATGCCCAAGAAGTCGATAAAGATCTTGAGGATCCAGATGTTGGCGATCGGGGCAAAGACAAACGGGACAAAGAAGACGGGGTTGAGCACGATAGGCGCGGCGAACAGCAGCGGCTCGTTGACGGCAAAGCACACGGGGACGATGGCGGCCTTACCGACAGCGCGTATCTCCTGGGACTTGGCCAGGAAGCAGAACATAAAGACCAGGACGAGCGTGGCGCCGGTGCCGCCCATGCAGACGACGAAGTACTGGGCACCCTGGGTCAGGACAGCGGAAGCGTGCTGGCCGGCCTGGAACGCAGCCAGGTTGTCGGTCATGTTGGAAACGAGGGCGGCGGCGATGGCGGGCTCGACGATCGAGGGGCCGTGGACGCCCACGAACCAGAACAGGCTCATGGCGCCGTAAATCACAGCAAGGCCGATGTAGCCGTCGGCAGCGGTGAACAGGGGCTGGAACACCTGGATGACGCCCTGGGCAAAGCAGAAGCCAAAGGCAGCGCGGAAGACGATGTCAAAGACCCAAAAGACGGTGATGCAGACGGAGAAGGGGATGATGTCCTTAAAGGTCTGCGAGATGTTGGGCGGAACCTGCTCGGGCATCTTGACGGTGATGTTGCGCTTGATAAAGAACTTGTAGATGATGCCGGTCACAAACGCAGCGATGAAGGCGGTCAGTAGGCCCTTGGAACCAAGGTAGGTGGTGTTGAAGCCACTGGCGGCATCCGTGGCGATGGTGTCGCTCGAAAGGAGCAAGAAGCCGATGATGGCCGCGCACATGCACGAGATAAAGTTGATCTGGTTATTCTTGGGCAGATCGCGGTTCTGGGCGTCGGCGAAATGCTTGGCCGTGGTAGCGGCGCAGGCGATGGCCAGGATGCCCATGGAGTAGTTGTAGCACTTCCACAGGGCGTTGTTGATGTCATCGGGCCAGTAGAAACCCCAGATGTTGGGGACCGAGGCTACCAGGCAGAAGATGGACGAGAAGATGATGATGGGGATGACGGAGATAAAGCCGTCGCGGATCGCCTTGAGGTACTTGTTGCGGGCGATCGCGTTGAAAAAGGGCTGGCCCTTTTCGATGATGGCGATGAGTTGCTCCATGCAATGCTCCTAAGAGTCGGTGGGTTAGCAACGATGGTAGCTTTTGACGTTCGGTTGCCAAAATGTTGACGTTGCCATTTTGCGACACAAAAAAGACGCGAACCGGTGGTTCCTGTGCCTGCGAACCGTCGATTCCTTATGCGTAAACGTTTGAGCCGCCCGGTGGCTCTGTGTTTGCACAATGGCAACGTTAACATTTGGGCGCCAAAAGCCGTTCGGGGAAGCAAAAATGTCGGTGAACGGTAGGTTTTGGGTGGTGAGCGTATGGTGGGGGAGGCGTTGGATATACTTGAAGGCGTTAAAAATGACTGCGCAGGGTGCCACCAATGGCATCGTTGACATAGAAAGATCGACCTATGGCCGCTGTTAAAAAATCGGTATCCGTCAAAGACGTAGCGCGCCTCGCGGGCGTCTCGGAGCAGACAGTCTCGCGTACGGTGCACGATTCGCCCAGCGTGCGCCCCGAGACCAAGGAACGCGTGCGTGCCGCCATGCGCGAGCTGGGGTATCGCCCCAATTTTGCCGGTCGATCGCTGCGCCGCGGTAAGTTTAAGACCGTCGGCGTCGCCATGTTCAACATTACCGGCACCGGCAATCTCGACCGTATGGAGGGCTTTGCCGCAGCGGCCGACAAACATGGCTATGCCATCACCCTCACTAAAGTAGACGGGCATCCGTATACCCTCGAGAGCGCATCGTCGCGCATGAGCGCACTGCCGGTGGATGGCATGGTTGTGATTATGAACCGCATGCCGGCGGACTTTGGAACCTTCGAGCCGCTGCCTGGCATGCAGACGGTGCTCGTTACGATGTTGGAGCACCCGCTCTGTTCAACGGTCGATAACGACCAGTTCGATTGCTCGCGCCAGGTGGTCGAGTATTTGCTGGGGAGGGGGCACAAGACTGTGCACTTTATCTCATGCCCCGAGCGCTCGCTTTCGGGCATGCGGCGCGAGGAAGGCTGGCGTGAGACATTGCGTGCGCATGGCATTGAGCCCCCGCAGCTCGTGCGCGGCGACTGGACGGCACAGAGCGGATATGCCGCAGGCCAGGCTCTGGCGGAAGATCCGACCTGTACGGCCATCTATGCCTCCAACGATGCCATGGCATATGGCTGCATCCGTGGGCTCGAGTCGCGCGGGAAGTGCGTGCCCCAGGACGTGAGCGTGGTGGGTGTTGATGACAGCCTGGGCGATATCGTGCCCGATTGTCGCCTGACCACGGTGCGCTTTGACAACAAGCGCGTCGGCATGTGGGCGGTTGACAAGATTGCCGGCGCCGAGGGCGTTGCGCCCGGTGTGGAGCACATGCTGTTTCCGGGCGTGCTCGTCGAGGGCGATACGGTGCGCGATTGGCGCTAGGGCGCGGGTCTGTTTGGGTTTCCGCTAATTGTGTTCGATATTGTTCAGATTGGTTTAAAAACCGTTCACGGACGAAAAGTGACCGTTCATAGCTCGAAATTACGTTTTACGCTGTTTTTTTTGTTTGAATGTTATTGTTTCTGTCATACACAACGCAGCGCGTATGCCCGGACGCGATGCTCTCCATTGGTTCATATGTGAAAGGAACGCAATATGGCAACCAAAGAAGAAATCTCGATGGTTGGATTCGAGATTGTCGCATATGCAGGTGACGCCCAGACCGATCTGCTTGCAGCGCTCGATGCTGCTCGCGAGGGTGACTTTGAGAAGGCCGAACAGCTGCACAAGGATGCCAGCGATGCGCTCATCGGTGCCCACGACACGCAGACCAAGCTGCTTTCGCAGGAGGCCGGCGGTGGCGAGATGGAGATGACCTTCATCATGGCTCACGCTCAGGACACTCTCATGACCACTATGATTCTGGAGAAGCAGGCCCGCTTTACCATCGATGCTTACAAGCGCATCGCCGAGCTCGAGGCCAAGCTCGCCTAACGAGTCCGCACAATCAAGTCCCCTTCCAAAAGCTCTGCCGCTACCCGCGGCAGAGCTTTTTCTGTCCTCCTCCAAGTTGCGGTGAAATGGGGACTGAATAGGGGCCGGCGGGCGCAAAACAATCCCTATTCCACCGCAACTTATCCCGAGATAGTCATTGAGGACGTTCTTAAACGACTAGTCGTTGGGGGCAGTCTTGGAGCTCCTGCACGCCCTCCCGTTCGGTTTTTCGATGGGTGGGTATACTTCCATCCGCAATGCAGGCCGGAATGAGGAGGTGTCCAAATGCCGGACAACGGATTGATTCAAAAGACAGATGCGCACGAGATGGCTCATGGGCGTCCTGTCCAGATAACCGAGCATACGACGGTAACCGAGCTGCAGCCCAGCCTGTCCGATGTCGTGTGCGCAAACAAAAAGCTGCAGATTGGCTTTATCGTTGCGCTTGTGGTACTGGCGCTGTTGTCGGGCTTTGTAGCTCGTCCGCATTTCGCCGATACCAAGACTTGGGACTCCACCATCGAGGTCATCGATCAAAAGAAGGGCAATGTTTTGGCGCTCACAACCTCGTGCGTCGCCCTATCTGCGGGTATCACTGCGCTGCCGGGCGATACAGGAACGCCAGTTGCCGAACAGCTCGCGCAGCTTTCGGGAAACTTGGGTATCGTGCTTGCCGTGCTCTACCTTGAAAAATATCTGCTGACCATTTTATGGTCGGTCGGGCTGGGCATCCTGATTCCGTTCTCGCTCGTACTCTTCGCGGTGTCGCTTGGCATTCACGGACGCTGGAGCACGAGCGCAGTCATTCGTCGCGTGGCAACGCGTGTGCTGGTGGTCGCCATAATTGGCATGGCGTTGGTGCCTGCAAGCGTTTGGGTGTCGCAGAAGGTCGACGAAACGTATCGCGTTAGCATCGAGGCGGCCGAGCAAAAGGCGGCCGACGCTGCGGGTGCGGCAAATAGCGATAGCTCCAAAACAAGCAAGAAAAAGACCGAGTCCGCAGAGTCCAAGAGCGTGCTCGAGCGGCTTGCCGACGGTGCCTCGGGCCTCGTCACGTCGGTGACCAGCGGCGCCAAGCAGATGACCGATGAAACTGTGCAGCAAGTGACCGATCTCATCGAAGGCGTCATTGTGATGATCGTGACCTCGTGCGTTATCCCGCTGCTGGTGCTCGCGGCGTTTCTGTGGCTGGGACACACGCTACTGGGGATTGATATTTCCGGCCCGGCGAACTATTTGACGGGCCGCTTTCTGAGTGCTCCGTCCAAGCACGCCAAGAAGGGCAGGCAGTCTGAGTAGGCGGCAAAGCGTTCTTTGGAAGATCAACTGTAAGAAGGGCGGCCGAGACACGTTCTCGGCCGCCCTTTTGTTTGTTGAACACATGGTCGCTACGTCCGCGCCCGGCTCAAACGGTCAGCAATCATCCGTGAACGGTATTTGTTCAAAAAAGAACAAAGATAAACAAATAGTTGTTGCAGTTGATGTTCGAATGTGTTCAAATAAACACGAACAGTGAAGAACCGCACATTCAGATGCCCGGACCTGAACGCGATTCAACACTTCCAAACAGAAACTACGCACCTGCGTATCTCTCAAGGAGGATGTCATGAGGGTTGTAATCGCTTCCGATGCCGACGGTATGTCGATGAAGGAGTCCATCAAGGAGATGCTCATCGCCGACGGTCACGAGGTCGTCGACTATTCCGAGACCCCTGCCGCGGACTTTGTCGATTCCGCGACCGCCGTTGCCAAGGACCTGCTGGAGCACAAGGATTCCCAGGGCTTTGCATTCGATAAGTACGGCGTCGGCTCCTATATGGCCGCCGTCAAGATCAAGGGCATGGTCGTCGCCAACATTTCCGACGAGCGTTCCGCTTACATGACCCGCGAGCACAACGGCTCGCGCATGGTCACCATGGGCCCGGGCGTTGTGGGCACCGAGGTCGCCAAGAAGATCGCCCGCGAGTTCCTGCGTGCACAGTACGCCGGCGGCCGTCACCAGATCCGTGTCGACATGCTCAACAAGATGGCCTAACGAGAGCCACCGAGAACTCGAACTTCTACCTCAACTTGTGAATTCAGACGAAAGGACGTTCTGATGAAGAAGACCATCGCAATCGGTTGCGACCATATCGTTACGGACGAGAAGATCTATCTGGCCGACCGCCTGGAGCAGGCTGGCTACAAGGTGCTCGACTGCGGCACCTACAGCCACACCCGTACGCACTATCCCATCTACGGTAAGGCCGTGGGCGAGGCTGTTGCCAGCGGCAAGGCCGACTTTGGCGTGGCCCTGTGCGGCACCGGCATTGGCATCACCAACGCCGTCAACAAGGTTCCCGGCGCCCGCTGCGCCCTGGTCCGCGACATGACCTCTGCCCTGTACGCTCGTCGCGAGCTCAACGCCAACATCGTGGGCTTTGGCGGCAAGATTACCGGCGAGTTCCTGATGGCCGATATCATGCTTGCCTTCCTGGAGGAGCCCTACGAGAAGACCCCCGAGCACGATGCCCTGATCGCCAAGATCGATGCCTGCAATAAGGCCGACGCCGAGGCTCAGGCTGACCCGCACTTCTTTGACGAGTTCCTCGAGAAGTGGGACCGCGGCGAGTACCACGACTAAGGGGTTCCGGCGTTCTACCGAACGCCGGACCGGCCGACGCTGCGAAGCCATCTGGCGGGCAATCTGCCGTTCAGCTTCGGCGGCATGACCAGAAGGTCAATGCCGCCTCGCTTCACGGCACCTTGCCTCGCCAGCTGACTTCTCGCTGACGTTGGGGGTACCTGTGGGGTTACCGCTGTTGTTGCGAAGCTTTCTGGTTCAGTAAGCTGCTCCGATAACACGTTTGCTTGCTGAGCTTGTGGGCTTCGTTTTGGCGGGACCCGGTATTCTGCAGCTTTTCAATTGACGGCTCGCGTTTCTGTGAGGGGGCGCGGGCCGGTTTTCTATCAGCCCTATTGACTTGGCGGGCTGTCGTAAGAAAGGGAAGGCTCCTATGGAGTTTGTTCTTGATAACGGTTCTATCCGCGTGGCACTGAGCACGGCGGGCGGGTCGTTCACTTCTATTACGGCCAACGGCCGTGAGTACCTGTGGCAGGGCGACCCGGCGGTGTGGTCGGGCCAGGCACCCATTTGTTTCCCGATCTGCGGCGGCCTTCGTGACGGTCGCGCAATGACCATGGGCGGCCGCGAGGTCAAGCTCGCCCGCCACGGCTTTGCTCGCAAGCAGGAGTGGAAGCTCGAGGAGCAGAGCGACAACATGGTTGTGCTGAGCTTAAGCTCTGCCGACCATGCCGAGTTGCTCGAGCAGTACCCGTATCCGTTTAAGATCGTTGCTCGTTACACGATCGATGCGGAGAAGGTGGCCGTGTCGTACGAGGTGACCAATGAGGGCACCGAGGACATGCCGTTCTTTGTGGGCGGTCACCCTGGCTTTAAGTGCCCGCTTGACGAGGGCGAGTCCTACGACGACTACGAGCTCCGTTTTGAGCAGCGCGAGGCCGCCGAGCTCTGTACTGCCGTTCCCTCGACGGGCCTGATTGATGTTGAGCATCGCAGCAAGAACCCGATGGTTGGCCATGACCTGCCGCTGACCCACGAACTCTTTGACTTCGCAGAGACCATCTTTGACGTGCTCGAGAGCCACGTGGTTACGCTTACCAAGAAAACCGAGGACAAGGGCGTGCGCCTGACGTTCCCCGATATGCCATACCTGATTGTGTGGAGCAAGCCCGAGGGCGACTTTGTGGCCGTGGAACCGTGGGGCGGCCTGTCCACCTGCTCCGACGAGGACGATATTCTGGAGCACAAGCGCGGCTGCCTGGTGGCCAAGCCGGGAGAGACCGTCACCCGCGGCTTTGAGATCGAGATCCTTTAACGAGCTATCGTATGTTTGGGGCGGGTTATGCCGCCCCGGAACAGGAGTTCAACATGATTCTGACCGTTACCATGAACCCGTCGATTGATACGCGCTATCAGCTCGACAAGCTGATCATCGACGATGTTAACCGTGTGACACCCGAAAAGACCGCTGGCGGCAAGGGCCTCAACGTGAGTCGCGTGCTGCTGCAGCTGGGTGACGACGTGCTCGCGACCGGCCTGCTCGGCGGCCACATGGGTGCCTATATGGCCGAGCTTATGGATGCCGACGGCGTCAAGAACGACTTTGTGCCTATTGCCGGTGAGACGCGCATCTGCCTGAATATCCTGCACGAGGGTAATCAGACCGAGCTGCTGGAGAGCGGCCCGCAGATCGCCCCGGCCGAGCTCGAGGCCTTTACGGCCAAGTTCGCCGAGCTCGCAGCGAAGGCGGACGTCGTGACGCTTTCGGGCTCGCTGCCGCGTGGCGTCGATGCCGGCTACTATGCCGAGCTCGTCAAGATCGCCGAGGAGGCGGGCGCCAAGGTGCTGCTCGACACCTCGGGTGCATCGCTGGAGGCCGCGCTGGAGTCCGACGCTAAGCCTGAGCTCGTAAAGCCCAACCTGACCGAGATTAACGGCCTGCTGGGTACGTCCTTTACGACCGATGATGTCGATGCCCTGCGCGAGGCGCTCGCCGCCGATGACCGTTTTGCCGGTATCCCCTGGGTTGTCGTTTCGATGGGCGCTGCCGGTTCGGTTGGCTTCCATGAGGGTCGCGCGTTCCGCGCCAAGACGCCCGCGATTGCGGCTGTGAACGCAACGGGTTCCGGCGACTCGACCATCGCCGGCTTTGCACATGCCATTGCTGCTGGCGCCGACGACGTCACGGTGCTCAAGACCGCCAATACTTGCGGCAAACTCAACGCTATGGATCCCAAGACCGGTCACCTGGTCATGGACCGCTGGGACGAGATCTACAACAACGTTGAAGTAACGGAGCTTTAGGGTTACGCGGTTTTACCAAACCGCGTAACGGCTCGACGCTGCGCGGGCCGCATTTGGACAATCTGACGTTCAACTTCAAGGGCGCGACCAGAAGGTCAGCGCCCTTTCGTTTCACGTCACCTTGTCTCAAATGCGGCCCGCTCGCTGCCGTTGCCAAAACATCGGCGTTGCCTTGCTTCGGGAATGCGGCAGATAGAGACGTTCCTTTTTTGCCGGCAGTTTGGGACACTCCTTACGGGGCACCCCCTCCACAGCGCCTATGCCAGCTTGTCGATTTGCCCAATCTCCCAGAGCGGAATATTGACGAGCGTGCCTTCGTCTCTATATGCCGCTAACGATGTTCTCACGCAGCGCTCGAGCTTGAACTTCTCGCAGGCAATCCTCAGGCTCTTTGCTTTGAGATTCTCTGCCGCCTTGACCTCGAGCGGAAGCACGGTCCCCGCATGGTCGACGGCAAAGTCAGTCTCTGCATTGCCGGAGGAGGATGACCAATACGCGGGAGTATTGCCTTGGAGCAAAAGCTCCTGTGCGACGTATTGCTCGGTCAGCGAGCCTTTGAACTCCGTAAAAACAGCGGGCCCGTTCAGAACAATGGCTGGCGTGAGGCCGGAGAGCGCTCCGAGGATGCCGGTGTCGATGCAGAACAGTTTGAAGCCCGAGAGGTCTTCATAGCTCGAGAGCGGCGCCTTTAGAGCGGAAACACGTGGTACCTTATGAACGATTCCATAGTCCATGAGCCACTGGAGGCTTTCCTCAAAATCGCGTGCGCGCGCCCCGGGACGAAGCGCGCCGTAGACGAACTTCTTGTTTTCCTTTGCGAGCTGGCCGGGAAGGGATTTCCAAACCAGCCTCATGCGCTCGACGATGCGGGCTGGCGCATGCTTGCCAAAATCGGATTCATAAGCTTCGATGATTTGCTGCTGAAGCCTGCGGGCCTCGATGAAATCGTGGGAGGCGGCGAAAGCGGAGACAACTTCTGGCATGCCACCGACAACGAGGTATTCCTTGAGCAGGCGCTCGAGCTTTTCGGAAACATTCGCCAGCAGGTCCATGTCTGCGGCAAGGATGGCATCTGCGAGCGGATCGCCATCGACGGCACGAACGAACTCGACAAACCCCATGGGGCGCATGGTAAGCTGGTCGATCTTGCCGACGGGGAACGACTCGTTTTCGCGTCGGAGCGCGAGCCCCATATAGGAGCCGGCTGCCATGATATGGTATTCCGGCGCCAGCTCGTTGAAGTATTTGAGCGAGGTGATGCCACGCGGTGCCTCTTGGATTTCGTCGAAGATGATGAGCGTGTCTGTCGGCGTTATGGTCTGGCCGCGCAGGAGCTCTATCTGGGAGATGATGCGTTTGGGGTCAAGGCTTCCGTCGAACAGCGAACGTGCGCCCGGTTCGAGCATAAAGTCAAAACGGATGACGTTTTGATACTGCTGGCCTGCGAATTCGTTGAGAAGCCAGGTTTTTCCCGTCTGGCGGGCCCCCTTAAGCAGGAGGGGCTTGCGGTTTGCCCTAGATTTCCAAGCGATGAGTTCGTCCATTAGCTGTCGCTGCATACTGCCCCCTAACGATCATGGTTAGTATAAGACCGTCTTGGTCTTTCCATCGAAAAATGTGGGAGTAAACCACGTTTTTCCATCGAATAATGTGGGAGGTAACCACGTTTTTCCATCGAATAATGTGGGGTTTAGGTCGGCACCTGGGGCGCTCCTTCTCTGCCGGCAGTTTGGAACACTCCTTGTTTTGGTGCAAATTAGCTACCCTTGCATCAGAAAACGGCGCCCGCCGGCGATGTTGCCGGCGGGCGCCGTTGTCGTGTAGGTGGCTATGTCGTGGGGGCTGCCGTTGAGCGTCCGGGTCTGTGCTCTACAGCGAGTCGATAAAGCGCTGCTGGGCGGCGCGTCCTGCCTCGTCCCATTTAAAGACGCCGGCGTTGTCGAGCACGTGGCCAAACACCACGCCCACCTCCTCGTGCAGGATATCGGTGGCGTTGTCGGTCGTAAGTTCATCGGCGCGGCGTGCAAAGACATCCTCGGCCCATGCGGCGTGGCTGCGGCAAAGGTCGTCGCCCTCGAGTGCGGCGCCAAGGTCGTAGCTTGCGTCGACCTTGGCGGCCAGCAGGTGCTCGCGGACGGCGCCGAGCTCGGGAACCAGGCGTGGCGGCAAAATGGCCAGGCCCATGACCTCGATCAGGCCGATGTTCTCCTTCTTAATGTGGTGGTACTCGGCATGCGGGTGGAAAACGCCTAGCGGGTGCTCGTCGGTCGTGATATTGCAGCGAAGCGCCAGGTAGGCCTCGTAGATTTCGCCGCCGGCATTTCCGCGAGAGTCGACGCGGCGGATGACGGGCGTCACGGTGTTGTGCGCCACGCCATCGGCTGTGTACGCGATGACGCCCACAGACTCATCGGTCCACTCGCGCCAGGCGAGGATAATCTTCTCGGCAGCGTCGAGCAGCTGGGCGCGGTCATGCGAGCGCAGGCGCAGCACCGAGAGCGGCCACTGCAGCACGGTACCGCTGACCTGGTCAAAACCGGGCACGCTAAACTGCGAGACCTCGGCGGCATGCATCATGGGGAACTCGTGCGAGCCGCCCTGGAAGTGGTCGTGCGACAAGATCGAGCCGCCCACGATAGGCAGGTCGGCGTTGGAGCCAATAAAGTAGTGCGGGAACAGGTCGACAAAGTCGAGCAGGCAGGTCAGACCCTTGCGGTCCACGTGCATCGGGCGATGCTCGGAGCTCATCGTGATGCAGTGCTCGTTAAAATACGCATACGGGCTGTACTGGAAACCCCAGCGCTCGCCGTCGAGCTGGATGGGGATAACGCGCAGATTCTGGCGGGCGGGGTGAGCGCCACCGTCGGCTGCGGCGGAGCGTCCGGGGTAGCCCTCGTTTTCAATGCAGAGCTGACAGGCGGGATACTTCTCGCCCGTGTTCTTTGCGGCGCCGGCCGCGGCAATGTCGCGCGGATCCTTTTCGGGCTTTGACAGGTTGATGGTGATCTCCAGGTCGCCCCAGTTGGTGGGGGTGCTCCATTTGATATTGCGCGCGATGGCGGCGCGGCGCACGTAGCCGGCGTCGCAGCACAGGCCGTAGAACCAGTCGGTTGCGGCGCGGGGCTCGTTGACACCAATGCGGCCGTTGAATTCCTCGTTTACAACCGAAGGCCTCGGCATCAGCACGCCCATGATGCGCATGGCGATGCGGTCGCGGCCCGATGTCGTGTCCTCGGCGGCACCGTTGACAACGGCGGCCTCGGAAAGCGCGGCAAGCGTGCCTTCAAGATCAAAGTCGGGGAGTGTATCGGGGTGCAAGAGCGATAGTTTCTCAACCTGGAGCGCCCAGGCCATGTCGAGCGCCGGTCCCGTAGCGCCGATGCACTCCAAAATGGTGTTGTATGCCCAGATGCGGTCGTCCTGGCCGATCATCGATCGGTGGATGGCGTACTCGATCAGGTTCTGTGCGGCCTCGCGCACGTCAGTCATTACAGCCATGCCGCGTAAGCCCCCTTGTCAGAGATGGCGTAGTGACGGGCAGAGCCCTCGCCCAGCCAGCCGTTCATCTTGGCAATGAAGGTGTCGACCAGGTCGAGCGGCACGAAGGCCTGGATGGTGCCACCAAAGCCGCCACCGTGGATACGGACGGCGCCGCGGCCGTCGAGCACGTGCTCGGCCAGCGCCAGGGCATACATGGAAGGCTGCTCGGAACCCAGCTTGGCAACAACATTCTGCAGGTACATGGCAGAGCTGGCGCCGGACTCGCGCGTCAGGACCAGGAACTGGTCGATGTCGCCGGCGTTCAGAGCTGCCCAGCGCTTGTCGACCAGGCCGTTCTCGTACCAGTAGTGAACGGCGCGCAGGCAGGCGCGGTCGCCCAGCTTGGCGCGCAGCTCGGGGAGCTTGGCGTCAAAGTCGGCAACGTTTACCTCGCACAGGCGTGCCTTGCCAAACTCGGCGGCGACGTCCTGCATCTCGCGCGGAACGGCGGCGTAGTCGTCGGTGGCGGCCACGTGGTCGGCGCCCACTTTAACGAGCACAAGCGCATAGCCGTGATCCTCAAAGTTGAGCTCGAGCTTCTGGGTTTTAGGCTGAGCCTGGTCCTCAAAGTCCATGTAGGCAAGGCCGCCCAGACATACGGCGGCCTGGTCCATCAGACCGCAGGGCTTGCCGTAATAGTTGTTCTCGGTGCGCTGGCTCATCTGCGCGAGCGTGACGGGCTCAATGGCGGGCGCGCCCCAGAGCGTCTCCATGGCACGACCGTATGCGGCCTCGACGGCGGCAGAGCTGGAAAGGCCGCCGCCCGAGGGGACGGAGCAGGTGAAGGCGAAGTCGAAGCCGTGGGGCTCAACGCCAAGAGTAGCGATTTCGTGGGCCATGCCGCGGACGAGGCTTGCGGACGTGCCCTTCTCGGACTCCTGAACATCCAGCGTGTCGAGCGTGATCTCAAACGTAGGATAGCCCTCGTCGGCGACGCGAACCTTGTTGGAGTCGGTTGCCACGGCGATGCCGTCGACAGCGACATCGAGCGAACCGGCGATAACGTGGCCACCCTCGTGGTCGGTGTGGTTGCCGCTGATCTCGGAACGGCCGGGCGCGTGCACGTAGAGCACCTGGCGGTCGCCGATGGGGCCAAACTCCTCCTCGAACAGCTTGGTGAGCGTGGCGAATGTCTTTTCGTCGGGGGTGGTCATGGGAGTCCTTTCCTTGGCGCGCACGGGTGGGTTTTGCGTCGTTATGAGTACGTTAACAACTTGAAGCGGCATGAACCAAGTGTTCACGATACCGCACGTTACGGGCTATGTTAACGTACTCATAACACATCGCTTGTCACTTTTTGAGAATCTGGTAATCGGTAGAAATACAGCCGTGAACGGTACTGCCGTATGGACTTATAAAGCAGAAGAGATGCAGATAGAAAAAGTAGAGTACGTTAACATGCGTCCGACGATAGCGGGCCTCGGCGCGGGATGTATTTCTGCCCGGGCCGGCATTCACGCTATTCAGATCTCGCAAGGGTGAAGGTGATCCTGTGGCAAGGCGCCCGTCCAACGATACAGGTACGCGTCCGGTCTCCATGGCCGACGTCGCCCGTGCTGCTGGCGTTTCGCAGCAGACGGTTTCGCGCGTCGCCAACGGTTTGCCCAACGTTAACGAGCAGACGCGCCAGCGCGTGCAGGCCGCTATGCAAGAGCTCGGCTTTCGTCCGAGTTATGCCGGTCGCTCGCTGCGCGACGGCCGTTACCATTCGGTAGGCCTATGCATCAACGATGTCACCAAGTTTGGCAACCTCTCAATGATCGACGGCATCGCCAGCGCTGCTCGCGAGCATAATTGCGCCATCACGCTGGTCGAGATGTCCAAGACCGAGGAATTCTCGCTTGCCGAGGCCACGCGTCGTATGGCCGCATTGCCGGTGGACGGCATCATCATCGGCATGAGCCGCATGGCGCCCGATTTTGAGACGTTTGATCCACTGCCGGGCATTGGCACGGTCATCGTTACCATGTATGCGCACCCGCGGGTGACCACGGTCGATTCCGACCATTACGGCTGCTCGCTATTGCTTATGGATCACCTGTTTGAGCTGGGGCACGAGCAGATTCGCTATATTGGCGGCCCGTCGTTCTCGGTCGACGAGCAATTTCGTCGTGCCGGTTGGCAGGATGCACTCGAGCGTAAACACATCGAGCCGGCAGAGCCGCTCGAGGGCGACTGGTCTGCCAACAGCGGCTACGAGGCCGGCAGGTACCTGGCCGAGCACGATCGCACCATGACGGCGATTTATGCGGCAAACGACCAGATGGCAAATGGCGCGATTGCAGCGCTGCGCGATAGCGGTCTGCGCGTGCCCGAGGACGTGAGCGTGGTGGGCGTCGATGATTCGCTCGATGATTTTGTAGCACACAACGAGCTCACGACCGTGCGATTCGATCTACATCAGCGCGGACGCGAGGTGTTCGAGCATGCGGTTCCCGAGGCGGGTACGGCGGGCAAAACCGTTGCCATTCGTATTCCCGGCCAACTCATTATTCGACATAGCACGGCGATACCGCGCTCATAGTTTGCACAGGTCAACGGCAGTATATTCCGCCTCAATTACAATCGGTAAGGATGCTGACAGATAGCCGTGGCTATGAAGGCGAGTGCTATGATAGACGGGCTCTTTTGTCTATCTAGGAGGCTTTGCCTGATGGAGATCACCAAGGATATCCGCTACATTGGCGTCGACGATCACGACATTGACCTGTTCGAGGGCCAGTACGACGTGTCCGAGAACGGTATGGCATACAACAGCTACGTTATCTTGGGCGACAAGATCGCCGTCGCCGATTCGGTTGACGCTGACTTTGTCGACGAGTGGCTCGGCAACCTCGAGGCCGTGCTCGATGGCCGTACGCCCGACTACCTGATCGTCCATCACATGGAGCCCGATCACTCCGCCGGCATCGCCGCCTTTATGGAGCGCTATCCCCAGGCACAGATTGTGGCCAGCATGGGCGCCTTTCGCATGATGGTCAACTACTTTGGCACCGACTACCCCGAGCGCAAGATGGTCGTCAAAGAGGGCGATGTGCTCGACCTGGGCGGCCACAGCCTGACCTTTATCGGCGCCCCCAACGTTCACTGGCCCGAGGTGATCTTCTCCTACGAGTCCACCGACAAGGTGCTCTTTAGTGCCGACGGCTTTGGCAAGTTTGGCGCCAACGACATCGAGGATCCGGAAGGGTGGGCTTGTGAGGCTCGCCGCTACTACTTTGGCATCGTCGGTAAGTTCGGCAAGTTCGTGCAGGCCGTCCTCAAGAAGGCCGCCGATCTGGATATCCAGATCATCTGTCCGCTCCACGGCCCCGTACTGACCGAGAACCTGGGCTATTACCTCGACACCTATAACACCTGGTCGAGCTACCAGCCCGAGGACAAGGGCATCACGATTGCCTATGCGAGCGTGTACGGCCATCTGAAGGCTGCCGTCGAGGAGCTCGCTGCAGCGCTCGAGGCTCGCGGCCAGAAGGTTTCCGTCTTTGACCTGGCTCGCGACGACATGGCCGAGGCCGTTGAGGATGCGTTCCGCTACGACCGCCTGGTGCTCGCTTCCATCACCTATCAGGGCGAGATCTTCCCGTGCATGAGCACCTTCATCCATACGCTCGCCGAGCACGCCTACCAGAACCGTACGGTGGCGCTCGTCGAGGCCGGCTCTTGGGCACCCGCGGCTGCCAAAGTTATGACCAAGGAGCTCGAGGGCATGAAGAACATCACCCTGACGCAGAACAAAGTGACCGTCCTGGGTTCGCTCAACGACGCCTCGCGCGCCCAGATCGAGGCCCTCGCCGACGAGCTGTCCAAGTAGCGACACGTTCACTTTTGACGCTCAACCATCACAACCACCACAAAGGGGACAGGCACCTTTGTGGTGGTTTTTGTTTTAGCTGGTGGCGATGATGAGGGCTGGACGTGCGCTGTCGGTGGCCTCGGCGATTGAGGTGGCGACGGCATGATCGGGGTCACGGTCCATCACGATGGTGTCGACATCGGCCAGCTCAGCAAAGCGGTACATGCCGCGTCCGTTAACCTTGCTGGCGTCCATGAGGGCGACGCTTTGATGGGCCGCGGCGATCATCGCCGTTTTGGTCTCGGCCATCTGGGGAAAGTCGGTCGTAAAGCCGCAGCTGGAGACAAAGGCGCCGGGGCACATGACGGCCAGATCGGCGTGGACCATTTGGAGCGCCTGCATAGTGAGCGGTCCGTACAGATAACGATGCCCTTTGCGCAGTGCCCCGCCCAGCATGACGACATCGACCGAGGGCATGCTCTCGTCGATGTAATCGGCAATGGTAATGTCGGCGGTGATGACGGTGATACCGTCGCGCTGATCGAGGAGCCGGACAAACTCGAGCGCCGTGGTGCCCGAGTCGACGAGCAGCGTGTCGCCGTCATTAACAAGCTCGATGGCGCTTTGCGCGATGGCCTGCTTGGCGGCGACGTTGATATTGATGCGGCGGTCCTGCGTGGAGACGGTCAGGCGTTTGTGGAGCGAGACGGCACCGCCGTGTGTGCGGCGCAGCTTGCCTGCTTCGGCGAGCGCGTCCAGGTCGGCGCGGGCGGTGACGGAGGACACGCCAAAGGTCTGGGCAATTTCTGCCACCTGCACCGAGGCATTATGCTCGAGCATTTCCATAATGGCGGTACGGCGTTCGTCGGCAAAAGCACGGTTGGTAGCTTGGGTCATGGCTGCTCCATTCTCGGCTAAATATGCAGGAATTGTGTTGACTCTATTTTCGTTCATTTTCTTTTTGGGTAAGAAAACACCTTTCGATTACTTATCTTTTCTATAAAAGAAAGACGCTGAACGCCCAAAATTCAATATCGAACATGTTCACTCGGCTCAAATTTCTTCCGTTTGCTTTTCAAAAATGACTGTATTGACCTGCATGGGCTCAATATCTCGCGCGTGCAAAGCTGCTGAATTTCATACAATGGGCGCAGCAAAACGCAAGGTAAAACGCCTTGTGAACAACTACGCCCGATGTCCAGATGCGGGCGAGGGAGAGGAGCAAACGCTCATGGCACTTGTTACCACCGAAAAGATGCTCAAGGACGCTCAGGCCGGCCACTACGCTGTTGGCGCTTTCAACGTCGAGAACCTCGAGTTTGTTATGGCCGTTCTGGCCGCTGCCGAGGAGACCAAGTCCCCCGTCATCATGCAGACCACCCCGGGCACCATCAAGACCGCTGGTCTGGACTACTTCTACGGCATGGTCAAGGCTGCCGCCGAGCGCGCTTCCGTGCCCGTCGCCCTGCACCTCGATCACGGCGATGGCTACGACCGCTGCATGCAGGCTTTCCGCACTGGCTACACCTCCGTCATGATCGACGGTTCGCACGAGTCTTTCGAGGACAACATCGCCCTGACCAAGTCCGTCGCCGACGCTGGCCGCGCCATGGGTGTGCCCGTCGAGGCTGAGCTCGGTAAGGTTGGCGGCAAGGAGGACGACGGTCCCGCGGTTGAGGGTGAGAGCCCCTACACCGATCCTGCCGAGGCCAAGGAGTTCGTCGAGCGTACCGGCTGCACCTCGCTGGCCATTGGCGTTGGCACCAGCCATGGTGTGTACACGAGCGATCCGCACATCGAGCAGTCCGTGGTCAAGGCCATCCGCGACGCCGTCGACGTGCCGCTGGTTCTGCACGGCACCTCCGGTGTGCCCGATGAGCAGGTCGCCGAGGCCGTGAAGAACGGCATCTGCAAGGTTAACTACGCCACCGAGCTGCGTCAGGCCTACACCAAGGGCTTCATGGCCTACATGGCCGAGAACCCTGCCTGCTTCGATCCCAAGAAGCCGGCCAAGGAGGGTATGCGTGAGATCACCGAGCTGGTTAAGATCCGCATGACCAACCTTAACTCTGTGGGCAAGGCAGAGTAACAGCAAGGGCACTCCGACTCGCTACATATCCCGGGGAGGGACGAGGGCTTAGTTCCCCAATCGTCCTCGGGCATGCAAAAAGCCTCGCTGCACACTTCGTGCGGCGAGGCTTTTTGCCCCCTGCGGAAAGATTGGGGAACTAAGCCCTCGTCCCTCCCAAGGTGACCTGCTCGAGATCGTCGCCCTTGTGGCGTTAGGGCGGAAATGGGTGGGGCGTTAGGGCTTCTTTGCTGATGGGGGATTAGTATGCCCGGGCTTGGTTGGGGAAGGTTTTGTCTAGGGATGCTTGGAGCTTTTCGAACGATGCTCGCAAGTTGTGGCTCTGGTCGGTTGAGCGCTTGGTTTTTGTGGTGGGGGAGTCGAGGAGGCCGTTTCTCTGTGTCGGGGGGAAGGAGAAAAGGTCTGCATGTTTTAGGGATGGCTGCTGTGCTGCGTCATTGGAAGAATGCATGCTTATGCGGCCTCCTCGATGTCCACCAAAAGGTTGCGCATGGGGTGTGCTGCTAGGTCCCGTGCGCTGGCAGTATTATGCCGCGGCTGCTGCAAAGAAGCGCTAAAGAAAGGCTTAACCTGGTTTGGTTTTACGATGAAACTGCAGGTCAGAAGTATCGAGTAACACTCTTGAAAGGTTTTGAGCTTAAGGACTTTCTAAGGTTTGTGGTGCGGATGTGGCTCGCCTGTGCGGGGCGTGTGGACGGCTCGTTCCTAGCGCTACGGCTCTGCGGCCCGCACCTGCTCGATGACCTTTTCCATGGTGGCGTCGATGCGGTCCTTTTTGAGCTCGCATTCCCAGATGGTTATGGGTGTCCAGCCCATTTGAGTGAGTGCTGCCACGGCGGCTCGGTCGCGTTCGACGTTGCGACGGAACTTTGCCTCCCAAAACTCAACGTTGCGCTTGGGCTGGCTAGGGTTGCACTTGGGGCAGCGGTGCCAAAAGCAGCCGTTGACGAAGATGGCGATCTTGCGGCCGGGGAAGGCGATGTCGGGCTTGCCGGGAACCTTCCATTCCAAGCGATAGCCCGTAAGGCCCGCGGCCCGTAGGCGCTGGCGAACGAGCAGCTCGGGTTTGGTGTTGGCGCGTTTGTTGCCCTTCATGGACTTTTTGATAGCGGCGCGACGGCGCACGAGTTCACGCTCGTCGGCGGAAAGGTCCGAGGTGTCGATGCCGTCGAGCAGACCTGGTTTGGGGCGCTTTTTGCTACGGCGCTTAGGTGTGCGCTTGGGCTTGGAAGCGGGCTCATCGGTCGTGGTGGCCTCGGCGTCGTTGGCAGTGTCGCTTGCCTCGAGCCGGTCTTCCTTCAACTCAATTAGGGCATCAATGAGTCCCTTGTCGGCGGGCATCCACTCAACGGTGGCAAGCGAGGTGCGCGGAATCCAGCGGATATCGAGCTGGCGGTCGTGCTTCTGGGGCTCGCCAGACTCTTTAGCCAGCGAGCAGTAGTAGCACTCCATGGAGAGATGAAAATCGGGGTAGTCGTACTCAACGGTATAGAAATCGCGCAGATTGGTGACTTTGACCTGCAACTCTTCCATAAGCTCGCGGCGTACGGCGTCCTCGGGCGACTCGCCGCGCATGAGCTTGCCACCGGGAAACTCCCAAAGTCCCTGCATGTCGCCGTAGCCGCGCTGCACGGCAAGCAGCTCATCAGATCCTTCCTTGCGAATGATCCCAGCGGCAACATGAACAGTCTTCAACAGGAGTCCTCTCTCAACATCAACACGTAACAGGGTGGCTACCCCTACCTTACACAACGGTAAGGCAACCGTAAGCCATATCGATGGTAGCCGACTCGGCTTCTTGCGACTATAGATGCCGTAGACTAATCGCAAGAAAGGACTCGGTATGCAAACCACGCACATGGCGACCCCGGTACTGGAGGTCGCGAATCTCGAAAAAGTATATGGAGCGCTGGGCAACGTGACCCGCGCGCTCAACGACGTCAGCTTTACCGTCAACCGCGGCGAATTCGTTGGCATCATGGGCGCCTCGGGCTCGGGCAAGTCGACGTTGCTCAACTGCGTCTCGACCATCGATAGCGCCACGAGCGGCACCATCCGCATCAACGGGCAGGACGTTACGCGCATGAAGCAGGCTAAGCTTTCGCAGTTCCGCCGCGAGGAGCTCGGCTTTATCTTCCAGGACTCCAACCTGCTCGATACGCTCACGGCACGCGAGAACATCGCCCTGCCGCTCACCATCGCCCGCACAAATTCGGCAGAGATCTCGACCCGCGTGCAGGATGTGGCCGCGCGTCTGTCCGTGAGCCAGGTGCTCGACAAATATCCCTACCAGATGTCCGGCGGCCAGCAGCAGCGCGTTGCCGCCTGTCGCGCGCTTGTCACCGACCCCACCATGATCATGGCCGACGAGCCCACCGGCGCCCTCGATTCCAAGAGCGCTCGCCTGCTGCTTGAGAGCCTGGAGGCCCTCAACCGCCGTCTGCGCGCCACCGTGCTCATGGTTACGCACGACAGCTTTGCCGCCAGCTACACGAGCCGTGTGCTGTTTATTCGCGACGGCAAGATCTTCACCGAGCTGCGCCGCGGCGACACCGACCGCCGAGAGTTCTTCGACCGCATTATGGAGGTCGTTGCCATGATGGGCGGTGAGGGCTCCGATGCTCTGTAAACTCGCTTGGGGCAACGTCCGCCGCGCTGGCCGCGACTACCTCGTTTACTTGTTGACGCTCACCCTGGGCGTCACGGTCTTCTATGCCTTTAACACCGTCTCGATGCAGGTCGACATCGCCGGCATCGAGGAAGCGGGCTTGTCCGAGGTCATGGGTACCATGCTCGGCTACCTCACGTACTTTTTGGCCGGCGTCATGGCCTTTTTGATGGTGTACGCCAATAACTTCATCATGAAACGCCGCAAAAAGGAGTTTGGCCTGTACCAGGTACTCGGCATGGGGCGCGGGCGCGTCGCCACGATCATGGCGCTCGAGACCGTGATCGTTTCGGTCGGCGCCTTTGTCGCCGGCATCGTGCTGGGCGTGGGGCTCTCTCAGCTCATGGTATTCTTTACGGCCTCGCTCTTTAAGACACAGATCGCCAATTTCCACTTCTTCTTCTCGGTGCATGCGTTCAACCTGACCCTTGCCTGCATGTTCGTAATGTTTGTGCTCACGTTGCTGCTGAACCTTCTCGCCGTGCGTCGCACCAAACTCATCGAGCTCATGGGTGCCGAGCGTCGCAACGAGAGGATCAAGACACGCAACCCCTGGATCGCGATTGCCATCTTTGCCGTGGGCGTGGTGCTGGTGGGCGTGGCCTATTACCGTCTGCTACGTGATGGGTTCCCGCTCACCGAGACGGACAGCAAGCTGCAAGAGGCTATGAACCAGTTTGGCATCACGACCGCTATGGTTACCGTGGGCACCTTTGCCCTATTCTGGGGACTCTCGGGCATGCTCATCAAGCTGCTGCAGAGCCTGCGCGGTGTGTATTGGCGCGGTCTCAACATGTTTACCGTGCGCCAGCTTGCGGCCAAGGTCAACACGGTGTGCTTTTCGATGGGCGTCATCGCGATGATCCTGTTCCTCGCCATTACCTCGGTGACGTGCGGTATGTCGATCGCCAACGTGATGAACGAGAACCTGGAGCGCTATACGCCGGCCGATATGTCGCAGACGTATAGCTATTACACGCCCGATGATCTCGACCATTACAAAGAGTATGCTGACCCGTCTGAGGCCGATCGTATGGTGCCGGCCGACGCAACGGTCGACTTGTACTCTGCGTGGCATGGTGAGCTTGTCGATCCGGACAATGATACGGAGAGTATTTATGGTAAGTCGGCGGACAACAGCGTCGAGACCGGCAAGAAGGTCAATATCGCCGATGTTGCCGGTGAGCATGTGCAGATCGATTCGTATCTGAGTTATCCGCTTGGCGGCTCGGATCCTTCGGTGACTCCAAGTGAGATGTGCAAGATCATGGGCGAAAAACTCCCCAAGGCGCTCGAGGGTAGCAACGCCGACACGACAGGCCTGTCTGTGACGCCGGCAAGTCAGTACAACAAATTGCGTCAGATGATGGGCAAGGAGCCGGTGAGCATTGGTCGCGACCAGTACTTGCTCACGTGTGATATGGGCGGCGAGCTGGTCGACATGTACACCAAGTATATGGCTGGCGGCCATGCCCTTACCTTGGGCGGGCATACACTCAAGCCCGCTGGCGACAAGTCGGACGAGGATACGGCTGCCATCGCCAACTCGGCGATGGGCAGTAATCCGGGTACCGTCGTCGTTGCCGACGAGCTGTTGTCCCAACTTAATCTGCAACCGTATTCCAGTAGCCTGCTCGTTAACTACAAACAGGGGATGGATGCGACCGAGGCAGACGAGAGCATTAAATACACTGCGCTCGACAATCTGCTCGTTGACGGCAAGGAGCCGGGGTCGTGGGGACTCTTTATCACACGCTCCGAGATGTACACGCAGGCAGCGCAAATGAAGGGTCTTATTAGCTACCTAGCCATCTACAGCGGCTTTGTATTGGTCGTTGCATGCGCGGCGATTCTGTCGATCCAGCAGCTCTCCAATGTGGCCGACGGCAGCCGCAGCTATCGTGTGCTGGCGCAGATCGGCTGTGACGACCGCCAGATCCGCCATTCGGTGATGGCACAGCAAGCGGTGTTCTTCCTGTTCCCGTTGGCGGTGGGCTTGGCGCACTCCTTTGTGGCGCTCAAGGTGATTATCGACCTGGTGAGCACGTTCGGTCATATGAGCATCGGCGGCACCGTGGGCCTCACCTGCGCGATCTTCTTGGCATCCTACGGCGGCTACTTCTTGGTAACTTACCTCATGAGCACCGGCATAGTGCGAGCCGCCATCGCCACCCGCCACAGCGAGTAACAAGCGGGCAAAATCGTCGCAAAACCAGTGCGAACAACCGCTGCGAAGGGAGTCCAGCCCCCCTTCGCGGCGTTTTTTTGCCTGACTGATGAGCCTCAAGACCAAGTGAGTAGACTTTTTTGGATCTGTCGAGCACATCGCGGGTGGCGCCCAATAAAACAGCAGGTCAGGGCTGTGGCGTTTTGGGGCGTGCTTGGCCTCCTGCAAAAAGCCTACTCACTTGGTTTTTTCTGCTAGAAGACCGCCGCGAGGGAAAACAGCTCTCTCGGAGCGGCTGGTGTTTGCCGAGATAAAACCTACCAAAATAAACCTGTCCCTTTTTGGCAGGTTAACGCTTCCAGAAGTGGAGGATGAGCGTGGTGCCTTTTAGCGGAGGGGGCATATTGATTAATTCGGGTAACAGTTTTTTAACGCTGGGGCCGATGTTAAAATAGCCTAAATGCTATCTAGGAGCTTTGAATTTATGGCAATCGAGGCGGCTGATCTACAAAACGTAAAGCGCTCGTTCCTCTGGCATTCAATTATGTTGTTTATAGGGGCGGCTGGTCTGTATTGTATGGCGCCAAGTATTTATGCGGGCCTTTCTGGCACCGTTCTTATCGGTCTGCATCTGCTTTCGGGCTTCTGTGTGGGTCTCATCTCTCGCCCCGTGAGACCGGGTATTTCCAAACGGCTTTTTGGACTTATGCTCGTAGATATTGCACTTCTCGCGATGTTCACGGTATCACTTAATGTGTTTCATCAATTTCATGGTGTGGTTTCGGCGCTCGCGTTCATTTTGTTGTTGCTAGCCCCCTTGCTTGTCGCTTGCTGTTCTTGGGCGCTTGGCGGTGAATTCACAAACATGCGTGCGGGATCAACGGGGAAACATGTAGCCGATGGCCCTGTTCTCCATGGGTATCCTGAGCTCGCCCTTTACAGCCCCGTTGTACTCTTGATTGCTTTGCTTGTTGGCCTTCAGTTTCTTCTCGCCTCGTTGATGGAGTCCATCGGTTCTATCCTTTCCGTTAACGCCGAGATGGGGGTTGCTGCCTCGCTCGTCGAACCTCTTGCGTTTGGTAATGCTGCCGTTGCTCTTGATTTGGATTGTTTGTTTTCGCGCAATATAAACATCGGAGCTGTGCTCCTGAGCTTTGGTGGGCGTCAAGAGATCGCACTGCTTCTGGTGACTGTCTTGGGCAGCATCCTTGTCAGGGCCATAATGCGATCGTTACCCGACTTAACGAGCGCTTTTTCTGCGGATGCCAAATTAGGAGGAAAACGCTCTGCAGTTGCCGATATCCCTGCGACTTTGGGTTTTTCTCAAAGGGAGTCTGCGGTTTTCTCTATGAGGATAGAGGGAAAAACGTACGAGGAGATTGCTTCTGCCTTGGATATTTCCCCGTCTACCGCCCGTACCTATTTGTCGCGGGCCTTGACTAAAACCGGATATAAAAGCATTTCGGAGGCGACGGCTGAACTTCTTTCGTCAAAGGATACGTGGCATTTCGACGCAACAAAAGGCCATGATCACCGTTCAGAATCACTGAGGCCCTTATCGTCCAATCGGAGCTGCAGGATAGTCTTCGCCTGCTTCCTGTTTGTGTATGCGTCTGGAATGGGCATCGAGGAAATCCTCATATGCTTTGGCTTTGAGCATGATGTGATAATCCTGCCGATAGCTATAGTGCTTTTGGCCCTGTGTTGCCATGCAGTTATACGGTGGACGTCTGAAATGCATTTGTGCCTTTCGCCCGAACTTACTCTTTCTTCGGTGTCTGTGGGTGCTGGGGCAACGTTCTGGGTTCACGATGTGGTAAGTCGACTGTACATTTTCTTTGAGTCCGTTGGGAGCGGCGAGGCCGTTGACGGCCTTTTGCCTGCTTTACGCGTGACCGCGTTCCTTGTCGTACCTATCCTTCTGACTTATTCGCTGCTATCCTTGCGTGCGAAAGATGCAGTCCCGGCGGGTAATCGACGCGATGCCGCACGCGAAGTTTTCTTGAAGCTTGGCTTTACGCCACTTTATGCCGACATCATGGCATGCGTTTTTGATGGCATGGGAACCACCGAGATTTGCGCGCATCTTAACGTTGCTCGGGGAACCGTCAAAGAGGCCAAGAGCAAGAGCTATGCCTTGCTTGGAGTTCACTCGGAGCGTGAACTTAGAGATAGGGTTTTTAGTCTTATGGCAGATGTTATAGAAAATAGCAGGTAGAAGCCTGTAGACAAATAAGATTGTAAATCCATCCTACATGTCTACAGACAGTTCTGACGGTGCAGGCGATACTTCCGGACAACGGGTCCGACGACTCGTGTGTTGCGAACCGGAGGTGCTTGCTGTGAAGACCTGTGATTGCCTCACATATGTACGGCTTAATTTAGAAGTTCTTGCGCGCAACCGGGGAATTATGTTGCTGACGGCGCTGCTCGCGCTCGTATTCTGCATCCCGGTATTTCTATCCGTTCCAACGGGAGCAGATTATCTATATGGTAGAGTTTCCATCGAAGACCAGAGAGCCCTTTTGGTCTCTCAAGTCTCTGACGGCGTTTATGACACTGCCCCACAGGAGCTCAACAGCATCATTGCCGACGAAAGGGCATGTCTTGATCGAGCGCTTGAAAGCAAGGCAGACTCCAGAGGGTATTACGATGCGATTGCCGATTACGACAATCTATTGCTCAAGGAATACCGACTCGGTTATTTGAATGGTGTTGATTCGGAGTTATCGCTTGAAGCCCAAGAGCGTCTTCCCAGAGCCATATCAGTGCTGACCTATCCGGAATCGTACGACTCAACGACAAAAATGCCTGGGATGATTCTCCTCGCATATTATTGCGGCGCTGTTCCTGCAATAGCGTGGCTTTTGGTTCCGGTTCTCGTCCTCTATATGTCGCTTGAGGGGGATGGAAAGCGGTTCTACGATCGAGCGTTGTTGTCAAAGTTAGAGATGAATGCATGCCGCGTTCTCGTCTCTGGTATTGCATCGATGCTGGTTTTGGTGCTGGCGTTGGCTCCCTGTTTTGTATTGGCAACGGTGTTTAACGGTGTAGGTCAGACAGAGTACCCGGTCGTATTCATTCAGTATGGTGACGTAGTCGAAAGAACTGTGTTAGTTCAGCTAGGGCTATTTGCCGTCTTTGAAGCTGTGCTGTCGATGATGTTTGCTTGCTTGGGCGTGTGCGTGTACGCCGGAAGCAGAAACAGGGCCATTTCGTCCATGGTGATCGCTCTTGTGGGGGGCATAAGCCAGCTTCCGTTTTATGCGAGCAAAGATGCTCCATGGCATGCGTTGTTGCCGTATATGGTGTCGAGCTATTCCGTTTCTTCGCTTGCGCTTGGCGGCGCCTCTTACGCCAATGGGGCGGAGGTGTCTCTTGTTCCTGAAGCCAATGCATTGCACTGCGCCTTTGCCGTGGTGAGCACATTTGTTATTTGTGCGTTGGGAATCATCTCGTTTTCGCTTCTTAAAAGTAGGAATCGCTGGGCCTGGAACCAAATTCGCCCGGGCAGTTTGGGTGAGAAAAGCGTGCTATCCCTGTCGCTGGATACGTTGACGGTTGGAAATAATCAGCTCGTAAAGGGATTGCAGTTTGATATGCCCGCTGGCGAGATATGGGGTCTTGTCGCTCCAAATGGATATGGAAAGACAACGTTACTCAATACTCTTTGGGGAGACGCTGGGCAATCAGCCCGCGTGTTGGGTTCTCTCTGTTTTCATGCGAAAGCGTGCGTTGACTGTGAGCAAATGAGAAAGGTTTTCTTTTTAGTTCCGAACGGGCCGTCTCTATTGATTCGGCACATGACCGTTGCTTTCCATCTCGATCGATGCAGGAAAATTTGGCATTCGCCTCGTACCTTGGATCAAGTGCTTAATCTCTTTGACTTGACTGAGTTGAAGAATATGCCCGTATCTAGGTTGTCTGACGGAAATAGACAATTGCTTAATGTTGCGATGGCCTATATGTCTTATTGCGAAGTCGTCCTTTTGGATGAGCCCATGAATGCGCTTGATGTGGGACATGTCGCAATCGTTTCGAATGCTCTTAGAGATGAAGCAGGTAGGGGAGCGCATGTCATTATCTCTTCCCATCTTATCGGGAATCTCGAATCGCTCTGCGATGGCTCCGTCTTGCTCACACGAGATGATTCGCACTTCGTTACTCGAGAAATGGGAGGTGATTCGAAATGGATCGGTAATGTGTACGCGCAGCTATTCAAGACGAACGACAGCAAAAACTAGGAGAGGAAGATAACCATGAAACGACATATATCGAAGAACTTGGTGAAGGCATTGGCCGCATGTTTTATGCTTGCACTGTCGATGGGCGCAATTCCCAATTATGCGACGGCGCAGCCAGATACGGGTTCTGTTGCACCTTGTCGTCTTGTGACGGCGGATGTCTTGGACACCTACAAATCGTTCTCCACCGCGAGCTACCCGAGCGAGAATGTTGATTGCTTCGACCAGACATACAAGAGGTTGTCTTTCAAAACCTCTTATTCTCGTACGGGGCAAACGATCCTCTATACAGGTGCAGCGTTAAGCCCACGCGGGAACGGAATGCCTGGGTTTGAGACGAAATATAAGTGCACATATCGTACCTGGTAGATAACCCTAGGACCAGATTCTCTCCGAATTACTTTGCGGAGGATTGATCTAACGCTGCCGCTCCTGCGTTTATCTCAATCTGTAACACTTGGCTGGTAATAACGTTTCCATCTGTTTCAGATTGAGACTATTCAACTTGCACTATGTTGATCGTCTTGATCTGTAACAGCAAAACGGCGATTTTACCTCTACATGTTACAGATTGAGACGATTGAAACCGTGGTAGCAAAGGATGCCGCGAAAGACCGCGAAAGAAGTACCTCTTCTGCGGTGGTATTTTCACCTATCCGGCGCGCCCCAAATGCAAGTGAGTAGGCTTTTTGGAACCTGCCGAGCACATCGCGGTACATGCTCAATAAAACCGCAGGTCAGAGCTGTGGCGTTTTGGGGCGTGCTTGGCCTTTCGCAAAAAGTCTACTCACTTAGTTTTCGCCAGAAGACCGCCATGAGCAAACCACCACAAAGGTGCCTGTCCCCTTTGTGGTGGTTTTGGCGTTTGCCCAGATAAAACCTGCCAGAATAAACCTGTCCCTTTTTGGTAGGTCACGAGCGAGGATTTTCGGACGCTTGCTCGACGAGAGTGGATAATCTCCCGCTTTTGGCGCGGACATAGGCCGAAAACGGGAGATTATCCACTCTCGTGGTAAGCAAGTCCTCGTGTCATCCGTTCCCTTTTTGGTTGGTCGTGCTTGCACTTTAGCGTGCGACAGCGGATAATGCCGAGCATTCGACAATTCACACTTTGACTTATTTGATTGAGGAGGCCCCGCATGGCCATGGATTTCAAACGCAGGCTGCCGATTCCCATGGAGATCCGCGAGGAAATGCCGCTTTCCGCCGAGCTTACCGCCAAAAAGCAGGCATTCGACGCCGAGGTCGCCAAGGTCTTTACCGGCGAGGACGCGCGCAAGGTGCTCATCATCGGCCCGTGCTCTGCCGACCGCGAGGACTCGGTGCTTGAGTACATGAACCGACTGGCCAAGGTCGCCGAGGAGGTCAAGGACAAGCTCATCATCATTCCGCGCGTCTACACCAACAAGCCGCGCACCAAGGGCACCGGCTACAAGGGTCTGCTGCACAACCCCGACCCCGAGGCGCCCGATGACCTGCTCGAAGGCGTTAAGGCCATCCGCCACATGCACCTGCGCGTCATCGAGGAGACTGGCTTCTTTACCGCCGACGAGATGCTCTACCCCTCTAATTACCAGTACCTCGTCGACCTGCTGAGCTACGTTGCCGTCGGCGCGCGCTCGGTCGAAAACCAGGAGCATCGCTTGGTGTCGAGCGGCATTTCGGTGCCCGTCGGCATGAAGAACCCCACCGCCGGTTCCACCACCGTCATGCTCAACTCCATCTACGCCGCCCAGGCACATCAGAGCTTCATCTTCCGTAACTGGGAGGTTGAGTGCGACGGAAACCCGCTCGCACACGCCGTCATGCGCGGCTACATTGGTCTCGACGGTCGCACCTACCCCAATTACCACTACGAGCACCTGGAGCGCCTGGCCGAGCGTTATACCGAGCATGCCGGTTACGCCAACCCGGCGGCGGTCATCGACTGCAACCACGACAACTCGGGCAAGCGTCCGATGGAGCAGTATCGCATTTGCAAGGAGGTGCTCGACAGCTGCCGCCGCAACGAGTCCATCTCCAAGCTGGTCAAGGGCTTTATGATCGAGTCCTACCTGGAGGACGGCAACCAGCCGGTCGACGGCGGCGTCTTTGGCAAGTCGATCACCGACCCGTGCCTGGGCTGGGAAAAGACCGACTACCTCATCCACGAGATCGCGGAACGGATTTAGTTACGCGGTTTTACCAAACGCCGTAACCGGCCGACGCTGCGCGGGCCGCATTAGGACAATCTGACGTTCGACTTCAAGGGCGCGACCAAAAGGTCAGCGCCCTATCGCTTCACGTCGCCTTGCCTCAAATGCGACCCGCTCGCTGTCGTTTCCAAGACGTCGACGTTGCCGGGGTTGTCAAGGGGTTGGTGCAAGGGGGACAGGTTACTTTGCACCAGGTTGGTGCAGATTAACCTGTCCCCCTTGCACCAGGATGTGGTTTGCTTGCCGGCATCGGTAGGTCTTCGGCGCTTTCCAAGCCCAGTGGGAAAAAATGCCAAATATGAGTACTGTTGCTATTGTAGTGCCATATTACTTTCGCAAAACAATGGACATAACAGCAAATATGTTCATTAACGTCGACGCATATTAGCCCGCTATAGAGCTGTTTGACTAATTGAGAGGCGCATGCAAGCTGCGGGGGCGGCATTTGAGGCGGTTTTGGCTGTTACCAAAAAGGTAACAGTACTCATATTTGCCATTTTTTGCCCACAGGGCCTCGAAGGGGCTGTCAATCAGGTCCCAGGGGAGGCGGTTCGAGGGCCGTAGAACAAAAACGGGGGGCGCAGATTGTCCTGCGTCCCCCGTTCTCAGGCGTTATTCGTACCCTGCGGCAAAATTTACGCCGCTTCGTCGAACTGCGAGTTGTACAGGTCGGCATAGAAGCCGCCCTGGGCGAGCAACTCGTCGTGCGTGCCCTTCTCGACGATATCGCCGTCGCGGATTACTAGGATCACGTCGGCGTTGCGGATCGTGGACAGGCGGTGCGCGATGACAAAGCTGGTACGGCCCTGCATCAGCGCATCCATGGCACGCTGGATGAGCTCCTCGGTGCGGGTATCCACGTTGGAGGTCGCCTCGTCCAGAATCAGCGCCGGGCGGTCGGCCAAAATGGCACGGGCGATGGTCACGAGCTGGCGCTGACCCTGCGACAGGTTGGTGCCCTCCTCGTTGATCATAAAGTCGTAGCCGCCGGCGAGCGTATGGATAAAGTGATCGCAGCGTGCGGCGCGTGCAGCGGCCTCGACCTCGTCATCGCTTGCATCGGGGCGTCCGTAGCGGATGTTCTCGCGGATGGTGCCGTTAAACAGCCAGGTATCCTGCAGCACCATGGCAAACTCGCCGCGAAGTGCCGCGCGGTCCCAGTCGCGCACATCGACGCCCTCGACACGCAGCGAGCCGCCGTCCACGTCGTAGAAGCGCTGCAGCAGCTTAATGAGCGTGGTCTTGCCGGCGCCGGTGGGGCCGACGATGGCGATGGTCTGGCCGGGCTGTGCCTCGCAGCTAAAGTCGTGGATGATGGTCTTGTCGGGCGTGTAGCCAAACTTGACGTGGTCGAACTCCACATGGCCGGGGCGCTTTTCGGGAATCTGCGCGTCGGCCTTCTGCTCCTCCTCGGGCGCGGCCAGGAACTCAAAGACGCGCTCGGTGGCGGCGGCCATCGACTGCATCGTGTTGCTCACGTTGCCCAGTTGCTGCACGGGTTGCGTAAAGTTGCGAACGTACTGGATAAAGCTCTGGATGTCGCCGGGCGTGGCATTGCCGGTCAGCGCGAGCTGCGCGCCCACCACGACGACACCCACGTAGCCCATGTTGCCCACCAGACTCATAAGCGGCATCATCAGGCCCGACAGGAACTGCGAACGCCAGCCACTAATAAACAGGCGGTCGTTTTGACGGTCGAACTCCTCGATTGAGGCCTCGGCGCGGTCGAACACCTGAATGACATTCTGGCCGGCAAAGTCCTCCTCGATAATGCCGTTGACGGCGCCCAGGACTTGCTGCTGCTCTCGGAAGTACGGCTGCGAGAAGTGAATCATCACGGTCAGGATAATCGCGGCTGCCGGCAGCGTGAGCACGGTGACGCCGGTGAGCGGCAGGCTGATCGACAGCATCATGACGAGCACGCCGATAATCTGCGTCACCGAGGTGATGAGCTGCGTCACGCTCTGGTTGAGCGACTGGCCGAGCGTATCGACGTCGTTGGTGATGCGGCTGAGTACGTCGCCCTTGCTGTGGCCGTTAAAGTAACTCATCGGTACGACGGCGATTTTGGCGGCGATCTCCTTGCGCATGCGATAGCAGATCTTTTGCGTGACGCCGGTCATGAGCCAGCCCTGGATGAGGCTGCAAACAGAGCTTGCCAGATACAGGCAGAGCAAAAAGCCGAGCGTCTTGGCGATCCAGGCAAAGTCGACGTCGCCGGTGCCGTTGACCTTGGCAACCAGGCCTTCGAACAGTTTGGTGGTAACCTGGCCGAGCACCTTGGGCCCCACAATGTTAAAGATGACCGAGCACACGGCAAAGGCGACGGCGGCAAGCACGGCAATCTTGTGCTGGCCGATATAGCCGAGCAGCTGCCTCATGGTGCCCTTAAAGTCCTTGGCCTTTTCTCCGCGACGCATGCCGCCCATGCGGCCCATGGGACCACGCTGGCGGGTGGCCTTGGGAATCTGAGTCTTGGTCTCGTCTGCCATTAGCGCTCGCCTCCTTCCGTGACGGCTGCAATTTCTTCTTGGGTAAGCCCCAGCTCCTCGGCGGAAAGCTGCGACTGTGCGATCTCCAGGTACGCAGGGCAGCTGCGCAGCAGCTCCTCGTGCGTACCGGTGCCCACCACGTGGCCGTCGTCGAGCACGATGATCTGGTCGGCGTGCATGATGGTCGCGATGCGCTGGGCCACGACCACGAGCGCGGCGTCGGTAACGTTTTTAGCCAGCTCCTCGCGCAGGCGCGCGTCGGTCTTGTAGTCGAGGGCGCTAAACGAATCATCGAAAACCACGACCTCGGGCTTTTTGGCCAACGCGCGGGCGATGGCCAGGCGCTGGCGCTGACCACCCGAAACATTGGAGCCGCCCTGGCTGATGGGGGAGTCGTAGCCGCCCTCGCGCTCGGCGATAAAGTCCTCGGCCTGTGAGATGCGCGCGGCCTGGCGCATGTCATCATCGCTCACCATGTTGCCGGCAAACTTGAGGTTGCTCTCGACAGTGCCCGAGAACAGGCGACCCTGCTGCGGGATGTAGCCAATGCGTCGGCGCAGCTCGGAAAGGGTCATGTCGCGCACGTCGATGCCGTCGAGCGAAATGCTGCCACCCGTGACGTCGTACAAGCGTGGAATCAACTGCACGAGCGTGGACTTGCCCGAGCCCGTGGAGCCAATAATGCCGAGCATCTGACCGGCATGCGTGGTGAAGTTCACGCCGCTGATGACATCGGCGCGGGCATCGGGATACTGGAAGCTCACGTCGTGGAAGGTGAGCTCACCGCGCGGCGCGCTGGCCGCGGGCAGTTTGGGCGAGGCGGGGTCGTTGATGCTCGTGGGGCAAGTGGTGACCTCGTCCACGCGCTCGGCTGCGACCTCGGCGCGGGGCAGGATAACCGAAACCATGGTGAGGATCATAAACGCCATGACGATCTGCATGGTGTAGGAGATAAACGCCATCATGTTGCCGACCTGCATCACGCCGTCGGACACGTCCTGCGCGCCAAACCAGACGATAAGCACGGTGATGCAGTTCATGACGAGCATCATGAGCGGCATCATGAAGCTCATGGCGCGGTTGGTGTAGAGCTGCGTGGTCATCAGGTCGAGCGAAGCCTTGTCAAAACGCTCGAGCTCATGCTCCTCACGGTTGAACGAGCGGATGGGCATAAGGCCGTCGAGCAGCTCGCGGGCGGTAAGGTTCACGCGGTCCACAAAGCTCTGCATCTTTTTGAACTTGGGCATGGTGAGGCCCATGAGCACGCCGACAACGGCCGAAACCGCGATGATGGCCACGGCGATGGTCCACTCCAGGCCGGTGTGGTTGGCCAGGACGCGCATGACGGCGACGATGCCCATGACGGGGGCCATCAGGCACATGCGGATAAACAGGGTTGCGGCCATCTGGATCTGCTGAATGTCGTTGGTGCAGCGGGTGATGAGCGAGGCCTGGCTAAACTTGCCCACCTCGGCCGGCGAGAAGTGCATAACCTTGTTGAAGGTCTCGCGGCGCAGGTCGCGGGCGATGGAGCAGGCGGTGCGCGAAGCCACGGCACCGGTCAGGATGGTGGCGACGAGCGACACCAGGCACAGACCAAACATCGTGGTCGCCATGCGGCCCAGGTAGGCGTTCTGCACGTCGGCTGGGTCGATGCCCTGTGCCTTGTACTCGTCCTGTACATAGCTCACGGCGCGCTGGGTGACGATGGAGCCCGACATGGAGCCCATTTTGTCCGCCATTTGGTTGGCGCCCTCGACGAGTTTGCTTTGGTCTACCAGACCGCCCTCGACACCCAGACGCAGGCTCTTCATGGTGATCTTACCGCCGTCGGCATCAATCTGCTTTTGCATGTTCTGCGCCGCTGCGGCCTTCTTCTGCATCTCGGCGAGCTGCTCGGGCGTCATCGCTGCCATTTGCTCGGGGGTAGGCATGGCCTGGGCAGCGTTGTCGTCTTTCTCGCTGGACGAGCCCATCATGTCGCCCATGGAGTCGGCGTCGATGCCCTGGTCGAGCGAAAGGACGACAGTCTCGGGCAGGCTCATAATGTCGGCAATCTTGCCGCCGTCGGCGCGCTCGTCCTCGGTGCCCTTGTACGTGCGAATGCCATTTTTGTCTGCCTTGCCAAACACCGCCTCCACAGCTTTGGCGTCCTTGGCGCTCATAAAGAGCTTGAGGTCGTCGAGCGATTCGGCGCGAATGGTGTCGGGAACGGGCGAGGCGATGCCTCCCTGCTGCACGCCCACGTCGACGATATCGCTCATATAGGTAGGCAGCGCCAGATCGGCGTTACAGCTGATTACGATAAGTACGATAGCTGCGATCAGTGCCAGGATATGCTTTTTAAAGAGCTTGAGAATCCTCACTCGGCATCTCTCCTTTCTTGATTGCGGTCGATAATTTCATTGGCACGCCTTAGAAGACGCACCATCTCTTGGGTATCTGTTTCGCCGAGCTGCTCGAGGAAAGCCGCGGTGCGGTCCTCGAATTCCCGACGTTTGATTTCGATAACCTGGAATCCTTTGTCGGTCACCGTGACGTGTACGCGACGACGGTCGGTCTTTGAGTGCTCGCGCTCGACCCAGCCCTTGGCCTCGAGGGCGCGCAGGATATTGGCGATGCGGGCGCTCGAGACCCAGGCGCGATCAGCGAGTTCGCTCGGCGTGAGCGAGCCGCCGGCGCGCATGAGGGCGCGCATGACGGCCATCTCGCCACCCAGAGCCTGGTCGGCAAAGCGCGAAACGCGCTGGTGCATGCTGCCAAACTCGGTAAAGAGCTGACGCCCAAGCTCATGGAAATCGGTATCTTCCACCGAAAACCCCTAACACTAGAAACTATTTTCGGTGGAAGATGATACACCCGCTCAACCATCCCATTCGGTGGATTTCTAGGCATGTCCCAAAAATCTACTTGGCCGCTAGGCAATATTAAGAGCTCATTAAGACTTAAAATCATTCAATTGCTGAAGCGTTTCAAAGAACTATCATGCCCGCGGTTAGGCGAGGGGTTGTCACCACCATGACGACTGGGACTCATATAATCGCCACGTGCGATGCTCCAACTTCCCGCAAGGAGACACCTTACATAAAGGGGGATGGAGTCATGGCATTTGACTTCACGGGTAAGACCGCGATTGTCACGGGTGGCACTCAGGGCATTGGCCTCGAGATCGCCAAGGGCATCGTCGCGGGCGGCGGACACGTCGCGCTCATCGCAAGGAACGCTGCTAAGGGCGAGGCCGCAGTGGCCGAGCTTGGCGAGGGCAACAAGTTCTATCAGCTCGATGTCGCCGATGCGCCCAAGGCGCGCGAGACCGTCGAGCAGATTTTTACGGACCTGCCGCAAACCAACATCTTGATTAACTGCGCTGGCGTCATCAGCACCAAGAAGTTCGACGAGATCGATGACACCGAGTGGCGCCGCACTATCGATATCAACCTCAACGGTACCTTCACTATGATGAACGCCGTGTACCCGCACTTTAAGGCGGCGCATGCCGGCACTATCGTCAACGTGAGCTCCGTTGCTGGCAAGATCGGCGGCGGCCTGCTTGGCACCGCTGCCTACGCGAGCTCCAAGGCCGGTGTCAACGGCCTTACCAAGGCGGTCGCCAAGGAGGGCGGCAAGTTTGGCGTTCGCTGCAACGCCGTGTGCCCGTCGCTCACGTTGACCGATATGACCTCGATTCTCTCTGACGAGAACTCTCAGCGCATCATCAACGGTATTCCTCTGGGCCGCGCTGCCCAGGCCAGCGAGCCTGCGCAGATGGTGCTGTTCTTCGCTTCCGACCTCGCCAGCTTCGTGAACGGCGAGATCGGTGACTGCGACGGCGGCATCGTCCTGGACGGGTAATACCCCGCGATGATTATTCGGCGACGGCTCCTGCGACTCGGGACCGTCGCCTTCTTTCTGACATAGGCGCGTGCGGCTACGATTCGCATGCATCCAAAGGAGATATATATGAGTGAATCGACTGCGGTGGAGGCGCCGGCGGCAAAGGAGCCGTTCTTTAAGATGTCCTCCGTCCCGGGTGCCAATATTTTGGTGCCGCTTTTGCTGGGCTGCCTGCTCAACACGCTATTCCCCGACCTGTTCAAAACGCTCGGCAGCTTTACGCTTGGTATGACCCAGCAGGGCGCAGGCCCGCTCGTGGGCGCTTTTTTGCTCATCGTCGGTACGACGATTTCGTTTAAGAGTGCTCCTGCCGCCGCTGCACGCGGCGCCATCATCATCGCCGTCAAGCAGATCGTGGTCGTTGCCGTGTCGCTGCTCATCCTTTATGTGTTCAACGACAACCTGTTTGGCATCTCTGCCATGGTGATGCTGGCGGCTTGCACCGGCGCCAACAACGCTATGTACGCTGGTCTGATGGGCACCATGGGCAATGAGGCCGAGCGTGGCGCCGTCGCCATCACCACGCTGGTTGTCGGCCCTCCGGTCACGATGATCGTGCTCGGCGCTGCCGGTCAGGCTCCGATCGGCTGGTCGCTCGTGGGCGCCATCCTGCCGATCGTCGTCGGCATTATTCTGGGCAACCTCTTCCCGAGCTTTAAGAAGATGATGGCACCGGCACTTTCCGCCGTCATCGTGCTCGTCTTCTTTGCCATGGGCTCGACCATGACCTTTGGCCAGCTCATTAATGGCGGTCTCCCCGGTATTCTGCTCGGCGTGATCTGCTCGGTGGTCTTTGCAATTCCCGTTATCGCGGTCGATAAGCTCACGGGCGGTACGGGTGTCGCAGGTGCGGCCATTTCGAGCTGCGCCGGAGCCAATGTGGCCACGCCTGCTGCCATGGCAAGCGTCAACGAGGCCTTGTACGGCGGTGCGGTGCTCGCGACGGCTACGGCACAGGTTGCTGCCTGCGCAATCGTGACGGCTATTTTGACCCCGCTGGTCACCAGCTGGTGCTACAAGCATTTTGAGGGCCAGGGCAACGGCGATAGCAAGACAACGACCGACAAGGCCGCCGCAGCCGCCTAATGCCAAGCGGCAATCAAAGCTAAAAACTAGCTACGCCAACAGGGCGGCCACGGGGGATCCCGTGGCCGCCCTGCAGTTTCTGTAGGGTCTCTGGGACACTTTACCCTGCTAAAGCTGGCATAACAGCTAGAGTGAACGTCGTACAAAGGCAAGGAAAAATACCAAACAAATCGGTGAACGGTAGTTGTTCGCGCTCGCATTTCCTGCGGATTTGTTAAAAACGCCCTAATGGTATAAAAAAAGAAACATATAACAGCCCTGATGAAGGGGGTAGCTATGTTATCCTTCTCAAACGGGTGAAATCTTGGGTTTTGGGTTGCAGTTCCAAGGTGGACAAACGTTTTTCCCTGTACCAACGTGTGGTGAAGAACGGAAGAAGCCGGTAGTGCAAGCCGATAATTCAAGAATTCAATAAGCAGCGGTGTGAGAGAGCGCCGCATTACACGTAACTAGGAGCGTGGTTACACAATGCAGGAGGCATGGGAAGGCTTCAAGGAAGGCATCTGGACGGGAGAGGTTGACGTCCGAGACTTCATCCAGAAGAACTACACCCCCTACGAGGGCGATGAGTCGTTCCTCGTAGGTCCGACCGAGCGTACCAAGGAGCTGTGGGGCGAGGTTCTCGACCTGCTGCTTAAGGAGCGCGAGCAGGGTGGTGTTCTCGATATGGACACCAAGACCGTCACGGGTATCGTGAGCCACCCCGCTGGCTACATCGATAATGCCCATCGCGACAAGGAGACCATTGTTGGCCTCCAGACCGACAAGCCGCTCAAGCGCGCGCTGCACGTCAACGGTGGTATCCGCATCGCTTGCCAGGCTGCCAGCCAGCACGGCTACAAGGTCGACGAGAACGTTGTCGAGCGCTACACCTTCGAGCGCAAGACCCACAACGCTGGCGTCTTCGATGTCTACACCCCCGAGATGCGTGCTTGCCGCTCGGCTCACATCATCACCGGTCTGCCCGATGGCTATGGCCGCGGCCGCATCATCGGCGACTACCGTCGTGTTGCCCTGTACGGCGTCGACTACCTGATCAAGGACAAGGAGGCCCAGAAGGCTTCCACTCCGACGGTCATGACCGCCGACAACATCCGCGATCGCGAGGAGCTGCAGGAGCAGATCCGCGCCCTCGGCGAGCTCAAGATGATGGCCGAGACCTATGGTTTCGATATTTCCAACCCTGCTACCAACACGCAGGAGGCCATCCAGTGGATGTACTTCGCCTACCTTGCTGCCGTCAAGGAGCAGAACGGCGCCGCTATGTCCATCGGCCGTACCTCTACGTTCATCGACATCTATGCTGAGCGCGACCTTGCCAACGGTACCTTCACCGAGGAGCAGATCCAGGAGTTCGTGGATCACTTCATCATGAAGCTCCGCATGGTCAAGTTTGCCCGTACCCCCGAGTACCAGGCCCTGTTCACCGGCGACCCGCAGTGGGTCACCGAGTCCATCGGCGGCATGGGTGTCGACGGCCGTACGCTCGTTACCAAGATGAGCTACCGCTACCTGCACACGCTCGAGAACATGGGCACCAGCCCCGAGCCCAACATGACCGTTCTGTGGTCGACCCGTCTGCCCGAGAACTTCAAGAAGTTCTGCGCCAAGACTTCTGTCGCCAGCTCCTCGATCCAGTACGAGAACGACGACCTCATGCGCGTTTACCACGGCGACGACTACGGCATCGCCTGCTGCGTGTCCTCCATGCGCATCGGCAAGGAGATGCAGTTCTTCGGCGCCCGCGCCAACCTGGCCAAGTGCCTGCTGTATGCACTCAACGGCGGTGTTGACGAGGTCTCCAAGAAGCAGGTCGGCCCCAAGTATCGCGCCGTCGAGGGCGATACGCTCGATTACGACGACGTTGTGGCCAAGTACAACGACATGATGAAGTGGCTCGCTGGCGTGTACGTCAACTCGCTGAACATCATTCACTACATGCACGACAAGTACTGCTACGAGCGCATCCAGATGGCTCTGCACGACAAGCACGTGCACCGCTGGTTCGCTACGGGCATCGCTGGCCTTTCCGTCGTGGCTGACTCCCTGTCCGCCATCAAGTACGCCAAGGTCCACCCCGTCCGTGACGAGAACGGCATCATCGTCGACTTCGAGACCGAGGGCGAGTTCCCCAAGTACGGTAACGACGACGACCGCGTCGACCAGATCGCTCACGACGTTGTGCACCAGTTCATGGAGTACATCCGCATGAACGACACCTACCGCAACTCCGTGCCCACGACCTCGGTTCTGACCATTACCTCCAACGTCGTGTACGGTAAGAAGACCGGCTCCACGCCCGACGGCCGCAAGGCTGGCCAGCCGTTCGCCCCGGGTGCTAACCCCATGCACAAGCGCGATAGCCATGGCGCCATCGCTTCGCTGTCTTCGGTTTCCAAGCTCCCGTTCCGCGATGCTCAGGACGGCATCTCCAACACCTTCTCCATCATCCCGAGTGCGCTCGGCAAGGAGGACCAGGTGTTCTTTGGCGATATCGACCTTGATCAGCTGGGCGAGTAACTATTGTTAGTGCTATACTAACAATAACGATTACTGATTAGTGCGCCGGTTTCGGCCGGCGCCTATCGATCGAAGGAGACACATTATGAAGGTTTCTGAAGTTTCCGAGACTCAGGCCGATAACCTGGTCCACATGCTCGACGCTTACGCCGAGAAGGGTGGCCACCACCTGAACATCAACGTCTTCAACCGTGAGACGTTGCTCGACGCTCAGGCTCACCCCGAGAAGTACCCGCAGCTGACCATCCGCGTTTCCGGCTATGCCGTGAACTTCCACACGCTCACCAAGGAGCAGCAGGACGAGGTCATTGCGCGTACCTTCCACGACAAGTTCTAAAGGGACTCAACTCCCACCGGAGACCCGGTAAGGCCTACGCACTTTGTCTCTCAAACGTCCTCGCCGCTTCGCGGCTGCGGAATGTTTGCGAGACAAAGTGCTCCCGGCCTTGCCGGGTCTCCTGCGTTGTCGTCCTTTAGGGAACCACGCTAAATTAAATTGGTGTCCTCGGACATGCAAAGAGGCTCGCTGCGCACTTCGTGCGGCGAGCCTCTTTGCGTCCTGACGGAATGTTTTGGGAGATAGCCCAAACAGCCCCGGCGGGGTCCTGTGTAGTCACCCTTTAGGCGGAACTCTCCTAATTATTTGGATGAGTCGTTTACTTACTTGTACTGTTACCGTCTTCCCGCTCTTGTTGGGGTATGCTTTGTTCGTATGTAAACGTATGACATGTTGATGGGGGAGGGTGCTATGGCTCGCGAGGGCGCTCGTTCTAAGGATTCGGCTAAGCCTGGCATCAAGGAAGTTGCAGCGGTGGCGGGGGTTTCGCCTACTACGGTATCTCGCGTGCTTAATAATCGCGGCTATATTAGCCAAGAGACCCGCGATAAGGTCCATGCCGCGATGAAGCGCATCAACTATACGCCCAACGATATCGCCCGTGCCATGCTCAACGGTCGCCTGAATCTTATCGGTATGATCGTCCCCTATGTCAGCAGTCCGTTTCATGCCCAAGTGGTTCAAGTCATTGAGCATACCCTGGCCGAAAACGGTTTTAAGATGCTGCTGTGCAATAGCGCCAATCGACCCGAGCTTGAGCGCTCTTATATCGACATGCTTCGACGCAATATGGTTGATGGCGTCATCGTCAACTCGCTTAATATCGGTGCCGAGGCGTATGCCGAGATGGGCTTGAGTCTGGTTGGTATCGACTGCGACCTTGGCGAGGCCTCTGTTCAGATTGCGAGCGACAGCTATGGCATCGGCGAACTTGCCACGCGTCGCCTGATTGATGACGGGTGTTCGCGCATCTTGTGCCTGCGCAACAATAGCCGCATGCGCATGCCTGCCAATAAGCGTACCGATGCCTACCACGATGTTGTGGAGCAGGCCGGTTTGCCCGCGCTTGTCCGTGAGGTCGAGTTCGTTAAGTCCGATGACGAAAAGAGTGCGGTCGTTGCGAAGATCCTCGATGAGAACCCCGATATTGACGGCATCTTTGCGGGAGACGACACGATGGCGGCTATCTGTCTTAACGTGATGAAGCAGCGCGGCTTGAGCGCTCCGGACGATATTAAGGTCGTGGGCGCGGATGGCGCCCGCCGCACTATGACGTTTATGCCTGACTTAACAACCGTTCGTCAAGATATCGATCGCATCGGAGAGCTCGCGGCGCAATCCATCATCGCTCTTGTTAACGGTGAAAAGCCCGAATCGAATACCAAGCTCCCCGTTGAACTCATTGAGGGCAAAACCGCGTAGTTCATCCCGTGCCAAAAGAATTCCTCAAACGCCTCTGATGACCGTTCGCCGGCATATGTCAACCGTTTGCCGACGACTGGAACTGCGAAAAGACGTATTGGTGTGAAAACGTTTGACATATGAAAACGATTGACATATCTTGCAGTTGTACCGAGTTAGTATCACGTGGGAAGGAAGTCTCGGATGCACAAGGTGTATTACCAGCCTGAGGGAATTTGGGTGGGCGACATCATGCCGTACGGCGAGGACGGCACGTTCTATCTCTATCATCAGCGTGACACGCGAAACCCCGGACCTTTCGGAGAGCCGTTTGGCTGGGCACTCGCGACAACCAAGGACTTCGTCAATTACAAAGACTTTGGCGAGAGCCTTGAGCGTGGCGGCGACGAGGAAGTCGACCAGTATGTTTATGCCGGCACGGTGTTTAAGGTGGGCGACAAGTACCATGCGCTCTACACTGGTTGCAATCGCGATAAGGTCAAGGCACGCTTGATGAAGCAGGTTCTTCTTCACGCAACGAGTGACGACGCCGTCAAGTGGGAGAAGAACATCGCCGAGACGCTGCTTCCGCCCCAGGAAGGTTACGATGACCGCAACTGGCGCGATCCCTTTGTGCTTTGGGATGAGGAGAACGAAGAGTACATGCTCATCCTCGGCACGCGCGTGGGCGAGGACAAGCGTCTGATGACCGGGCGTCTGGTCAAGTTCACCTCCAAGGACCTGGATACCTGGGAGTTCCAGGGCGACTGGTGGAATCCGGGCCTTTACACCATGTTCGAGATGCCTGATCTCTTTAAGATGGGCGACTGGTGGTATCTGGTGTTCTCCGAGTACAGTGATGGCAACAAGACCCGTTACCGCATGTCTCGCTCCATCAACGGTCCTTGGATCACTCCTGCTGACGATTCATTCGATGGCCGCGCGTACTATGCCGCGCGTACCGCATTTGATGGCGAGCGCCGCGTTCTCTTTGGTTGGGTTCCTACGCGTGACGAGGGTGGCGATCCCAGCTCTTACCTGTGGGGTGGCACCTTTATGCCTCTCGAGATCGTTCAGCGTGCCGACGGAACGCTCGGCACCAAGCTCCCTGACAGCATGCTTGGCGCCTTTGGCGAGGCTAAGGCAGTCGAGGCTTTTGAGCTTTCCTGCGAGTCGGGCAAGGTCGAGCAGGTGCTCGCCGCGGATGCCGGTTCCACCTATATGCTCGATGCCGACATCGAGCTCGCCGGTGACGCTGCCGGCTTCTCGGTGAAGCTTGCCGAGGACGCCGAGTCCGGTCTTGCCTATGAGTTCCGCGCCAACCTGCGTGAGGGCAAGCTCGAGTTTACGGCGGCCCCCCAGTATCCGTGGTTCCAGGTCAACAACATGGGTCTCGAGCGTCCGTTGTTCTTTAAGGGCGAGGGCACTCATCATGTGCGCCTGGTCGTTGACGACGATATCGCGACCATCTTTGTCGATGATGTTGCGCTTAACGCGCGCTTCTGCAATAAGCAGGGCCAGGGTGTGGCACTGACGGTCACCGACGGTACGCTCAAGTGCGCAAATGCAACGATCGCGTCTCTGTAATGGCATCAAAACGTCTTATGATTTCGTAAGGGAATGGAGAGGAACATGGACTACAAAGTAGTGTCTCAGCAAGTCGTCGATAACGTCGGCGGTCTGGAGAACATCGAGGGCGCCACGCATTGCGTTACGCGTCTGCGTCTGGTGCTCAAGGATACGAGCAAGTACAACAAGGCCGAGCTCGAGAACATCGATGGCGTCAAGGGCGTGCTGTACAACAGCGGCCAGCTCATGATCATCTTCGGTACCGGTACCGTCAACAAGGTCTACGATGAGTTTATGGCTCTGACGGGCGTTAAGGAGATCAGCGCTTCCGAGGTCAAGGGCGCCGAGGCGGACAAGAAGGGCAAGTTCTTCTCGGTCCTCAAGGTATTCTCGGACATCTTTATCCCCATCATTCCCGCTTTCGTCGGCGCTGCTATCATCATCGGCCTTAAGTCGCTGATCGTTGCCAACGGACTCTTCGGCATGGAGGGCAGCCTTGCCGACCACAGCGAGTTCCTCAAGAACCTCGCAAGCTTCTTTGCCATTATTGCCACCACTTTCGACTACCTGCCTGTCCTGGTTATGTACAGCGCGGTCAAGCGTTTTGGCGGTAACCCGATCCTGGGTATCCTCGTCGGTATCGTCATGGTTCACCCGAGCCTTATGAACCGTAACACGTTCGTTATGGATCCGACGGGTGCTGAGTACTGGAACTTTGGTCCGCTCTCCATTCCCATGGTTGCTTTCCAGGGCGGTGTGTTCCCCGCAATCCTGACTGCCTGGTTTATGGCCAAGGTCGAGAAGATTGCCCAGAAGTACATCCCCGAGGTCGTCTCGTTCGTTTTCGTCCCGACCGTTACCCTGATTCTTGCTAACGTCGCCCTGTTCACCGTGTTCGGCCCGCTCGCCAACCTGATCGGCGACGTCCTCGGCGGCGTAATCGATATCCTGTACAACAGGATGGGCGTCTTTGGTGCCTTTGTCTTCGCCGCGTTCCTGCAGCCGCTTGTCGTTACCGGTACGCATCAGTTCATCCAGGGTATCGAGGCAAACCTCGTTGCCACGACTGGCTTCAACTACATCCAGGCCATCTGGTCGGTTTCCATCATCGCCCAGGGCGGCGGCGCCATCGGCATGTACCTTATTCATAAGAAGCATTCCAAAGAGCGCAACATCTGCATGTCGTCCTTTATCCCGACGCTGGTCGGAATCTCCGAGCCCGCAATCTTTGCTGCAAACATGCGCTACTCGATCATTCCGTTCCTCTGCGCTTGCATCGGTGCAGGCTGCGGCGGTGCCTTCGTCAAGCTCTTTGAGGTGCGCGCTATCGGTCAGGGTCTGACCGGCGTGCTTGGCCTGCTCATCGTCACGCCCGAGACCCTCGTGTGGTATGTGGCTGGCAATCTCATCGCCTTTATCGTGCCGATCGTCTTGATCTTTGCCTACAACAAGGCAAAGGGCGTTCCGACCACCGATGAAGAGGGCGCTGGCGCTGGCTTCGATGTCAGCTTCTAGTTGAGCCGTTCAGCGTAATCTGAGGATAAGTCCATTTGAGGAAGGGCGTTCGGCTCGTGTGAGTCGAGCGTCCTTTCCTATAGACGAGAAGGTCATGGCGATGTTTAATCAAAAAAACAAGGTGACACGCGCGGACTATGAGCAGTGGCGTGCCGGACAGGATGAGACGGCGGGTCGCATCGCGTCCGACCCCGATAGGCTTTTGTTCCATGTGGAGCCTGAGCTTGGCTGGCTCAACGACCCCAATGGTTTGGTTCAGATTGGTGATACGTATCACATCTATCATCAATACGATCCGTTCGATGCTGCGCATGGCGGTCCAGTGCTTTGGAACCATCTGACGACAAAGGATTTTGTGACGTACGAGAATCACGGTCCCGTGCTGTTCCCCGATTCCGATTTGGATTCGAGTGGAGCGTATTCTGGTTCTGCCTTTGTACGTGATGGCAAGATTCACTACTTCTATACCGGCAACGTTAAGCATTTTGACCGTGATGATTACGACTACGTGTTGACGGGCCGTGAGCAAAACCAGATTCATATGGTTGCCGAGAATCCCGACGAATTGGGCGAGAAGCGCATAGCTATTGGACCGGTCGATTACCCCGACGATATCGGTACGCACGTGCGCGACCCCAAGATCCTTGAACACGACAGTATCTACTACATGGTTCTCGGCGCTCGTACGAAAGACGACCGCGGCTGCGTGCTTGTCTATACCTCGCGTGATCTAGAGGACTGGGGCTATGCGACGCGCATTGAGCTGGGCGAGAAGTTTGGCTTTATGTGGGAGTGTCCTGATCTGTTTGAGCTCGATGGCGAGCTTATTCTCGTTTGCTGTCCGCAGGGCGTGCCCGCCGATGGCTGGCGTTACCGCAATCCGCATCAGTGCGTGTGGTTCTCCATCGAGGCCGATTGGGGGGCGCCGAGCTTTAAGATCGTCGGCCAGGGCATGCCTCCGATGGTTGATGCCGGCTTTGATTTCTACGCACCGCAGTCCTTTGAGGATGCTGCGGGTCGGCGTTTGATGATCGGGTGGTCTGGTTGCCCCGACGCGACGGCAGAAAACCCGACGGTGGCACGCGGGTGGCAGTGCGCGTTGACGGTGCCGCGAGAGCTGAGCATACGCGATGGTAAGCTCTGTCAGCAGCCGGCGCACGAGATTGAGAAGATGCGCGGCGACTGCGTTCGCGCGACAGGCGGTGAAACCGTTGAGGAGCCGGGCCGCCTGTTTGATCTTGTGGTTTCCTGTGAGGGCGCCCAGGTGATCGACCTCGAAATCCGCAAGGGTGTCTTTGTGCGCTATGCAGACGGGATGCTTACCCTCGACATGGGTGACGAAGGCTATGGGCGCGACCAGAGGTCGATCGAGCTCAGCGAGCTTCGCGACCTGCGCGTGCTTTCGGACACTACGATGGTCGAGATTTTTGCAAATGGCGGCGAGGCGGCACTTACGAGCCGTACCTATTCGCCGGCGGTTCCGGCGATGGAGCTGCACGCCGAGGGTGCGGCATCGATGAATTTCTACCGCCTCGTGCATTAACCGTGCGTGGAGCACGATTGGATTTGCTGGACGGAATGTGTCGCAGTTGTCGCGGCCAACTACCGCTTACCGCATATAGCGACCGTTTGCGGAATAAGTAACCCTCCTTAATAAACCGTGTGGAATCCTAGATAAGCACGGAGTTTTCCAGGGAGACGCTGTCCTTTGTTGTGTGCAAGGGGCGGCGTCTCTTTGGCGCTTGGACGCCGTTGTGCAACAGTGCGGCGGCGCGTGCCATGTATTGAAAAGCCAATGTCGAGATGGGTCGTGATAATAATGGGCAAGTACGTAATCGTGGTTGAGTCTGGGTCGGATGTGACGCCGGAGCTCTGCGAGCGCTACGGCATCGTGCGCGTGCCCATGCATGTCACGATTGGTGACGAGACCGTCGAGGACGGCTCGATCGATCCGCTCGAGATTTATTCGCGCTGCAACGAGTTTGGCGTGATGCCCAAGACCAGCGGCTGCGCGCCTGCGGATTTTGCTCACGTGTACGACCGCATTCACGCTGAGCAGCCCGATGCGACTATTCTGCATCTCGCGTATTCCGAGGCCACGACCTGCTCGCATCAATCATCGAAGATCGCCGCCAAGGGTCGCGACTACGTGTTCTCTATGGACACGCGCTTTGTCTCGGTAGGCCAGTCGCTCGTTGTCGTCGAGACCGCCAAATACATCGAGGCTCACCCCGATGCCACCGTCGACGAGATCTTTGCATTTACGAATTCCGTCATGGACCGCGTGCTGCTGGGCTTTGTTCCTACCGATCTTGCCTTTCTTAAGGCGGGCGGTCGCTTGTCCAACGTCGCATTCCTTGGCGCCCATCTGCTCAAGATTAAGCCCTGCATTGAGGTGACGGGCGGCAAGTTCGTGGCGACCAAGAAGTTCCGCGGCTCTATGCTCAAGTGCGCCCGCGCCTTTATTGACCACATGGTTGCGAAGGGCGAGATTGACTACTCGCACATTGGCCTGGCGTATTCGGTGGGCCTTTCCCAGGAGCTGCGCGATGACATGGAGGTCTATGCGCATGATCTGGGCTTTAAGGACGTTACCTGGACTCAGGTCGGCGGCGTCATCTCGAGCCATTGCGGCCCGACCGCCTTCGGTGCGGTGCTCACGCTTAAGGCGTAAAGGCCGCAGGCGAGCGTTCTTCAGCCTGACATCTCGACGTAGCCCCCAGCCATGGTGATGGGGGATAGATTAAAACGTGCCGTTCTAGTCCGAGACGTTTAAACGCAAACGCATGGGCTAGAATGACTCTGGCATTTTAATTGGTTGCATCCAAGGAGAGGCAAGGTAGCGCGAATGGCAGAAATGACGCTTGAGGGTGTGGACGCTCGTCCCGAGGACTCTGCGTTTGCCCTTGGCCGCGTGCATTCGATCGAGACGATGGGAACGGTCGACGGACCCGGCATCCGCTTTGTGGTGTTTGTTCAGGGCTGTCCCATGCGCTGCGCGTATTGCCACAATCCCGATACCTGGTCGGTCAACGGCGGCACCATGGTGACCGTCGAACACCTGATGGATGAGTTCCAGAGTAACCACGAGTTCTATCGCAGCGGTGGCATTACGGTGTCCGGCGGCGAGCCGCTCCTGCAGCCCGAGTTTTTGGCCGATCTGTTTCGTGCTATGCATAACAACCCCGATGGCCGTGTACATACCTGCCTAGATAGCTGTGGCTATGCATTTGACCCCAACCACCCCGAGAAGTTCGATGCCGTGCTCAACGAGACCGACATGGTACTGCTCGATATTAAGCATGCCGACCCGGTCGAGCATAAAAAGCTGACCGGTTGCGATCCCGCACGCATCTTGGCGTTCGGCGATGAACTTGCACGTCGCAAGATCAAGGTCGTTATCCGCCACGTGGTGGTGCCGGGCATTACCGACACGGTGGAGGAGTGCGAGAAGCTCGGTCGCCTCATCGCTCCATGGCACAACGTGGTGGGCCTGGAAATGCTGCCGTATCACACGATGGGTGTCGTCAAGTACGAGCAACTGGGCATTCCCTATAAGCTTGAGGGCGTACCTCAGATGGATACCGCGCGCATGCCCGAGCTGCGCAATGCCGTTATGGCCGGTATGAAAAAGCGCCGTGCGGAGCTCAGGTCGGCCATCGGCTAACAAGCCATTTTTGCCCCTTTATGATACCCGAGCTGTACTGGCCTAACGGCTTGGTGCTGACACGGTTGAGCCAAAATGCTGGTACCATACCGTGGATAAGCAATTTGCACGGATTTGGGGGATGGCATGGCAACCATCGCGATCATAGGCGCACTCGAAAAAGAGGTTGCGCAGATTAAGGAAGAGCTGAGTGGCACGCATGAGTCGCAGGAGGCGGGCTTGACCGTTGTGAACGGTGGGCTTTCGGGTCTGACAGTAGTCGCCACGACGGCAGGCATGGGGACCGTGAACGCCGCTGCCGCAACGCAGCATCTCATCAGCAAATACGCCCCGCAGGCCGTTGTGTTTTCGGGCATTGCGGGCGGCCTAAACCCTAAACTCCATATTAACGACGTGGTTATAGGCAAGTGCCTGCGCTATCTGGATACCGATACGGCACTCATCGCCGAGTCCGCGCCGGGGCTCGAGGAGTTTGTCTCGACACCGGCGTTGGCTGATGTTGCCGCCGCCGTGCTTGCCGAGCATGGATTTGTGGATGCCTCGGCGGATGAGACTTCTGCGGAGAAGGACCCCAAGCAGTTCCTGTGTGGCACTATCGCCACGGGTGATCGCTTTGTTACGGGTGACGCCATGCGTAACGCTGCGATTGAGGCCACGCATGCCGATTGCGTCGAGATGGAGGGCGCGGCAATTGCGCACATCGCGGCCAAGAATGGTGTCGATTGCCTGGTACTGCGCGCTGTCAGCGATAATTGTGACGAGGCATATGACGCGTTTTGCGAGCGCGAGTTCGATCTGGACGAGTACGCTCGCACCGCGAGCGGCATCACGCTTGACATCGTTCGTCGTATCGCCGCCGCGCAATAGCACGCCCGTTTTGTAAGAACCTACGACCAAGGAGTGTCCATGGCCGATTCAATTAACTACCAGCTTGCCAAGTTCGTCGCCAGCTACGGCAAGGTTTCGCAGATTCCCGAGTCAACCTGTCCCGAGGTGAGCTTCGTCGGCCGCTCCAACGTGGGCAAGTCCTCCATCATGAACAAACTCTTTGGCCGCAAGAACCTGGTCAAGGTTTCGAGCACGCCGGGCAAGACGAGCAACATCAACTTTTTTGAGGCCGACGACGTGCATTTTGTGGACCTGCCGGGCTACGGTTTCGCCCGTCGTTCCAAGGCCGAGCGCGACCGCTGGGCCGAGCTCATTGGCGATTTCTTTGACTCCGAGCGCAGCTTTAACTTGGTCGTCTCTCTGGTGGATATCCGCCACGACCCCAGCAAGCTCGATCACGACATGATTGACTACCTGCAGGGCAACGAGTTCAACTTTATCGTCTGCCTCACCAAGGCCGACAAGCTCAGCCGCACCCAACAGGCCCGCCAGGCAGCAGCCATCAAAAAGCAGCTCAACGTCCCGGCCGAAAATGTAATCATCACAAGCTCCCAAACCGGTGTGGGTATCGACGAACTCAAGCGCCGCATCGCCGAGGCCTGCCTCTAGTAAGGGCTCCAGCCTAGCAAGAGCCCCTATCAATAAAAGGCCATAATTTTAGCCCGGCGCCCCTTCAAAGCGTGGGTCCCTGTAGACATCCTCAGCAAGGTAGGCGCAGGGCCGGTCGGGATATTCCCTCAAAATCATTCCGCAGCGCGAAGGCCCCTTGTCCGTCGCTCCGTAGGAGCAGGACAAGGGGCCTTCATGCGCGAGGACGATTTTGAGGGAATATCCCGACCGTCCCGGACAGGTATATGAGGAGGATGTCTACAGGTACTCGATTTGAGCGCCTTCCGTGTCGCACGTGAGGATATGCGTGTCGCACTTGGGGAACTGTTCGCGCAGCTTGACCTGCAGGAATTTTGCCACGATGGTGTCGTCGGTCACCGCCATAAGGGTCGAGCCCGAACCGCTGATCCAGATGGTCTTGGCGCCGCCGTTAAGGCAGGTGTCGCGCACGGCGTTGTAGTCGGGAATCAGACGGCGACGATAGGGTTCCTGAATGCGGTCGTCATTAGCGGCGGCAATCAGGTCAAGGTCGCCGGTCTCCAGGCCGCGCGTCATGCCGGCGATGCGGCCCATTTGCCATACGGCGGTGGAGAGTGGAATCTCCTGCGGCACGACCTTGCGCGCCTCGCTCGTATGTACCTCGTAGGGCGGAATCACGGTAATAAAACGCAAACGATCGCTCACCTCGTAGCGCAGACATTGGGGGAGCGAATCGGTCGGCGTAAAGGAGCAGACGGCGCCGCCAAGGATGGCGGGAGCGACGTTATCAGGATGCCCCTCGACTTCGGTGGCAATGCGAACAAGCTCGGCACGGTCGACGGTGTGGCCCGTCAGTGCGGCGGCTGCCATGATGCCGGCGACGACGCAGGTGGAGCTGGAGCCCAGGCCGCGGGCGACGGGCACGTCGGTCTGGATGTCGATGGCAACGGGGAAGGCCGGCTCGCCCCATGCGGCCAGCGCATCGACAAAGCTCACATAGACCAGGTTATTCTCGTTTTGGAACTCCTTGGGGCAGCCCGTGATGGTGAGCTTGTCGGCGCGCTCGAAGGTGAAGTGCGAGTAGAGGCTGACGGCCATGCCGAGGGTGTCGTAGCCGATGCCTAGGTTGGCGCTGGTTGCTGGGACGGTGATTTTGATCATGTGGGTCCTCCTGGGCGGGTCTGGTCGTTTAGTTCGCTGCTCGGGCAGTCCTGGCTCGCTCGGAAAGCACATTAAGTGCTTTCCGGCTCGTGCGGAACTCGCGACGAACTAAACGGCCAGACCCGCTCGCATGCTCGTCATTATCCCGAAAGCTAAATAAAAAGAAGGTGCGCCGGCTTTCGCCGGCGCCTTATAAGGGGTTTTAGTTGGTAGTCATCTTTTTTGCTGCAGACTCGACGTAGTTGGCCATGTCGGCTACGTCGCAGACGTCTTCGAAGCGGACAGGCTTGGACTCAAGCTCGGCGAGTTGGACCGGGGCGACCGTGTTGGTGGCCTGCTCGAGTACACGCATAGCCTCAAAATCATCCTCGGGAACGTCGAGGCCCAGGGCGTCGCAGCAGGCGCGCGGGAACTTGTAGGGGCTGGCGGTCGAAAGCAGCACGCGAGCCTTGGCGCCCTCGGCGGGAGCGACCTTTTCAAAGACGTGATAGCCGCAAGCGGTGTGCGGGTCGATCACGTAGCCGTTGGCGTCCCAGCAACTCTTGATGGCAGCGCGGACCTCGTCCTCGCTGGCCCAGCCGCAGCCAAAGACGCTCTGAATCTTGGCCAGCAGCTCGGCGGGTACCTCGTAGCGACCGGTCTGTGCCAACTGCTCCATAAGGCCGGCAACGAGTTCGCAGTCGCCATCGGACAGGAAGTACAGCATGCGCTCCAGGTTAGAGCTGATGAGGATGTCCATCGACGGCGAGATGGTCGTGAAGAACGGGCGGTTACGGTCGTAGACGCCGGTGGTCAGGAAGTCGGCAAGCACGTTGTTCTTGTCGCTCGCGACGATGAGCTTGGCGACGGGCAGGCCCATGCGCTTGGCGTAGTAGCCGGCCAAGATATCGCCAAAGTTGCCGGTGGGCACACAGAACTCTACGGCGTCGCCAGCCTCGATAGCGCCGGCGCGCAGCAGCTGCGCATAGGCGGCAAAGTAGTAGACGACCTGCGGTACCAGACGGCCGACATTGATAGAGTTGGCGCTCGAAAGCACCGTGCCGGCGGCTTCCAGGCGCTCGGCAAGCTCCTTATCGGCAAAGATGCGCTTGACGGCGCTCTGGGCGTCGTCAAAGTTGCCGCGGATGCCGCAGACGGCGACGTTGTCGCCCTCCTGCGTGGACATCTGCAGGTTCTGGACGCGGCTAATCTTGCCCTCGGGATAAAAGACGGTGATGCCCGTGCCCGGAGCGTCGGCAAAACCGGCGAGCGCAGCCTTGCCCGTGTCGCCCGACGTGGCGGTGACGATCATGATGCGCTCGGCGCCGCCGTCCTTGGCGGAAGTGCGGGCCATCAGACGGGGGAGCATCTGCAGGGCGACGTCCTTGAAGGCGCTTGTAGGGCCGCCAAAGAGTTCCATCACATAGGTCTGAGGGGCGTCAACACCCGGCGCAGCGTCGAGTTTGACGAGCGGCGTAACCTCTTCACTCGCGAACGTGCCGCGGTATGCCTCGTCGACACACGCCGAAATTTCTTCGGCCGTGTAATCATTCAGTAACATTCCCAACACATCTTGAGCGATTTCAAAGTACGATTTAGCTGCAAGCGAGCTGATATCGACCTGCTGGGTGCCGAGCTCGTCCGAGACAAACAAACCCCCGTCGGGAGCGATGCCGGTACGGATTGCCACCTTACTTGAGCACGATAAAGTGCGTCCTCGTGTACTATGATAAGTTCCCATATAACACTGCTCCTCGGATGCCTTGGTCCCAATCGGTGAAACCATGGTATCAGAGCACGCAAAATAGGTTCGCAGAGGCTTTTAGAAAGGTAACCTCCAGCCCATGATTAAGATTGCCAAGTTTGGCGGCTCGTCGGTCGCCGACGCCGAACACTTCAAGAAGATCAAGGCCATCGTCGATGCCGACCCTGCCCGCCGTTTTGTGGTGGTTTCTGCCTGCGGTCGCCGCTTTAAGGGCGACACCAAGGTGACCGACCTGCTCTACCTGGTTAACGCGCACGTTAAGTATCACGTGTCGTGCGAGGAGTTGCTCGAGGACATTGGCCAGCGCTATTTTGATATTGCTGACGAGCTGGAGCTTACCTATCCCATCCGCGAGGAGTTCGCGGCCTTTGCCGAGCGCGCCCGCTCGGGCGGTTACTCCACCGAGGAGCTCGTGAGCCGCGGTGAGTACTTCACCGCTCGCCTGATGGCCGAGTACCTGGGCCTGCCGTTCCTGGATGCCGCGACGGTCGTTGCGTTCCATCACGACGGTACGCTCAGCATGAACCGCACCTCCGAGCTGGTGCAGGAGTACGGTCAGCAGGGCGGCTTTGTTATGCCCGGTTTCTACGGCGCGACGCGTGAGGGCCAGATCAAGCTGCTCGATCGTGGCGGCGGCGATATCTCGGGCTCGATTTTGGCTAAGTGCCTGGGCGCCGACCTTTACGAGAACTGGACCGACGTCTCGGGTTTCTATTCTGCGGATCCGCGTATTGTTCCGGAGGCTCAGCCCATTGCGCGCGTTACCTACGAGGAGCTGCGCGAGCTTTCGTACATGGGCGCAAGCGTCCTGCACGAGGAAGCCGTGTTCCCCGTGCGCGAGGCAGGCATTCCGCTGGTCATCAAGAACACCAATGCGCCGCAGGACCCCGGCACCATCATTAGCGAGACGGCTGATGAAGGCGAGGCGGAGCCCATCATTACCGGCGTGACCGGCAAGCGCGGTTTTGTCGCCATCAACGTCGCCCGCGACCGCACCAAGCCCCGCGTCGGCTTTATGCGCCGTGCGCTTTCGGTGTTCGAGCGCTATGACGTTTCCGTCGAGCACATGCCCACCGGTGTCGACCGCTTTGGCGCCGTGGTGCAGGAGCGGGACGTTCACGATTCACTGTACTCGCTCGTGGGCGACATTCAGCAGGAGGTCGAGCCGCTCGAGATCGAGGTTGTCGAGGGTCTGGCACTTATCGCGACCGTCGGCCGTAACCTGCGCGGTCGTGCCGGCATCTCGGGCCACCTGTTTGGCATGCTTGGCCAGGCTGGCGTGAGCGTGCGTATGATTTCGCAGAGCTGCGACGAGATCAATATCATCATCGGTGTGGAGGAGAAGGACTTTGATCTGGCGATTCAGACCATTTACCGCGCCTTCTCCGACGAGAACGGCATTGTGAAGGTCTCCGATCTGGAGGCTCCCGCGCCGGTCGATCCCGCTCTGGTCGCGCTCCACAAGTAGCTGCTATCCCAGTAGATTTTTGGACTTGCCTCAAAAATCTATGGCGGGGCGTTTCGTTTCGGTTTCGTTTCGACGGGGCGGGTTTCGTGCCCGCCCCGTTCTTGTATACACTGGCAACAATAATCGGCCTGCTTGGCGTGCGGGCAAAAGCCACAACCTTTAAAGGGGGAAGCATGAAACAGTACACGGTTGCTATTTTGGGCGCGACGGGAGCCGTGGGCACCCAGATGCTCGAGTGCCTCAACGAGCAGGAGTTCCCGGTTGGCAAGCTCAAGCTGCTGGCGAGCGCGCGTTCTGCGGGCAAGACCGTCGAGTTCCGTGGCGAGCAGATCGTGATCGAAGAGGCTTGTCCCGAGGCCTTTGAGGGCTGTGACATTGTGCTTGGAGCTGCCGGCGACGACATCGCGAAGGAGCTACTGCCCGAGGCCGTCAAGCGCGGCGCCGTCGTGGTCGACAACAGCCATGCCTTCCGCATGGATCCCGAGGTGCCGCTGGTTGTGCCCGAGATCAATGCCGACGACATCAAGTGGCATCACGGCCTTATCGCCAACCCCAACTGCGCGACCATTATCGGCCTGGTTCCCACGTGGCCGCTGCATCAGCTCGCTGGCGTGAAGCGCATGATCGTCTCGACGTACCAGGCGGCTTCGGGTGCTGGCGCCCCCGGTATGGCCGAGCTCGAGGCTCAGCTGGCCGCCCTGGGCCGTGGCGAGGAGATTCCCGAGCCGTGCGCGTTTGCCGCCCAGCTCGCGAGCAACCTGATTCCGCAGATTGGCGGCGTCAAGGAGGAGGGCTTTACCTCCGAGGAGATGAAGTTGCAAAACGAGGGCCGCAAGATCATGCATCTGCCCGAGCTGCGCGTGAGCTGCACCTGTGTGCGCGTGCCCGTGCTGCGCTCGCACTCCGAGAGCATCACGCTTGAGTTCGAGCGCGACATCACGGTGGAAGAGGCCCGTGCCGCGCTGGCTGCCGCTCCGGGTGTCAAGCTAGTTGACGACATGAGCGCCGAGGATGCGCACGACCGCTTCCCCATGCCGATGGACACCTCCGACCAGGACCTGATTTGGGTCGGTCGCGTACGCCGCGACATCTCGAACCCCGAGGCCGCGCGTGGCATCACCTTCTGGTGCTGCGGCGACCAAATCCGTAAGGGCGCGGCAACCAACGCCGTCCAGATCGCTAAGCTGCTCTGCGAGTAGTGTGACCTGTCCGGCGGGGGCCGGGCTTGGTTTTCAGAACGTCCTCGACCATGTGTGGCGCCTTGTCCTGCTCCTTCGGAGCCGCGGACAAGGCGCCACACTGGTCTGCGGAGTGTTCTGAAAACCAAGCCCGGCCCCCGCCTGCGGTGACGCTGCTGCAAGCGACCTGCGATGGGGCCGTTGTTGGTTGGGGCCGCTGGGCTGATGTGGGGGCACGTGGCTGTTGCGGGCCCTGATCCCGGCGGCGGCTTCGGCGCTTTGCGCCTGCCGCCTTTTGGGACTGTGGGGCGCGGCCGGCAGCTGCGGCGCGTTGCGCCTGCTGCCTGCGGGGACTTTGGGGTCGTGCGGCAGCTGCGGCGCTGCGCGCCTGCTGCCTTGGGTGACTTTGGGGTCGATTGGGGTTGTCTGCACAATTCGCGGTATTATGTTGCGGAGTTTTGAAAGGAGCCGCTGGTGGTCACGACGACGTTTGCTTCGCCTTTGGGCGAAATCTTGCTTGCCGCTGATGGCCGCGGTCTGACGGGGCTTTGGTTTGAGGGACAGGAGCATTTTGGCTCCACGCTTCTCAAAGAAGATCCTGAACATGTTGAAGGCGCCGATGCAGTTTCTGGTGCTGGCGGCATGTCGTCGGTGAGTCCTGCAAATGGTGCGGCTTCTTCGGTGCTTGAGCGTTCGTGGGCTTGGCTGAATGCTTATTTTGCAGGGCAGGAACCTCGGTTTACGCCGCCGTTGCATTTGATTGGCACGGCGTTTCAGCGTGAAGTTTGGTACGAGCTGCTTTCTATTCCGCGTGGCGAGGTCGCTACGTATGGCGAGATCGCCCAGCGTGTTGCGGCTCGACATCGTGTGCCGGGAAATGAGACACCCGTTGTGTCTCCCCGTGCCGTGGGGGCCGCGGTCGCTCGCAACCCTGTTTCGATTATTGTGCCATGCCATCGCGTGGTGGCGGCCGACGGCTCGCTTAACGGATATGCCGGCGGGCTTGATCGCAAGGAGTGGCTGCTTCGGCTTGAGGGCGCGTACGAGGAGTAACACTCGAGCGCTTTGCATAGCCAAGATGCCGTGAAAGAACGGGACATGCTTTCCGAATGGAGGCTCAGACGGAAACTACGTCCCGGAATTCCGTTTTAAAGCGGGATGCGCTTTCCGAATGGCGTTCCAAGCGGAAACCGTGTCCCGGAATACAGCCTCAGAGTGGGACACCGTTTCCGGCTGAGACCACCTGCCTGGACATCGATCTACGCCCGCTCCTGCAGGGCGTAGATGGACTTATCCATGTTGAACAGGTAAGCCACAACGCAGACAATAATGAACATCGGCAAGTTACCAAAGCCGAAGACTTCGCAGCCAATAAGGATGGGTGCGAGCAGCGTATTGGTGGCGCTGCCAAAGACGGCTGCGTAGCCCAGTGCGGCGCAGAGCTCGACGGGCATGCCGAGTTGAGCCTCGTTATGGCGACATCTGGGTAACAGAAAGGCCCGCGTTCCTCAGAGGCAAGATAGGCAATTCTGCTTCTGAGGTAGATCTCAATTCTGCCGACCGCACTGCCGACCGCATCAAACATTAACTGCCGGAGGGCTCGGTCAAATTCATACGTGTAGATGATGGTTTCGAATGTTGTGCCTTCGCGAAAGATGGTAATCCCGGACTTGCATTTGGTTTTGTAGGGAAACCAGTAGGCCGACAGTCTGTAGTGGTTGGCTTCGACCAAAGCTCGCTCGAGTTCGCTTTGATCAGAGCACTTAAGACCCTTGTTTTCTGTCAATAGTGCTATTTGTTCGTTGATGGATATCCGCGACTTCTGGTATTTCATTAAGCCTCTTGATAGAAAAAGAGCTGGAGTTGCGCATCGTTGAGAGGCTTTCCAGCTTTAGCAAAACAAACTTATAAGATGCGACGGGCCGCGTCAAGATAATTACCGGACGGCCTAGGAGGCGGCTGGTTGGCTGGCTTAAAACCCAGCGCGTGAAATGACGCTCCACGCTATTCAGCGCGCTTGATAGGATGACGAACCACAGTCTTAAGTTTCTCCGGCGCACACTTGCGTGGATCGGAAAGATAGATTTCGTGATGTAAACGGGTGTCTGAGAAGTCGGGGACATAGCCCTGCTCGGTCGCATATTCATGCATGGCGTCTACGGTTGCCGGCTCGCTGTCGTAGGGTCCGGTATGCATGCATTGAACGCAGAGACCCTCGTCAACTTTAAGCAGCTCGACGGCAGAAAAGTCCAGTTTCTTTTTGGCCGTGGCTTCCGCGACCGCCCAGTCAAAGTCATCCTGAGTGACGAAATCGGGCAGGCGGATGCACGAGATAAAGTTGAAATCGTCCTTGCGTACATAATCGATGTCGCCGCTCGGGGAGTCTTGCCACCAGAAGCCCTCGAGCGGCGGTACCACAAAGTCGAAATAGCCCTCGATACTCCTTGAGCCTTTCTTTGACATCTTGACGGTATAGGCGATGCCGTAAAGCAGCGGCAGGGCATTTTGATACTCGCCACCTTCGGTATTTGGGTCGCCCTTTCCGCGAACGGCAACGTAGCTCATAGGCGGGACAGTTATGATACTCGGCTTGCTTGCAGGTCTGTAGAGCTCCTTGCATTCCTTCTTAAAGTCGAACGCCATGTTGGCCGCCTTTCTGCGTATTGGCCTGCTTAGATAGCGGAATCATATCATAGAAACGAACAGCTGTTCGAATGATTTGGCTGACAGATTGAGATGCGTGCGTTGTGTTTGGCGGTCGGCCTGACCCCATCGATGATTTCTCTGCCTCCCCGGCGCCTCATCTATAGCTGCCGTTTCCCCATATAGAACCTGCCAAAATAAACCCGTCCCTTTTTAGTCGGTGCGAAATGGGTAATACTAAAGAGTTATCCGACCAGATGGGAACCGATCGATGGCTTATATCGAATTCAAAGACGTCATCAAGGCATACGGCGAGGGCGACGCCCGCATTCACGCACTCGACGGCGCGAGCTTTACGGTCGAGCGTGGCGAGCTCGCCATCATTTTGGGTGCTTCGGGTGCCGGCAAGACCACGGCGCTCAACATTCTGGGCGGTATGGACACGGTAACCTCCGGTACCGTGACGGTGGACGGGCGCGATGTGAGCTCCGCTAACGAGGCGCAGCTCGTGGAATACCGCCGCGCCGATGTCGGTTTTGTCTTCCAGTTCTACAATCTGGTTCCCAACCTGACGGCCCTCGAAAACGTTGAGCTCGCAGCTCAGATTTGCCCCGATTCGCTCGATGCCGAACAGACGCTTCGCCAGGTTGGCCTGGGCGAGCGCCTGGGTAACTTTCCGGCACAGCTTTCGGGCGGCGAGCAGCAGCGCGTGTCCATCGCCCGCGCACTGGCAAAGAACCCCAAGCTGCTTCTGTGCGACGAGCCCACGGGCGCGCTCGACTATAAAACCGGCAAGCAGATCTTGCAGCTGCTGCAGGATACCTGCCGCAAGCAGGGCATTACGGTCATCATCATCACGCACAACTCCGCGCTCGCGCCCATGGCCGATCGCCTGATTCGCTTTAAGAGCGGTCGCGTGGAGAGCGAGACGGTCCAGCAAAATCCCGTGCCTATCGAGACGATCGAGTGGTAGCGCCCATGGATCAGGACCGCCAAAACAGCCAACGCCGCGACGCGCGGAACACGGAGTGCGAGCAGGATTTTACGACCTACCGCACTGCCCAAAGCTCAAACGATATGGTGCCGACGGTGTTTCGCCGCGGTGTCTACCGCACGATTCGCGGCAGCCTCAAACGCTTCTTGTCCATCGTCGTGATCACTGCGCTCGGCGTGAGCGTGATGTGCGGCCTCAAGGCGGGTTGCGAGGATCTGTGCGATTCGGTCGACGCTTACTTTGACCAGCAGAATGTTTATGACATTAACGTGCAGTCGACCTATGGTCTGACCGATGACGATCTTGCTGCGATCCAAGAGGTCGATGGCGTCGAAACGGCCGAGGGCATCTACACCGAGACCGCCTACACCGCCGTGGGCACAACGCGCGAGCGCGTGGTCGTGCAAAGTCTCTCCAAGGAGAACATCGATCAGCCAGTGCTCGTGAACGGCGATTTGCCCGAGAGCGCCGATGAGGTCGCGGTGACTTCGAAGTTCCTGAAGGCTTCGGGCAAAAAGCTCGGCGATACGGTGAGTTTTGCCGCCAATGACGCGAGCTCGTCGAACCAAAGCGCCAAGGATCAGTTTGCCGCGGGCGATTACACCATTACGGCCGAGGTCCTCGATCCCACTGATGTGAGCTCCGATTCGACAGTCAACGCCTTTCGCGCTGCTTCGGCGGCGGACTATAAGTTCTATGTGAGCGAGGACGCCGCGACATCTTCTTCCTACTCCGCGGTCCACGTGATCGTCGAGGGAGCCAAGAGCCTCAACTCCTATTCGGATGCCTACGCGGCAAAGATCAACAAGGTCAAGGACAATATCGAGAAGATCCGCGAGGAGCGTGAGAAGGCGCGCGCTCAGGAGCTGACAGTCGACACGCCGGCAAGCTTAGATGCGGCTGAGCGCCAGACGAATATGCTCTTTGGGATTGAACAGGGCAACATCAACCGCATGGCAGAGGGCAGCGACGAGCGTGCGCAGGCGCAAGCCGACCTGGACCAGCGCCGTGCCGCCGCCGACCAGCAGTTTGCCGATGCCCGCGCCGAGCTCTCTGACCTGGGCGAATGCACCTGGTACATCCAGGACCGCGGCAATATCGCAAGCTACTCGAGCGTAGAGAGCGACAGTTCTTCGATCGAGACCATCGCCACGGTTTTCCCATTTATCTTCTTTGTCGTTGCTGTGCTCATCAGTCTTACCACCGCCACGCGCATGGTCGAGGAGGAGCGCACGCTCATCGGCCTGTACAAGGCACTCGGCTATTCGAGCGGGCGTATTCTGTCCAAATACGTGGACTATGCGCTGTGGGCGTGTCTGATTGGCGGCGTGCTCGGCAACATTATCGGATTTGTGGGCCTGCCGCTGTTCCTGTTTACGGTGTTCGACGACATGTATTCACTGCCTCAGATGCTGCTTTCGTACGACATCGTGTCGTCGCTCGTGTCGGTGGCGCTGTTTGCCGTGGGCGTGGTGGGCGCTACGATTATCGCCTGCCGCCACGAGATGGCCGAGACCCCAGCCTCACTCATGCGCCCCAAGGCCCCGCGCGCTGGCTCGCGCATCTTGCTTGAGCGTATCGGCTTTATCTGGCGTCGCATGGGCTTTTTGAACAAGGTGGCGGCGCGTAACCTGTTCCGCTACAAAAAGCGCGCCTTTATGACCATCTTCGGTATCGCCGGCTGCACAGCGCTCGTGATCTGCGGAATGGGCATCCGTGATACGTCGGTGACGCTTTCGCCCAAACAGTACGGGCATATCACGCGCTACGACCTGCTGGCTGTCGCCAACCCCGATGACTTTACGCAGACGTGCGCGGCGTTGGATGAGCGCAGCGCGGCCAATGATTCCAACGTGACCGTGACTTCGACGCTGCCGATTATGACCGACAACGTCACCTTTACGTTTGGCGGCAAGAGCGAGACCGTGCAGCTGATCGTGGTGCCCGATGACCGCACGAACGACCTGGACGACTATGTGCGCCTCGAGGACGAGTCCAAAGAGCCGCTGTCTTTGCGTGACGGAGACGTGTATCTGAGTAAGAGTTCACAGCTGGTGCTGGGGATTCAGCCGGGCGATACGGCACACGTCCAGGATTCGTCGCTCAATGTTGCCAAGGTCAAAGTCAGTGACATTTCGCTTAACTATCTGGGCAACACGCTTTACATGACGCAGGGCACCTATGAGCGCGCGTTCGGTCGAAGCGCACGCCTCAACGGCGTCTTTGTGCTGCTTAAGGGCTCGTCGGCCGACCAGATTGCGTTTAGCAAGAATCTTAAGAGCGACGGTTGGCTTACGATTTCGAGTACGGCCGAGCATTGGGAGAACTACGAGGCGAACTTTACGATTATCAATTCCGTCGTGGTGCTCGTGACCTTTATGGCGGCGTGCCTATCGTTTGTGGTGGTGTTTACGCTGTCCAACACGAATATCTCCGAGCGCGAACGCGAGCTGGCGACCATCAAGGTGCTGGGCTTCCGCCGTGGCGAGGTGCACCATTACGTCAACAAGGAGACGTTGATCCTCACGGCAATTGGCGCCGCGCTGGGCGTGCCACTGGGCGGCTTGCTGGCCGAGAGTTTTACGTACATTTTGCAGATGCCGTCGCTGTACTTTGACGTCGAAGTCGAGCCGCTAAGCTACGTGCTCGCCGTGGTGCTTTCCTTTGGCTTTACGTTTATCGTCAACCTCGCCACCAACCGAACGCTCAACAAGATCGACATGGTCGGCGCCCTCAAGAGCGCCGAGTAACCTGCCTGGGATTCAAGCTGTAGCGAGCTGTAATGTACCACAACCGCATTTTTGCATAAACCGCCCCGCCGATTGCATATTTCGGCGGGGCGGTTGCTTTTTGCCCGCAGGTACCCCAGGGGGCGACGTGCAAATTCCGGAGTATTCAGCATCCCGGAGCCCGCGGGTGCGGGAGCGGGCGCACAAAACAGCGCTTAAAGTCCTGATTCTGAGCCCCCAACGCCTCAAGAGCCGCTCGTTTTTTACAGGATGCGGCCCATGGCGCCTGCCTTTCGCCCAAAATCCAGTATGCAGGTGCCCTCGGCTGCTGAATACTCCAAAAAATGCACGCCGCATCCTACCCCAGGCACCCGCAGCTACTCTGCGAGTGCGTGGCCTAATAGTAAGTTGCGGTGGAATAGTTCCCGTTTATGGCTCTGCTATGCCAAACGGGAACTATTCCACCGCAACTTATCGAGAGGGCTCTTGGTTGTTATTTGCACTGACATTTGTCATGAAATGGCAGGTCGTTAGGGGTTGCTACTGGTAGTTGCGGTAGGGTTGGGGCAGATTCTAACTAGAAATGGTGGTCGCTACCGGTTGTTTTCGGCATACTCGCCTCATTCGATTACGGTCACCACATGAAAGGAACCACCATGGACCTTGCGATGGCGCAGCGTCTCGTCGATCGCCGCAAAGCTGCCGGTCTTTCTCAGGAGGCCCTTGCTGCCCAACTGGGCGTAAGTCGCCAGGCTGTCAGTAAATGGGAGCGCAGTGAGTCCTCACCCGATACCGATAACCTTATTGCGCTCGCCGCACTGTATGGCGTGTCGTTGGACGAGCTGTTGTATGGGGAAGCGGCTAGCGATGCCGACGACCTTGAGGACGGCAGTGCCGACACCGAGACGGCGGATGTGGCTGACGAGGTTGAGGCTTCTACTGAGCACGCCGATTGCGGCGACAAACCACTTGTCGATATTTCCCTTGCGCGCGGCATCCACGTCATTGATCCCAATAAAGGCGAGGAAGTCCATGTTGGCTGGAGCGGCATCCATGTGACCAACGACCGCAAGGGTGAAGAGGTGCACGTGGGGCCGGGCGGCGTACATATTGACACGCTAGAGGACGACGGGCACAGCGTGCACACCAATGCCGATGGCACCGTGGTTATCGACGGCGAACAATTCTCCAGCTGGAAAGAGGCGCGCGACAAGCTCGACCATCATGGCAAGCATTTCCACACCAAGCTCGGTCGCGCGTGGAATAAGTTCCCCTTCCCCGTGCTTGTCGCCCTCGCCTATCTGGCGCTCGGCATTATTTGCGGCGTGTGGACTACGGGACTTTTCCTCGTCTTTTTGATTCCCGTCTACTACGCGCTTGGCGATTTCATCGACCGACGTCATCTGTCAAAGCTTGTCGACGCCGTCTACCCGGCAGCTGCCATAACTTGGTTCCTCTACATGTGGTTCTGCCTGGGACAGCCCCATCCCGCATGGGTCATCCTCATCACGATTCCCATCGTAAAAGCGCTTATGCACTGGTGCCGCAAACAATGGAAGCACCGCAAACAGGCCTAAACCGCCCTAACCCGCCAGCGCCACTCATCCGACACCGCCCGTCCCTTCCAAGTTGCGGTGATATAGGGACTGTTTTGAGGCTCCAAAGCGCCAAACAGTCCCTATATCACCGCAACTAACAAACAATTGGGTCAGTTCCGGCACGGAGATAAGCATTGAGCTGACCGCGCGCCAAGAAAAGGGCCTATTTACTACGTTTAGCCCGAAGGGGCCGACCATACCCGCCTTTTTCGAAAACTGGCAAGCTTTCTACCTGCGGTTTTATTTTTACAATCTTTGTCATGGTCGAGGGTGTGGTAGCAAACGTAGTAGATAGGCCCGTTTTGTGGCATACGACCCATTCAGGCCCAATCTCGAAGGCTAAAGAGAGCCTCTCATCCACGCCCGCGAACGAAAACCAAATAGAATGAAAGGCAAATGGAAAAGCCCGTTTAGCGAGCGGAGGACATATGCGCGACGTAGCCGAAAGCGACTGGAAGCTGTTTAAGAAAATGCTTCCCCAATGGCAAGAACGTTATATGGAAAAGCTCATCGGCCAGTACGTTGAGATGCTGAACGGCGACAGCGAAGCGTCCAGTAGATTTTGGGCACTAGAAGAGCGTATCAATAGGGATAAGCTGTCCTCAGGAGTGCTGGTGAACGACCTTCGCCGCAGTACAATGCACCGTGAGATAGCTAATTTGCTTATCGACAGCGTGATTACCCTCGACGATCTTGATGGTTTTACCGAAGACATTAAAAGCTATGCGCAACACTGGACTGGCCAGTAAGAGCACTGAACGACAGACATTCCCAGCAAAGCGGGGCAAACGCCGGGCCACCTAATGGTTGTCCGGCGTTTGCCCAGATTAACCTGCCAAAGATGAACCTGTCCCTTTTTGGCGGGTTACTCGGCGCTTTTAAGAGCGCCGAGTAACCCGTTCTGGGATTCAAGCTGTAGCGAGCCACCGACGCGCCCACAGCCACTAAATTGCATAAACCGTCCTGCCGATTGCATATTTCGGCGGGGCGGTTGCTTTTTGCCTACGGGTAACCCAGGGGGCGGCGTGCAAATTCCGGAGAATTCAGCATCCCGGAGTCCGCGGGTGTGGGAGCGGGCGCACAAAAGCGCATTGAAAGCCTGACTTTGAGCTCCGGCGCCTCGAGGACCGCTCATTTTTTTGCAGAATGCGGCCCGCGGCGCCTGTCTCTCGCCCAAAATCCAGTATGCAGGCACCCTCGGCTGCTGAATACTCCCAAAAATGCACGCCGCATCCTACCCCAGGCACCCGCAGCAAGAAGACGAATAGTCTCGGCCTCCCCAGTCACCGTAGGAGGCCCCGGGGCTTACCTCCCAAATCTTTCCGCAGGACGGAAGGATCCCGCCGCGCGAAGCGCACGGCGGGATCCTGACATGTCCGAGGACGATTTGGGAGGTAAGCCCTGGGGGCCTCCGATGGGGGCGGTTCCAGCCGAGGCTATTCGTCGCCGAAGCTGATGCCCAACGCCTTGGCCTCGCGCACTAGATCGCTCTGGGGGTCGACGTACTTGAGCTTGCCAGCGACCTCCTCGAGCGGCATGTGGCACATCTTGCCGTCACGCAGGGCAATCATGTAGCCAAACTCGCCGCGTAGGCAGCCCAGCGCGGCCTCGACGCCGCACTGGGTCGCAAAGATGCGGTCCTGGGCGTCGGGCTGACCGCCGCGCTGCGTGTGGCCGGGGATGGCGACGCGGGTCTCGCGACCGGTCTTGGCCTCGATCTCCTTGGCGATGTCGTAGACGATCGACGGGCTCGTGCGCTCGGCGAGCTTTTTCTTGTACTCCTTCTTGGACAGCGCCGCGTCCTCCTTGGAGATAGCGCCCTCGGCGACGGCTACGATGGTAAAGCGGCTGCCGGTTTCCATGCGATGCTCGATGGTCTTGATGACGTTATCCATGTCGTAGGGGATCTCGGGAATCAAGATGACATCCGCGCCGCCCGCGACGCCGGCATACAGCGGGATCCAGCCAACCTTGTGGCCCATGATCTCGATAACGAACACGCGACCATGGCTCGAAGCGGTGGTGTGAATGTCGTCGATGCACTTGGTGGCGACGTCGATGGCACTCGTAAAGCCAAACGTCAGCTCGGTGCCCCAGGTGTCGTTATCGATGGTCTTGGGCAGGGCGATAACGTTGAGGCCTTCTTCGCGCAGACGGTTGGCGGTCTTGGTGGAGCCGTTGCCGCCCAGCATAAACAGGCAGTCGAGCTGCAACTTATGATAGGTGTGGACCATCGCGGGCACCTTCTCGACGCCATCGGCCTCGGGAATGTCCAAGCGCTTGAACGGCGTACGGCTCGTGCCCAGGATGGTGCCGCCGCGGGTGAGGATGCCGCTAAAATCGGCGGGCGTCATGACACGGAATCTGCTGTAGATAAGGCCCTGGTAGCCGTCCTCAAAACCATAGATCTCGATAGGTTCTTCGCTATTGGTCATAAGCGTTTTGATGATGCCGCGCATAGTGGCGTTGAGCGCCTGGCAGTCGCCGCCACTGGTAAGAAGACCGATCCTGAGCATGATGAATCCTTCCGGGCAAGTTATAACATGCGCATAAGTTTACCCCCGTACACTGTTGATAAGGGGGTAAAACGTGTTAGCTCAAGCGTATAGAAATGTAAACAACGTCAGGCGAGCGTAAGGTCGACGGGCCTGGCTCCTTACAGTGCGAAGGCGTCGACGTCGCCCCAGTGGCGGCGCAGCGTAATAGCGGCGGCGGGTTCGGTATTGTCAAAGACGACCGACCATTGCGTGTTGCTGGTGATATCTTTCGGATTGGGCTCTTGCGCTGCGGCGCGCAGGGCCTTCCAAGCGACTGCCTCGTCCTGAGCACCGACATGGGCGTCAAGGACATCGGCGATTGCGACGGCGCGCTCTTTACCATGGCCCAGCTCGCCATTCTTTTGGTTGGGCAGCACTTCGTCGTCATAGCAAGCGTAGAAGTTCGTAACCTGGCGTACTGGAGTCGCTTTGAAAGCGCGGTCCGGATCGCGCGGATCCCACTCTACTATGCGCGCGTCACCGGCGGCGTCGTTGATAAAAAAGTGGTAATCGCGTCCTGCCATGGCGTGCATGTCGTAGGCGGAAAGCAGGTCGACGGCCTCTTGCGTGGTAGCCGCGCGGTCGAGCACCAGACGGATGGCGAGCGAGGTATTGATGACGGGGCGTTGCGTGTCCTGGTCACAGGGCTTGGAATCCAGAGTGAGTACGGCAATGGACACGCCGCATTCGTTAACACCGTCGAGCTGGGCAAACGGGCCCATGAGTGCGGCGGCGCGTCCGGCGACGGAGTCAAGTGGAGTGTTGGCGCCCAGGTTATTGAGGGCCGCAAAGCCGATGGAGGCATAGCCGTCGCGTGGGTGATTGCGCACCAGCAGCGCCGAGGTGTCGTCCTTAAAGTCGTAATTGCGACCGGTGCGCACGCGGCCTTCGGCATCTACGGCGACAAAAGCGCTGCAGGCAAACTGGGGCGCCTGGACATGTACCGGCACACCGGGCAGCACCTGCGCCACCACGGCATCGATGTAGGCCTGGTCGTCGCGCACGCCAGCGGCGATGATGCGATCAAGATCGTAGTCGTAGGCGATGTCGATTGCGTACAGGTCATAGCTATCCGCGTAGCCGGTCAAGCGTTTGAGCGACGCGGCGGACTTGATTTGCTTGTGATAAACGATGCCGGTGGCAGCGGCAAGGCCGACGGCGACTCCCGTGACACCACAGGCGATGGCAATGTTACGTGGCTTCATGACGGCTCCTCTCGTCCTGTTAGCGTAATTGTCGCAAAAGGTGCACGGGCATGATGGCTCAACTTGGTGAGCGGCGCGGGATTAAACATGGAATGAAGACCGCGGCGCTGGCGTGGCGGGGTATGCTGGAGGGGACCATCAACCCAGCGAAAGGGGAGAGCATGACGGATCAGGAAGCGCCCGAGCGCGCGCACGTGACGGCCGACGATATCGAGGCTGCCAACGACCTTATCGACTTTATCGAGGCATGCCCCAGTATGTTCCATACGGCGGCGACCATTATGGCCGAGCTCGACGAGGCGGGCTTTACCTACCTGCCCGAGAACGCGGCGTGGGACATCGAGCCGGGAGGGCGTTATTACACGCAGCGCAACACCTCGAGTGTTGTTGCCTTTAAGGTGGGCGAGGACCTGGCCGCGACGTGGGGCGAGGACGGCGTTGCCGGCGACTATCATTTTCAGCTCACGGCGTCGCACAGCGATTCGCCGACGTTTAAGGTCAAGGCCGTGCCCGAGCTCGACGGCGCGGGCGAGACGCTGCGCCTGAACACCGAGGCCTACGGCGGCATGATTGACTACACCTGGTTCGACCGTCCGCTGGCACTCGCGGGCCGCGTGCTGGTGCGCGAGGGCGACCGTATCGAGAGCCGCCTGCTTGCCACCGAGCGCGAGGTCGCTATTATCCCGAGCCTTGCTATCCACATGAACCGCGGCGTTAACGAGGGCTTTGCTCCCAACCGAGCCGTTGACCTGTGCCCGCTCATCAGCGCCGGTGATCTTAAGCAGGGCGACTTTGACGCTCTGGTCGCCGACGAGCTGGACGTTGAGCCCGAGCAGATCCTGGGCCGCGATCTGTTCCTGGTCAATCGTCAGGATGCGCGCATTTGGGGCTGGGCCGACGAGTTTATCTCGATGCCCAAGCTCGACGACCTGGCCTGCGCCTACACCTCGCTGCAGGCATTTTTGGGTGCTGAGAACGCGCACGACGTTTCGGTCTTCTGCTGCTTCGATAACGAGGAGGTTGGCTCCGAGACCAAGCAGGGCGCCATGTCGACGTTCTTGGCCGACGCGCTGCGCCGCATCAACGGATCGCTGGGCTTTGACGACGAGTCGTACCATCGCGCGCTTGCCGCCTCGATGCTCGTGAGCTGCGACAATGCACATGCCGTGCATCCCAATCACGCCGAGAAGTGCGACGCTCGCAACCAGGTGGTGCTCAACGGCGGTATCGTTATCAAAGAAGCTGCCAACCAGCACTACTGCACCGACGCTTTTAGCCGCGCGGTGTTCCAGGCCATCTGCGATGACGCCGACGTACCTACGCAGGCCTTCGCCAACAAGAGCGATATGGCCGGCGGCTCCACGCTCGGCAATCTGTCCAATATGCAGGCGAGCATGCATGCCGTGGACGTGGGCCTGCCGCAGCTGGCCATGCACTCGAGCTACGAGACCGGTGGCGTGCGCGACGTGATGTACGCCATCCGCGCCCTCACGGCCTTCTACGAGCGCAACCTAACCATCAACGGCGCCGAAAGCGTGGAGCTCTAAAACCTACAAAAAAGGGACAGGTTCATTTTGGCAGGTTTCATCTGGGCGAATGCAAAGGGTGAAACCGAACTAGATCTGTGATACGTGGCCGCCGAGGTGCAGTGTGCCTCGGCGGCTTTTTGTGTACAGAGCACGGCTAATGCTTATAAATGCTATACATGCTTTACGTATCTACCATAGAGTTTTATGATAGTTTTGAAGTATTAAGGAGGGGTCATGACCACAACAGCCGCTCAGATCAACGTGCGTCTCGATGCCGATCTTAAAAGGAGTGGGGACGCCGCTCTCTCCAGGGCCGGTATGACGCCGAGCCAAGCGGTGCGAGCGCTCTGGCAACTTGCAGCGTCGCTGGCCGATCGCCCCGGTGCGCTCGAGGATATCCTGCTGCCCAGTCGTGCCCGGGCGGAACAGCGCGAGCGCGAAAAGGGCGCCAAACGTAAGCTCGAGCTCATGGATCAGGGTTCGAAGCTGTTCGCTGCCGCTTGCCGTGAGTCGGGAATCGATATGGTCAAGGCTCAGCCATCGGACGACGAAGAGCTCAAACGGAATGCCTATGCGGATCGCTATGGCGAGGAGATGAGCTGGCTCTATGAGTGAGACTCCAAAGCGCATCTTGGTTGACACCAACGTGTGGCTCGATTACTTCATTCCCTCACGACGTGGTCGTTCGGTGGCGATTGAGTTTTTACGCGATGCATGCACGGCACAGGTGGATTTGCTGTATGCGGCGACATCGTCCAAAGACCTGTTCTATTTGATTTCAAGCGAACATAAGGCATGGTATCGTCGGGAGCACGGTTCGCTTTCCCAGTATGCCGCTACGGCAGCGACTTCGCTTGCATGGGATTGTCTTAGCGTGCTTTCGCAGCTTGCCACGCCAGTGCCCTGTGACCTGAGCGATATATGGATGGCGAGCAGGCAGCGTGAGCTCCATAGCGATTACGAAGACGATTTAATCATTGCGGCAGCGATACGCGCCCAAGCAGATTTACTGGTCACCAACGATGTCAAGCTCTGTTCGCATGCGCCCGTCGCAGCAATGAACGTCGAAAACGCAAGAAACTATCTAACAACGCTTAAATAGCGCTAGACCCCTCTGGTCGAATAATGGTCAGCGAGAGTTTCCGGGCTGAGCCAGCACTGGGTAGACCCTGCAGGTTGAACAAAAGTCAGCGAGAGCCCGCCGAGACGCCGCAGGTCGAATGAAAGTCAGCGAGAGGCCGCCGTTTGAGTCAAGGTGTCGTGAAATGAAAAGGCGCTGACCTTCTGGTCGCGCCTTTGAAATTGAACGGCAGATTGGCCAAACGGCGGGCTCGCAGCGTCGAGGGGTTCCGGCGTTTGGTAAAACGCCGGAACAATCAGTGTTCGATCCAGCAGCTCAGGGTCTCGCCTGCCTGCAGGTGACGCAGATTCTCCGCGGCGATGTCGACCACGTTATTGAGCGTGGCGGTTAGGTGGAACCAGCCGGAGATGTGCGGCGTGATGAGCATGTTGGGCGCATCCCACAGGGGGCTTGTCGCAGGCAGCGGCTCGGGGTCGGTGACGTCGACCGCGGCGCCGGCGAGATGTCCCGACTCCAGAGCGGCAACCAAATCGTCGGCAACCACAAGATCGCCGCGGCCGCCGTTGGCAAAGAAGGCGTCCGGCTTCATCGCGGCGAAGAACTCGGCGTTCGCCAGGCCGCGGGTCTCGGGTGTGCTCGGTATAAAGGATGCGACGACGTCTGCCTCCGCCAGGCGCTCAGGTAGGGCGTCCATGCCGTCCATGTCCTCGAACACAATGGGGTAGACGAGCGGATGACGCTTGATGCCGCGGACGTGCGCGCCCATGCTGCGGCAGAGCGTGGCGAAGTGGCCGCCGATATCGCCCGCGCCCAGCACCAGCACGTTGGCGTTTTTGAGCGAGGTAACCGGGCCCAAATCCTCCCAGCGATGCTCGCGCTGCAAGTCGCGATAGCCGGGCAGGTGCTTCATCATGGAAAGGACCATGGCAAACATGTGCTCGCTCACGGCCTGACCGTAGGCGCCGATTGAGCAAGACAGCTTGGCTTCAGCCGGTACGGTGCCGGCGGCAAGGTAGTCGTCATAGCCGGCGGTCTGCAATTGCAACAGCTGGAGATGGTCGCATGCCGTGAGCATGCCAGGGTCAATGTTGCCCAAGATCACGTCGGCATCGGCGACCTGCTCACGTGTGGCGGCGTCGGCGCTCGTGTAGATAAAGTCCTCGCCCGGAGCACTCGACTCGAGGATCGCGCGATGGCGGTCGTTGACGGGCAACAAAACCAGGATGTTCACAAGCAGTCCTCTCCGCTCAACCTGCCAAAAAGGGACAGGTTTATTTTGGCAGGTTTTATCAGGCAAAACGTTCAAATAAAACGCCGGATGCAAGACGAGCGTGCCCGTCAGCATCCGGCGTCCGCACGGCTACCAGCTCAGCAGCTCGTAGCCGTCCTCGGTCACCACGAGCTGTACCTCGCACTGAGCCGAATCACTGCCGTCCTTGGTGCGCACGCACCAGCCGTCGCCCTTGCTAATCTTAATGTCGGGCGCCCCGGCGTTGACCATGGGCTCGATGGTAAAGACCATGCCCGGAGCCATGATGGTGTCTACATCGGGCGCCTCGGTGGTAAAGCCCACAAACGGGTCCTCGTGGAACTCCTTGCCAATGCCGTGTCCGCCGTACTCGCGCACCACGCTAAAGCCGGCGTCCTCGACCGTCTTTTGCACGGCCTCGGCCATAACGGACAGCGGCAGCCACGGCTTGACGGCCGCCAGACCCGCCTCCACGCTGGCGCGGGTGACGTCGACCAGGCGCTGGCGCTCGGCAGAGACCTTGCCGATGCAGAACATGCGGCTCGAGTCGCTAAAGTAGCCGTCTAGGATCGTGGAACAGTCCACGTTGATGATGTCGCCCTCGTGCAGCACATCCGTATCGCAGGGGATACCGTGGCAGACGACGTCATTGATCGAGGTGCACACGCTCTTGGGGTAGCCCTCGTAGTTGAGGTCGGCCGGCGTACCACCGTGCTCGACGGTGTAGTCGTAGATCATCTGGTCGATCTGGTTAGTGGTCATGCCCGCGGCGATGTGCTCGCCTACGTAGTCGAGCACGCCTACGTTGATGGCTGCCGAGCGTTTGATGCCCTCGATATCGGCGGGCGTCTTATAGAGCGTGCGGGGCAGGACCTCCCAGCCCTCTTCCCACAGGCGCTCGAGGCGCTCGTCGAAGGCGCTATGGCATTTCTTGTATTTCTTACCGCTGCCGCACCAGCAGGCGTCGTTGCGGCCGGGTACGGGTCCGTTGTCAAACATGGCTAACTTCCTTTCATCCGCAGCTAGTATAGCCCACCCACGCGTCCATAAAAGTTGCGGTGATATAGTTCCGATTTAAGCGGTTTAACAGCACAAATAGGAACTATATCACCGCAACTGATGGAGCGGGATGGCGGGCACTAGCCGCTGCGTGGTTTTGCTAGTAGCTCACTTGGCAGGGAATGCCGAGGGCACGCACGCGTGCGGCGATCGTGTCGAGCACCTCGGGTGCTGCCTTGGCAAGGCCGGCGACCGGCGTCTCGCGCGCCACTGTGTAGATGGTCGCCTCCTGCGGGCGAATGCGCTCGAGCGCCGCGAGCCAAGGACCAACGTACTCCTCGCCGGTGTTATCGAGAGACTTGCCCCGGTACTCACCGCTCAAAAACATCGTCTGGATAATGACATGACCGTTAAAGCTCGCGAACGTTTCGATTTGGTGCTCTACATCGTAGGGGCCAACGGGCTGGTCGAGCAGCTGGATAAATGCCGGGTCGACCGTATCGAGCTTGAGGATGTTGTCGTCGACCATCATGAGCGCGTCGTGCACCTCGGGGCGGTCGGCGCGCGTGCCGTTGGAGAGCACGGCGATCTTGGAGATTGGGGCCAGCTGGTCGCGATGCGCGACGGCACCGGCGATGGCCTGCGGAAACTCCGGCGCGGCGGTGGGCTCGCCGTTGCCTGCGAAGGTGATCACATCGGGGAGCTCGCCCTCAGCTGCCATCTCGTGTAGCTTTGCCTCGAGCGCGTCGAGCACTACGGCAGCCGTGTTATAGGGCCCGTGGCAGGGGCGCTCGGCGTTGAGACCGTTCTCGCAGTAGATGCAGTCGAACGTGCAGATCTTGCCACTCGCCGGCATCATGTTGACACCGAGCGAAAGGCCCAGGCGACGGCTGCGGACGGGCCCAAAGATGGGGCTGGCATTTAAAAACGTAGACATAGGCATATGCTCCTTGGGACAGTTGAACTTAAGCATAGCATCGGCCTTCAAGTGAGTTGCGGGTTTGGGCGCTGTTGTTTAGGCAGAAACCTTGCAATCGGGTGAGTTTTCGAAACCCTATCATGAAAGGGTGCGAGTCGGGTACAGTAAGCGCATTCATGTACGCACAAAATGACGCATCTGACCAAGCCGCACCCCGGCACGGCCTGGTGGCGTTGACGATGGGAACACAGTATGGATTTTACGGTCGAGAATGCGGGCACCACGATTGCCTGCCGCGAGTATGCCGGCCCGGGTGTATCGTCCGATACACCCGCCTTGGTGTGCGTGCACGGTGCGTGCGTCGACGGTGTCTTTTTTGACGGTATCGCCCGCGAGCTCGCCTGCGACTATCGCGTCATTGCCTACGACCGCCGCGGTTGCGGCGAGAGCGGCGACGCTGCGGACGGACGCTACGACCTCGCCGCCCAGGCCGCCGACCTGCAGGCCGTTATCGAGCATATTGGCGCTCCGGCAAACGTGCTCGCGCACAGTGCCGGTACGTTGGTGACCCTGGAGCTTCTCCGTGCAAACCCCGCCATAATTTCGCGTGCGATCCTGCATGAACCCGCCGTGACAAACGAGGGTGCCGGTCTGGGCGCGGCCCCGGTTTTGCTCGAGATGATCGCCGCGGGAAAGGTCTCCAGGGCATTACGGGCCTTCCTGGGCGCCATCGGCGATTCGGACCCTGAGGCTCCCAAGACAACCGAGGCAGAAGCCAAGCATGCCCTGCGCAACGGCCGTAGTTTCATGGCAAACGAATACGGGATTACTATGACCTGTGTTCCCGATTGGGATAGCGTTCGCGCGTCAAAAACGGTGGCCGCCGTGTTTCTGGGTGAGCTCTCGGTTGGCACGCCCCGCGAGGCGGGCACGAGGGTGGCTGCCGAATATCTCGATTGCCCCCTTGTGACGATTCCGGGCGCGCATAACGGTCTGCGCGATCGCCCCGTTACGGCGGCAAATGCCGTTCGCGATGTCTTGGAGCGTTAGCACGCTCGATGACCTGCGGGGAGAGGGGTTGTTAGCGTTTCGTCATTGTTGACGAATGCGTCCATAACCGCGCGCCCGCGGCTCCATTACCGCCGCTTGCCAGGTCATAAAAATGTAACGATAATCGCGCGTTTGCCTTCAGCTGTTAGATGTTACCCTTGTACCAATTGATATGCACCGTTGCCGTGCATAACGATAGAAAGGGCCCCATATGCTCAATAATCACGAGGTCAATCTAACCGACGAGGAGGCTGCCGCTGAAGTCGCCCGCGTCGCGAAGACCTACCCCGTGGTGCGTTTGCTGTCGGCCGATCAGATTAAGAGCGAGCCTAACTGCTTGCTCGCCGGCGATCGCTGCCCTTGTCTGCGTCAGTCGAGTCTTGAGGCCTTGGCAGACTCCGATGAGGTGTCGGAGCAACTGCTCAACGATGGTGTTGAGTACCGCGCTCGCCTGCGCCCTCTGAAGGTCGAGGGCGAGCCTCACGTCTTGCTGATGGTACGTCCGATCGATGAGCAAGAGGCTGCAGAAGAGGACCTTGTCTACACCGACGTGCTGACGAGCGTGCACAATCGTCGATATTACGAGGGAAAGCTCCGCAACGCCCGCATGAATGCCGGCGTTGCGATGATCGACCTCGATGATTTTAGGGTCTTCAACGATACGTGTGGCCGCCATGCCGGCGACCTTGCGCTCGGTGCCGTGGCGACAGCCATACGCAGCGGTATTCGTTCGACTGACGAGCTTGTGCGCTATGGCTGCGACAAGTTTGTGGTCGTCATGCCCGATATCCCTTCCGATGACTTTACCCGTCGCCTGCATCAGGTATCCGATGCCGTTCATTCCACGGTTATTCCGGGCCATGAGTACGTGAGCTTGACGGCATGTGTTGGTGGCGTTCGCATTCATGGCGAGACGGTCGACGAGGGCGTTGGCCGCGCTGTCCAGTTACTGAGCCGCGCTAAGGCAAAAGCCGGTACGGTCGTGACCGATTCCAATTCCATCGAGGCCTTCCAAAGCGAAAAGCCTTTGGTGCTTATTATCGATGACTCCGAGATGAACCGAGCCATTCTCAACGAGATGCTCAAGGACGAGTATTGCATCCTCGAGGCCGATAACGGTCGTACGGCGCTCGACATGGTCGACCGCTATGGCGATAAGTTGTCGCTTGTGCTGCTGGATATTGTGATGCCGGGCATAAGCGGCGTTGAGGTGCTGGCCGATCTGTCGCGCCGATCGGGTATCGACAATCTGCCTGTCATCATGATTTCGAGCGAAGATTCCGATGATATGGTTCTGCGCGCGTACGAGCTGGGCGCCTCGGACTATATCAGCCGTCCATTTGACTCCCGTGTCGTACGCCGCCGTGTAAGCAACACCATCCGCCTATACGCCAAACAGCGCCGCCTGACGAGCCTGCTGTCCCAGCAGTACAACGAGCGCGTCAAGAACAGTCGCATGCTCATCGACATCATGGCTGGCGTCATGGAGCTTCGCAATGGCGAGAGCGGCAGGCACGTTACGAATATCGAAAAGCTGACCGAGCTGCTGCTTGACTGTCTGGTCCAGCGTAGCGACACTATCCCCCTCGACAATGAGGAGCGCTCCACGATTGCCTTGGCTTCGGCGCTGCACGATATCGGCAAGATGTCGATTGACGATGCGATCCTCAACAAGCCCGGGCGTCTTACGCCCGAGGAGTTCGAGATTATGAATACGCATACCACGATCGGTGCCGACATGTTGCTTGAGCTGGGCCGTCATCACGTCGGCAATGCGCTTATGGAATATGCGTACCAGATTGCGCGTTGGCATCACGAGCGCTGGGACGGCAGGGGTTATCCCGATGGCCTTAAGGGCGACGAAATTCCCATTGCCGCACAGGTGGTCTCGGTGGCCGACGTGTACGATGCTCTGACGAGCGTGCGCGTGTACAAGGACGCTATCCCGCACAAGGAGGCAATCCAGATGATTCTGGACGGTAAGTGCGGCACCTTTAACCCGCTGTTGCTCGACTGCCTGCTCGAGGTGCAAGACCGTATCACCGAGACGTTGGCACGCCCCGCCGATATCGCCGCGTTTCCCACGATTTAGTTTGACCAAAGGAGTTTTTAATCCATGATTTCCATGCGTGAGGCGTATGAGAAGATCGGCGCCAATTATGATGACGCGTGCGCTCGGCTGATGGGCGAGGAGATGCTTGCCCGCTTTGCCCTCAAGTTTTTGGATGACGAGAGCATGGACAAGCTGGAGGCCGCCATGGCGGCAGGAGACACCGAAGGTGCGTTTATGGCAGCGCACACGCTCAAGGGCGTGAGCCAGAACCTGGGATTTGATAATCTGTACGAGCCGGCGGTCGTGGTGACCGAATCGCTGCGTGGCGCTGATGCCGTTGATGGCGCTCGCGAGAGAATGCACGCGCTGCAGCAGCAATATGCGGCTACGATGTCGGCCCTGCGCGAGGCGGCTGAATAAGAGCTTGCGAGCCTTGGGCTGTATGCTGGCCGCGTATAGGCAAAAGGGCGCTCCGTCGGACCATGTGGCCGGCGGAGCGCCCTTTATCTGTTGTGCGGTTCGCGAGCTAGCGGGCCTGCTTTACCTTGGCCGCCGCCTCGACAAACGACTTCCACAGGTTAAAGTCGGTCTCGAGTGTCTTCCACGTGTACTCAGGGTGCCATTGCACGCCCAGACAGAACGGCTGGCCTTCGACTTCGATGCACTCGGGAACGCCGTCGGTTGCTTTGGCGACCAAGCGCGTGCTTTTACCCAGACGGTCGACGCAGCAGTGGTGTGCGGAGTTGGTCTGGATTAGCCTGTGCCCGCCAACCGCGCGTTCCAGCAGCGAGCCCGGCACGACCTCGACGGGGTGCACGGGATCGTTGAGCACGTGGGTATGGCGCCACTGCGTGCGGCCCTCGCGCGCACCCAGGCTCGGCACGTCCATGCACAGGGTGCCGCCAGTGGCGACATTGAGCAACTGCGTGCCGCGGCAGGTGGTAAAGAGCGGCTTTTTGGCGCGGAGCACCTCGCCGACCAGCTTAAACTCAAAGCTATCGCGGATCTCGCAGCAGAGGGTGGGGTCGTAGGGTCGATCATCGCCCCAACGTTTGGGATTGACATCGGGGCCGCCGGGAATGGCGATGCCGTCGGCGATATCGACGTAATGACGGATAACATCAATATCTTCGGTGATGGACATCTGCAGCGGCAGGCCGCCGGCGGCAAGGATGGCATCGACAAAGACGCTGGCGATTTCCTCGTTGGGGGAGAGCGTTTCACTCAAAAACGGCTTTGCCTCTTCCCAGCGCGGCGCGACGAGGATGAGTGGGCGGTCGGCGGGGTCGACGTCGACGTGCGGGGTGTAGGACGATGAAGTACGAGTTCCGATCATAGGTGTAGCTTTCGAATCTGAAGGTGACAGGGCGCATGAGAGACGTAGGACAACACTTTCGATGGATTTGTCCCACGGGGCGGCTGGTTAGTGGCCCTTAATGGAGTTGAGGAAGTCCTGGGCACGCTTGGTCTGGGGATGGTCGAAGAACTCGTCGGGTGTGCCGGTTTCCACAATCTGGCCGTCGGCCATAAACACGACGCGATCGGCAACGCGGCGGGCGAAGTTCATCTCGTGCGTGATGACGATCATCGTCATGCCCTGCTGGGCCAGACGGACCATGACCTCGAGCACCTCGTTGATCATTTCGGGGTCGAGGGCGCTCGTGGGCTCGTCAAAAAGCATGGCCTTGGGTTGCATGGCAAGCGAGCGGGCGATGGCTACGCGCTGCTGCTGGCCGCCCGAGAGCTGTGCGGGCACCTTATCGGCCTGCTCGGCAACGCCCACGCGGCCCAGCAGGTCCATGGCGCGCTCACGGGCCTCGTCCTTGGGGACGCCCAGAACGTCGACCGGCCCCAGCATGACGTTCTGCAGTACGGTCATATGTGCAAACAGGTTGAACTGTTGGAACACCATGCCCAGCTCGGCACGCATGCGGGCAAGATCCTTGCCTTCTTGCGGCAGCGGCTCGCCCTCGATGAGAATCTCGCCCGAGTCGATGGTTTCCAGGCGGTTGATGGTGCGGCACATGGTCGACTTGCCTGAGCCCGAGGGGCCAATCACCACGACGACCTCGCCGCGGTCGACCGACAGATTGATGTCGTTGAGAACGTGCAGCTCGCCATAGTGCTTATCGACGTGCCTGAGCTCGATCAGCGGCTGATTGCCGGTGGAAGAGGTGCTCTGTGCCATGGTACTCGGCTCCTTATGACTAGAAATAGTAAAGCGTTAGCGGATGATGGTCGCGCCGGTCTTGTGCGAAACGTAGACAGCGGCCTTGTTAATCGCGACGTTGATGAGGATGTAGATAACCGCGATTACCAGGTAGACCGACACGAGGGCGTCGTAGTTGGTAATGAGCACGCGGGCATTTTGCATGAGGTCAGGGTAGCTCACCACGTAGGCGACGGTGGTGTCTTTGACTACGACCACAAGCTGCGAAATCAACGACGGAATGATAAACCGAATAGCCTGCGGCAACACGATTTTAAAGGTGATTTTGGCCTTGGAGAGACCGAGTGCCTGGGCGGCTTCGACCTGGCCGCGCGGCACGGCGTTGACGCCGGCACGGAAAATCTCGGCGAGTACGCCGGCGGCAGCGAGCGCGACGGGAAGCGTGAGCATCCAAAACGACGGCAGCGCAATCTTGTACTGGGGCAGCACCAAAAAGAAGAAGTAGATGAACAGCAGGCTCGGTACGCCGCGGAAGAAATCGGTGAGTACGCGGCAGACCAGCTGCAGCGGCTTAATGTCGCTCGTGCGGCCGAGCATGAGGGCTAAGCCCAGCACCAGCGCGATGGCGCCAGCGGTGAGTGCGACTTTAACGGTACCCTCAAAGCCGGCAAGCAGGAACTTCCAGGTGGTGAGGTGCGTAAAGAAATACCAATAGTGGACCGAAAGCTGGCCGGTCACATAAAAGCGCTGCAACACGAGGACGACGAGCGCGGCGACGGCAACAAGCGAGATGGCGGTGCCGATGCGAATCTTGGCGCGCATCTTGGGGCCGGGAGCCTCGTAGAGCGCATCACGCATGGTAAGCGCAGGGGAGGAGTGCTTGCTCATCGGATGATCCTCACCTTCTTATCGATGTAGTTGCCAATGTGGCTCACCACAAAGGCCGTGCCCAGGTAGCCGAGCGCCGAGATAAAGAACGCGGCGACGCCGCCGAGCGAGCGCGTGTTGATATAGCTCACCACGCCGGTGAGCTCCTGCGGTTGCAACGGCACCTGACTGCCGAGCGCGGTGGTGAGCATGACGGCGATAAAGAGGTTGGTCATGGGCAGCACGCTCGAGCGCAGCGCCTGCGGAATCACGATCTTGGCGAGGATACGGCTAAAGTTCATGCCCAGCGAGCGGGCGGCTTCCACCTGGCCGACGCCGACGGTGTTGATGCCGCTCATAAAGTTCTCGGAGCCAAAGGCCGAGCCCAAAAGGACCGTGGCGACGATAACGCAGGTGCGGTAGGGCAGAACGACCTTGAGCGGCGGCAGCGCATAGACGACGATGATGAGCAGCGCGATGCCGGGGATATTACGGAAGACCTGGACATACAGGTCGCCAAAGACGCGCAGCGGCTTGAGCGGCGACACGCGCATCACGGTGACGGCGACGGCCAGCACCATGGCGATGGCAAACGACTCAAGCGTCATACCCCAGGTTGCTAGCAGCGCGTCGATATAGTTCTGGCCATAGAGCGACCAGAGTTCGGAGAGACTCATGCGGACCTCCCGCCGATAAGGAAAGGGGCTCCCGTGTGTACGGAAGCCCCGACAACTCTGTGAGGAAACAGTTTACCGCAATAAAGCGCATCGTGCGTTTCCATATGGTTTCGTTGCGGCCGTTACCAGGCTCGTTGCCTAGGCGCCGATCTCGGGCAGCTCGGGAACGTTGGTGTCGCCCGTGCGGTCGCCGATGCAGATCTGCCACAGTTCGGTCCAGGTGCCGTCGTCCTCGATCTTCTTAAGGAAGTCGTTGACAAAGGCGACACCGTCGGAATCGAGCGGCAGGCCAATGCCATAGGGTTCCTTGCTGCCGAAGGGCTTGCCGGCAATCTTGTACTTGCCGGGCTCGCGGACCAGGGCGCTCTGCTGCATGTTGTTATCGATGACGTAGGCGTCAACGCGGCCCTGCTGGAGTGCCTGGCGGGCCTCCTCGTCGGTCTTGAACTCCTGCTGGCTGGCCTTGGGAGCGAACTCCTCCAGGATGGCGGGGCCGTTGGAGCCGGACTGGACGGCGACGTTCTTGTCGGCCAGGTCGTCGACGCTCTTAATGTCGTCGTTATCGGCGAGCACCAGGATGGCCTGCTGGGTGTAGTAGTAGGGACCGGCAAAGGATACGAGCTTCTTGCGCTCGTCAGTGATGGTGTAGGTGGCAAAGACAGCGTCGACCTGGCCGTTCTGCAGGACGGACTCGCGCGTGTCCGAGGTCACCTGGGTGATCTCGACCTTGTTCTCGCCCAGGATGTAGTTGGACAGGAGCTGTGCGATACCGGCGTCGAAGCCGCGGGTCTGACCGTCTTTCTCGTTGAGGAGGGAGAAGAGCGTGGAGGTCTGAACGCCACCGATCTTAAAGACACCGGCGTCCTTGACGGCCGTCGCCCAGGTGCTGGCGGCGATGGCGTCGTCATCGGCCTTGGGGCCGTCGTTGACGAGCTTGTCGAACGCCTTGGCATCGAGCGTGGCGGAAACCTCGGTATCCTCGGAGCCCTTGGAGGAGCCGGCGGCGGAACCCTTGTCGGCCTCGGCGCTGGTGTCGGAGCAGCCGGCAAGACCAAGGCCGGCGACGGTTGCGAAGGTGGCGGCGACAAAGCCGCGGCGGTCGAGAACGACCTGCTGGGAGAGGTTCTTGCTCATGGTAGAACACCTTTCTCAATAAAATCCCTAGCGGTTGAGTAGAGTTATACCCTATCGCGCTCAAATGGGTCAACACGAAATAACACAGAAACATACTTACCTTATGGGTTATTCTACCTACCAAAAAGGGACAGGCACCTTTGTGGTGGTTCTGACCGATGCAGCGGCATGCCTTGCTGTTTTGTCTCAATCTGTAACATCTGCAGCCATTTTTGCCGAGTGACTGTTACAGATCGAGATTTTCTCTTCAGGGGAATTCGAATGTCTCGATCTGTAACAGTTAGACGGTCAAAAGGTCCCTATCTGTTACAGATTGAGACAAAGGTCTGGGACTACGACGTCTTATCTCGATCTGTAACAGTTAGACGGGAATTCGGGCCCTAGATGTTACAGATTGAGATAATCGCGTCGCGAAAATATAAACCTCCGCAGGGGGTGCTTTCCTTGCGGAGGTTTTCTTACTCGTTGAGTAGCCTTACGGCTTCGGCGGCCATGTTCTCGACCGTCATGCCGTTTTGAGCGAGCAGTTCGTTGGGGTCGTAGCGGTCGGGGAAGCCCTTGGCGATGCCGAAGGTGCGCGTGCGCAACGGCGTGCATGCCAGATAACATGCCACGCGCTCGCCCCAGCCGCCGTCCAAGATGCCGTCCTCGAGGGTGACGACAACGCGATGCTCGGCGGCAAGGCTATCGAGGAACTCGCGGTCGAGCTCGGTCGCAAAGCGCGGGTTGACGAGCGTGGCCTCGATGCCGTACTCGACAGTCAGACGGTTTGCCACGCGCTCACCCAGCTCAAAGAAGTCGCCGAGTGCGAGCACTGCTACGTCGCGACCCTGGCGCACCACGTTGTAGCGAACGGCGCTGTAGTCGGTGTTTTCGGCAGGCGCAAGGTCGGGACGGCTCACCAGGCCGATGCCCGGTACACGAATCGCCACGGGATGCTCGCGGTGGTCGAGCGACCAGCTCAGCATGGATAGATATTCCTCCATGCAGGCCGGCGCCAAGTAGTGCATGTTGGGAAGAGCGCCCAGCATAGAAATATCAAAGAACGAGAGGTGCGTCTCGGATGTGGTGCCAAAGATTGATGCGCCAAACACCAGGATGGTTGCGGGGGCGTCGTTGAGGCACAGGTCGTGCCATAGCTCGTCGTAGGCGCGCTGCAAAAACGTGCCGTACACACCAAAGACTGGCTTGGCGCCCGAGCGCGCAAGCGCGGTGGCAAAAGTCACGGCGTGCTCCTCGGCAATGCCCACGTCAACAAACTGTTTGCCGGCGGTAGCGCGAAGCTCGGGTGTAAAGCCCATGATGTAGGGCGTGGCAGCCGTGATGCCCACGACCTGCGGATCGCGCTCGATGGCGGCGCTGAGTGCCTCGCCCGTAATGTCGGCATAGGTGCGCGGCGCAGGCTCGCTCGGATGGCCCGGGCAGAGCTTGCGCCCAGTTGCCATGTCAAACGGACCCACGTGGTGCCAGCGCTCGGGGTCGTTTTGGGCCGGCTCAAAGCCCTTGCCCTTGGCGGTGGAGACGTGCAGCACGATGGGATGATCGATATCGCGCAGCTCCTGCAGCGCGTCGACGAGGGCCAACACATCGTTACCGGCGTCCAGATAGCGGTAGTCGAGCCCCATCGCGCGGAAAACGTTGCGCTCACAGGTGCCGTTGCTGGTGCGCAGCTCGGCCAGATTGCGATAGAGGCCACCGTGGTTCTCGGCGATGGACTGGTCGTTATCGTTGACGATGATGATCAGGTTGCTGTCGAGTTCGGCGGCATTGTTGAAGCCCTCAAACGCCAAGCCGCCCGAAAGCGAGCCGTCGCCAATGATGGTGATGACGTTGTAGCTGTCGCCCGCCAGATCGCGGGCGTGTGCCAAGCCGCAGCCCAGGCTCACCGATGTGGAGGTGTGGCCCATGGCGAACAGGTCGTGCTCGGACTCGTCGGGATTGGCAAAGCCAGAAGCCTCGCCAAAACGTTCCGGATCGATATAGGTATACGCGCGCCCGGTCAGCGCCTTGTGGGCGTAGGTCTGGTGCGAAACGTCAAAGACAATTTTGTCGGTGGGGGAGTTAAACACGCGATGGAGCGCGACCGTGAGCTCAACGACGCCCAGGTTGGGGGCAACGTGTCCGCCGACAGCGGCGGAGCTTTCGAGGATGGCGTGGCGAATCTCGTCGCAGAGCTGCGGGAGCTCGGCGCGATTAAGAGCCTTGACGTCCTCGGGCGTTGTCGTTTGCGTAAGCAGCATCGTTGTGGGTTACTCCATGCGAATCGAGCGCCGGCGCTCCCTCGGCCGGCACAATTGCACAAAACAGTCTCGCACATTTTGGCGTTTGATATGTGACGGCGGCGCGGTAATTCGCCAACTGGCGGGGCAAAACGTTTTGTCTGATGCCATACTGATGTGTCCCATGATGTTTTTATCGATTGCGCACAGGCCGTGGCTTGTCGCCGTGAGTCGCTGGAAGGAGGCAGCATGTCCGATGTCGTTCGTGCCGAGAAAATCGCGCACGAGGTCGACTATGCTGCCCGTCAACTGGCACAGATGGGCCGTCTGGACCTGACGCGCGAGTTTATCCAGCATGGCGACGTGACGGTCTATGCACATGTGACTTCGGTGGCGCGGGCGAGCCTGTCCTTTGCCGAGCGCTTGGGCCGTGCTGGCATTTCGGTCGACCGTGCCTCGCTGCTGCGCGGAGCCCTGCTACACGATTACTTTCTCTACGATTGGCATGACCCCGACCCGAGCCATCGACTGCACGGATTTCGGCATCCGTTTTTTGCCCTGGCGCGTGCGGAGGAAGATTTTGAGCTGACGTCGCGCGAGCGGAATATTATCGTGCGGCATATGTTTCCGCTGGTGCCGGTGCCGCCGACGTGTCGTGAGGCTTGGATTGTATGCCTGGCAGATAAATGGTGCGCGCTGCGCGAGACGGTCGCCGGCCGTCTGCCGCGCAAAGACGACGCGAACGATTTGAGCGAGGGCTCGAGCGACGGCTCGAGCAAAGATTCGAGTGAAAAGAGGAGAGGGTAGACGGTGGGGACCGCGATCGACATGGCGTTTGACGGCGCGACGCTTGCCGCCTGCCCACTCTCGGCACTGGTGCTCTCGTTTGCCTTTTACGGGTTTTGCGGTTGGGCATGGGAGTCGACAGTATGCGCCATACTCAATCACGGACGATTTGCCAACAGTGGCTTTTTGCTGGGGCCGTGTTGTCCTATCTATGGTGTGGGCGGCATTGCCTGCTGGCTGCTGTTGCGTGGGATTCCGGATGCCTTGAGCCAGTTTGTCGCTGCAGCGCTCGTATGCAGCGTGATTGAGTACAGCGTAGGCGTGCTGTTGGAAAAAACAACGGGCGCTCGCTTTTGGGATTACTCGCACCTGCCGTTTAACTTGCACGGACGCATCTGCCTGTACTGGGCCTGCGCGTTTGGCTTGGGTGCGTTGTGTATTTGCCGTTTAGTGGAGCCGGCATTGCTGGGGCTGCTTGGCCATCTGCCGGTGCTGATTGTGCGGCTGTCCGCCTTTATCGTCGCGGTCGCGATGATGGTCGACGCGTTGTGCTCGTTGGCGAGCTGGCGGCGTCTGTCCGATCAGCTGGAGCGCGTCCGGGCCGACCTTGCCGACCGCATCAATGAGTCGCTTGCCGATGCCTCGGACTCAGTGCTCGAACGTATTCCCGATTCTACGATTGACTCGGTAGCACAGACGCACATCCGTAGCCGTGCCGTTAACGCGTGGCTGGCCGAGCTGGGTGACGCCGCGCTCGATGCCCTGCGCGAGAAGGCTTCGATGCCGACGTTTATCGCGGATGGTGCTCGCGCCCTGGCGCTTGCCGCCCGCCGCGTGGCCGATGCCGCGCCGAGCATGCCGCGTCCGTCGCTCAGTCGTCGCCTTGCCGGCAAGCGCATGAGCCGCCCGGTGCCGAGCGTGTCACTCAGCCGCCGCGACCTACGCTTCTTTAACGCCTTCCCGCGTCTGCGCATCAATCGCTACGAAGGTGTCATTCGGGCTACCGACCTCCGCGACCGAGCCCGCGAGCTGTTCCGCCGCTAGCCGGGACGGGCACGCTCACGGCTTCCTTGCTCGCGTATTTCCCGTTCGTTTCGCGCCCGTTGCCGCGCCGTTTCCAAGATTGCGGTGCCGTTGGAGACGGCAAGATTTGGGTCGAGCCGGCCGAGGAGGTTATCCGCATCCGCACCGGCGAACATGGCCCCGCCGCGGTGTAGGACAATCTTTCGCCTGACGGGCGTGCCTCTCTTGGGACGCGCCCGTTCTCGTCTACAATATCGTGCAGACGAAGGAGAGGCATGCCCATGATCAAGATGTTTGCGAGTGACTTAGACGGAACGCTGCTGAATGCCCTACACGAGGCCGACGGAACCATCCGCCGCGCCATTCGCGAGCTGACCGAAGCCGGGCTGCATGTGGTTCCCGCGACCGGACGCTCGACGCTGCCGATCGGCGAGCATGGCTTCACAGGTCTGGCACTCGACGCCTGCTGCTCCAACGGATCCATCGTGCGCGACAGCCATGGTGAGGTGCTCAAGACCTGGACCATCGACCCGCAGGTTACCGAGGAGCTGCTCAAAGCGTTCCCGGACATTTGCTTCGACTGCTCCACGCCCGACGGCATGTTCTCGAGCGGTTCGTTCGAGATGCACCAGGCGGGCTTTAAAAAGGACAGTCCTATCAAGCGCATCGTGATGCGCGGCATGCGTGCACGTGGCGGGTATCACGAGGAACAGTATTTCGACCAGTCGATCGGTGACATCCTGCGTCATGACGTGTGCAAAATCAACTGCCGCGTGACCTCGCCCGAGCTGGAGCGCAACCTTAAGGCATATTTGGCTGAGCGATCGGACCGCGTGGTCAACGCGCCGTTCGATCCGGTGATGTTCGAGATCACGGACGTGGCGTGCAACAAGGGCGAGAGCGTGGCGTGGCTGGCGGGCTACTACGGTATTGCCGAGGACGAGGTCGCGGTCTACGGCGACGGCGGCAACGATATCGCCATGCTCAAGCGTTTCCGTCACAGCTACGCGACCAAAAACGGCAGTGACGCGGCCAAGGCCGCCGCGAGCGTGACCATCGGCAGTTGCATGGTCCACGCCGTTCCCAAGCATATGCTCGCCACCATGCGCAAGCAAAACTCCCGCACCGTCATCGAATAATGTGGCAAAGGGATAGTCCCTTTGTCACATGGGAGATGCCGGCTTTTGGCGTATAGGACTGTTACGCTTTCGCCACCAACAAATTTCGAGTTATTCGGCCTGTCGGAGGTCGTTAAATGGCTAAAGATGCCCTCGCAGGAACATTCATACCTCTAACGGTGTTTGATTCGGTGACGTAAGTGCGCAAATGGGCATGTATGCGCTCAAATAAGGACAAAAACTCTCAGATAATCCCGGTGGTGCATTTATGCAGAACCAGCAGCGTGGCCGAATAACTCGAAAAATGTAGGTAGCAGTTCGGCGACAAGCTCGGGTATGGCAAAGGAACTGTTCCTTCGCCATACCCGAGTTCCGATCTTCTGAAATGCGAACAAACATTCGCATATCTAACTGCGCTTTGATAGAATTGATACTGTTGGCGGCAGTTCCATGTGCCGGGCAACGCCCTCCATCTGATGGAAGGTGATGCCCATGACCGATCTGATTGATTTCGTGAGACTTCTGACCGCTTTGGTCTCGTTCTCCACGGCGCTCGTCGGGCTTTCCGAGGCACTCAAGCAACGTTCGAAGCAACGTAAAAGGGGTCGCCGCCGCTAAGGCGTTGACCCCTTAATCCAAGCAACGGCGCTGCCCAGCTTTCCAGAACTTGGGCTGCCGTCGACACTATTCTACCCACGAATGACATTTTGAACAATCGGCAATGCCGCTCCAAAAGCCAGGCACAACTGGCACAACCTAGGCGGTCGCTGAATGTGACAAAGGGACTGCCATTTGTCACATCCAAAATATTGCCTTTACGTGTTGATGCACACGGTGTGCAATAATACTCGCACTGTGCAATAGCGCACAGTCTGAGTAACAAGGAGGACGCTTGTCCCAGCTCGAGAAATGCGACCGCCGGTCCCTTCGCTCACAGCGTGCCCTTCGCCAGGCGCTTGCCAGCGAGCTTGCCGAAAGCGGCGACCTTTCGCGCATTAACGTCGCGTCGCTCACCGAGCGCGCTGGCCTTACGCGCCGCACGTTCTATTCGCACTACCGCGATATCCCCGACTTTATCAATCAAATCGAGGACGGCTTGCTGGCCGAGATCCGTGAGCGCATTGAGCTCATCACCGCAGCTCAGCTGCCCGATCTCTATCACAACATCGATGAGCTCGAGCCGGCACCCGGTTCGGTTGAGTTGCTGCGCTACCTTGCGGCCAACCGCGATTTAATCGGATCGCTGCTGGGCCCGGGCGGCGACCCCGCCTTTATTAAAAAGATCATCGATACCGCACGCGAGGCCGTGGTGCCGCGCGCGCAGACGGGCATTTTGGGCTTGGCGCTGGGCACCTTCTTTGACTACTACGTCACCTATGTCGTGAGTGCCGAGGTCGGCATGATCCAGCGTTGGTTTGAGCGTGACCTTTCTGAATCGCCCGAGACCATGGCGCGCATTATGACGGTTATCGCCTTTGTGCGCCCCGGCGACCTGTATGGCCAACCCATCGATATCAACGTGCCGGAATACGGCATGAAGCTATTGAACCTGCAGCTCGAGGACGCGGTCGACACCACCGCAACCGTCGAGTCCAACAACTAAGAGGAGAGACAATGAGCAAACTCGTCGAGGGCATTAAAGACCGTGTGGTCGCTGCCGCACGCGAGGCCGCGCCCGCCGTGGTGGACGCCGCGCAGAAGGCCGCGACCGCGGCTGCCGAGAAAGTTGTCGAGGCTGTCGCCGATGCCAAGAACGCGGCGGGGGAGGCGTCCGTCACTAGCGAGCCCGCCACCGCCGCTGAGCCCGTAGCCGCCGCCCACGCCCCCGAAGGCGCGATCTTCAACCCCGGCAACGCCCACGGCAATCTGCACCTGGGCATCGACGTGGGCTCCACCACCGTTAAGCTCGCCGTGCTCAACGACGACAACCAGATCGTCTACGCCAAGTACCAGCGCCACCACACCGACGTCCGTGCCTGCGCCCGCGACCTGTTCGAGGGCGCTGCGACCGTGCTGCCGACGGCCCAGATGACCTGCGCCATTACCGGCTCGGGCGGCCTGCTGCTGTCCCAGTGGCTCGACCTGGAGTTTGTCCAGGAGGTCATCGCCAGCAAGCGTGCCGTCGAGACCCTCATCCCGGCCACCGATGTCGCCATCGAGCTGGGCGGAGAGGACGCCAAGATCATCTACTTCGACAACGGCATCGAGCAGCGCATGAACGGCACCTGCGCCGGCGGCACGGGCGCGTTCATCGACCAGATGGCCACTCTGCTGCACACCGACGCCAGCGGCCTTAACGAACTCGCGGCCAACGCCACCACCATCTATCCCATCGCCAGCCGCTGCGGCGTTTTTGCCAAGACCGACGTCCAGCCGCTGCTCAACGAGGGCGCCCGCCCCGAGGACGTGGCTGCCTCCATCTTTCAGGCTGTCGTGACCCAGACCATCTCGGGCCTGGCATGCGGCCGTCCCATCCGCGGCAACGTCGCCTTCCTGGGCGGCCCGCTGCAGTACCTCTCCGAGCTGCGCCACCGCTTCTACCTCACGCTCAACCTGGACGAGGAGCACCGTATCGTGCCCCAAAACGCTCACCTGTTTGTGGCGAGCGGCGCCGCCATGGCGCACGAGTCCAACAAGCTCAGCACGTTCCCGCAGCTCATCGAGGCTATCGACAGCCTGGGTGACACGCAGGGTGCCGAGGTCGAGCGTCTGGATCCGCTCTTTGCCACCGACGAGGACTTTGCCGAGTTCAAGACCCGCCACGACCAGGAAGTCGTCCCCAAGGGCAAGCTCGACGGCTACACCGGCCGCGTGTTCATCGGCATCGACGCCGGCTCCACCACCATGAAGGCCGCGCTCGTGGGCGAGGACGGTCAGCTGCTGCACACCTGGTACGGCAACAACAACGGCGACATCCTTGGCACGGCCAAGGTCATCATGGCCGATTTCTACAACCACATCCCCGCCGGCTGCACCATCGGCCACGTGACAACTACGGGCTACGGCGAGGCGCTGCTCATCGAGGCGCTCAAGGCCGACTCCGGCGAGATCGAGACCGTTGCGCACCTGCGCGGCGCCAAGGCGTTCCTGCCCGGCGTCGAGTTTATTCTGGACATTGGCGGCCAGGACATGAAGTGCCTGCGCGTCAAGGACGGCGTTATCGAGCACATCATGCTCAACGAGGCCTGCTCGTCGGGTTGCGGTAGCTTTATCGAGAGCTTCGCCGTCTCTATGAACATGGACGTGCGCGCGTTTGCCGATGCCGCCATCCATGCCAAGGCCCCGGTCGACCTGGGCAGTCGCTGCACGGTCTTTATGAACTCGCGCGTCAAGCAGGCGCAAAAGGAAGGCGCCACGGTGGGCGACATTGCGGCCGGCCTGTCCTATTCCGTCATCAAGAATGCCCTGTTCAAAGTCATTAAGTTGCGCGATCCCAAGGAGATCGGCAGCCAGGTAATCGTTCAGGGCGGCACCTTTATGTCCGATGCCACGCTGCGCGCGTTTGAGCAGCTCACCGGCGTTCACGCCGTGCGCCCCGACATCGCCGGCTGCATGGGCGCCTATGGTGCGGCCCTGCTCGCCCGCGATCGCGCCGGCGCCGACGGCACTTCGACCATTCTTTCTGCCGAGGACATCGCGCACCTCACGGTGACGCAAAAACACGTCCGCTGCGGTCGTTGCTCCAACAACTGTCAGCTCACCGTCAACGATTTTGGCGGCGGTAGGCGCTTCATTACCGGTAACCGCTGCGAGAAGGGTGCCGGCCACAAAAAGCAGAAGACCGAGGCCCCCAACCTCTTCAAAAAGAAAAACGAGCTGCTCTTTAACCGCGAGGTGCTGAGCCCCGACGAGGCCCCGCGCGGCACCGTCGGCATCCCGCGCGCACTCAACATGTACGAGAACTACCCCTTCTGGCACGCGTTCTTTACACGCCTGGGCTTTAGCGTGCAGCTGTCCGACCAGTCGAGCAAAAAGACCTACCAGGCGGGCATCGAGTCCATGCCGTCCGAGAGCGTGTGCTATCCGGCCAAGATGAGCCACGGCCACGTGATGAACCTTATCGACCGCGATGTCGACTTCATTTGGATGCCGTGCGTGCGCTGGGAGCGCAAGGAGGATCCGACGGCTGGCAACTGCTATAACTGCCCTATCGTCATGAGCTACCCCACGGCGTTGGCACTCAACATCGACGAGATCCGCGAGCAGAACATCGAGTTCCTGTATCCGTTTGTGCCCTATCACGATAAGACCGAGCTCAAGCGCCGTCTGTACCAGGTGCTCGCCGTCGACCGTGTGGCCGATGCGCAAGCCGGTCGCGGTCGCGTGCGCGGTCCCAAGATCACGCGCTCCGAGGTCGATGCCGCCGTCAACGCTGCCTTTGAGGCCGACGCGCGCTTCCACGAGGACATCCAGACCATGGGCGAGGAGGCTCTTAAGTGGGTTGAGGATCACGGCGGTCACGGCATTGTGCTCGCCGGCCGTCCTTACCACAATGACCCCGAGATCAACCACGCCCTGCCTGAGCTTATCTCGAGCTTTGGCTTTGCGGTCTTTACCGAGGATTCGCTCGCGCATCTCGTGAAGCCCGAGCGCCCGATCCGCGTCGTCGACCAGTGGATGTACCACTCGCGCCTCTACGCCGTGGCCCGTTTTGTGACGATGCGCAACGATCTGGACCTGATCCAGCTCAACTCTTTCGGCTGCGGCCTCGATGCCCTGACCACCGATCAGGTGCAGGAGATTCTGGAAGCCAGCGGCAAGATCTATACCGTGCTCAAGATCGACGAGGTATCCAACCTGGGTGCCGCGCGTATCCGTATTCGCTCGCTCATGGCAGCGCTCAAGGACCAGGAGGCCGAGCGCCTGGCCGAGGCCACGGCCGCGGGCGAGGCCTACGAGCAGGGCGATGCCGCGCCGGTGGGGCCCTCCACGGATGCCCCCGCGTTCGCGAGCCGCAAGTACACGTTCGAAGCGCAGCGTGAGAGCGCATCGACCGCGTGGCCCAAGGTGCCCTTTACCGAGCAGATGCGCGACGAGGGCTACACCATTCTGTGCCCGCAGATGGCGCCGATCCACTTTGACCTGGTCAAAGAGGTGTTCCGCGGTGCCGGCTACAACCTGGAGCTGCTGCCCTCGACCGACCATGACGCCGTCGAGGCGGGCCTGCGCTACGTGAACAATGACATCTGCTATCCGTCGATTCTGGTGACGGGCCAGATTATGGAGGCCATCGAGAGCGGTCGGTACGATCTGTCCAAGACGGCTGTGGTCATCAGCCAGACCGGCGGCGGCTGCCGTGCCACCAACTACATCGCACTCATCCGCAAGGCCCTGCGCGAGAGCGGCCACCCCGAGATTCCGGTGATCTCGCTTTCGGCCGTGGCGCTCGGCGAGGACAACCCCGGCTTTAAGATTACGCCGGCGCTGCTTAAGCAGGCCGTGTACGCGGTGCTCTTTGGTGACGTCATGATGCAGATGCTCTATCGCTGCCGCCCGTACGAGGCCACGCCCGGTGCCGCCAACGCGCTCTACGAGGAGTACATGGCACGGGCCCGCAAGCTGGCGCCCAAGTTCAACCGCCACAACTACACCAAGCTGTGCCGCGAGGCCATCCGCGCGTTCGACACCATGCCGCTCGTGGGCGAGGGTACCAAGCCGCGCGTGGGCGTGGTCGGCGAGATCCTGGTCAAGTTCCATCCCACGGCCAACAACCACGTGGTCGACGTGATCGAGCGCGAGGGCTGTGAGGCCGTGGTGCCGGGCCTGCTCGACTTCTTCCTGTACTCCATGAGCAACGCCGAGTTGCAGAAAGACGAGCTGGGAAGCTCTGCCACTACGCGCGCTGGTATGCAGGCGCTCATCAAGCTCGTGGACTGGATGCGCACGCCGGTGGAAGAGATGCTCGAAAAGTCCCGCCGCTTTGAGGCGCCCGAGCGCATCGGCACCATGGCCGACAAGGCCCGCACGGTGCTTTCGGTGTGCAACAACATGGGCGAGGGCTGGTTACTCACGGCCGAGATGCTCGACCTGATCGATCACGGTGCTCCCAACATCATCTGCACGCAGCCCTTTGCGTGCCTGCCCAATCACGTGGTGGGCAAGGCCGTGATCAAGGAGCTGCGCCGTCAGCACCCCGAGAGCAATATCGTCGCGGTGGACTACGACCCCGGTGCGTCCGAGGTCAACCAGCTCAACCGCATTAAGCTCATGATTAGCGTGGCCAAGGAAAACATGCGCGCCGGTAAGGGCTTTAAGCTCGAGAAGGTGGCGCCGCTCGCGATGGACGAGGTCACTGGCCAGATGCGTGCCCATGACGGCTGCGTGAGCTGCGGGCCGGCCAGTGAGGAGGCCGTTGCATCGGTCGCCAAGCGCCTGGGACGCGGCATTAAGAAGTAGCTGGCCTGCTATGGGCTAGATATGAGGCAAACGGGTGGTAGCCATACCGGCTACTACCCGTTTTTTGCTGGACATATGTTGCGCAAATGACCTTGCTACAGCCTTCCGTGGGCTCGCCCGATTTCTGGGCTGGCTCGGGCTTTGAAGACAAGTTATTGCAGGCCCAGGGCGATTTCTCGCTCAATGCAGGCCGGCACAGCGTGACCTATCTGCCAAACGACGAGACGACCGCTACGGTCTACCCATCGCCACCTACGAGATGGAAGCCGAAAAGTACATCTACCGCGTGTACAAGTACGAGCTGTAGCGTTGCGCTTAGGTTTGACCAATGGAGTATGAAAACACGCCGTTCGCCGATGCCCCCTCCGCGAGTGGCAGCCATATGGTTTGATGTCAGAAACATATAGTTGTCGCCAGCCTGCTGGCGACGTTCCCCCTGATATCGGAGGTTCCAGGTATGTTTCACGCTCCGTTAAACAACTATCGGTTGGGCTAACATGGGTCGCCGTGCTATTTCGATAACCCTTGCAGTGGTCTGCCTGGCTGTGCTCCTGGGCGCTACAGGGCTGTTTGCTATAAGTCGAGAAACGTCCTATATGCAGGAATGCGCTTCCGAAGGGTTTGCCATTGACGGTTACTATCGGGACGACAAGACGAGTCTGGAAACCCTGGCCTTTCTTGAAGAGGATAACCATCGGTGGCAACTGGTCGACAAAGACGGCAGCTGCGTAGACGGGCAGTTTAAGCGTACGGATGACCCCAACATCCTGATATTAAAGAAGGAAAACGGCGAAGAATTCGGTACGGTTCACGTGGCGTATACGTCACGCCGACGCGAGCAGGGCCAGCTCTATCTATTTAGAGATAGCAAAGTGACCCGATTTTATCTTGTGAGCACCGATCCGGCGTTTACGGTGGAGTCTGGCGATGTCGATGCGGACGTCTGATTCACGGCAATAAAACAGCGAGCGGGGCGCGGACGTGAACTACGTCTCGCTTTTTGCATGTGCCTGCGTCGCGTCTGAGCCTCGCCGCGACTTGCGCCTGTGCGCGGGAGCCATCCCATGCTCCGCATTACTCCACATCAAACTCCACGCGATCGAGCTCGGGCACATTGAGGTCGATGAGCTTGCGGGCGACGTGGCGGTCGTGCGCCCCGAGTGCCTCGCTTGTCGTCACATGGGCGACAATCTCGCGCTCGACGATGCCCTCCTCGTCGCCTTCGGTGGTCGAGGTTTCGACGGCGACGGTGTAATCCTTAAAGCCCGGCAGCACCGCGGCGAGCTCGCGCGTGGTTTCGGTGACGCCGTAGCCGTCCTGCACGCCGGCCTGCGCCGAGCCAATGGAACCCGCCGTCATAACAATGCAGGGGATGGCAAAGATGACCGTTCCCACGATGATGCGGCGGCGCACTTTGCGTGACAGCTCGTTGACCTCAGCGTTTTCCTCGGCGGTCACAATGCCGTCGCCGTTGAGGTCGCGCTTGAGCGGCACGCGCAAAAGAAGCAGCACGGCTTCGGCAGCCAGTGCGATAAAGACCACGTTGATGCCAAACTCATAAAGCGCCGAGAGAAACAGCGACCCGCTTGCGATGGCGATGCCGTAGCCCGCCGCGCACAGGGGCGGCATGAGCGCGGTCGCTACGGCCACGCCGGCGATGAGCGTGGCGGGTTCCTGGTCGCGCGAGTTGCCCAGCCCGCCCGCAAAGCCGCCCGCGAGCGCGACGGCAAGGTCCCATATGGTGGGTGTCGAGTTGTCGATGATGGCGGCCGTGGTGGTGCCAAGGGGCGAGAGCTTAAAATACAGCGTGGACGTGACCAGGCAAAAGACCATCTGCAGTGCGAGGCTGGCAATGGCCTCGACGGTGATCTCGCGGTCGAGCGTGGCAATGCCGTATGCCATGGCAAGAACCGAGCCCATGAGCGGGCAGATGAGCATGGCGCCCACGATGGCGATGTCCGAGTCGATATCGAGGCCGATGCTCGCGATGAGCATGGCGATGATGAGGATGCATAGGTGGGAGCCAGTCAGACGCGCCCCGTTTACAAAACGCTTGCGAATTACGTGGTAGGGCGCGCGACCCTCGCGAATGTTGAATGCGCGCTTGAGGAAGCGGGTGATGTTTTCCATGGCTTCGCTATGAGCGGGGCGGATGCCGTGACGCCGATGATGACGCTCCCGCAGTCGCTTGATCTGTTGTTTGTCGAGTTCCATGTCCACCTCGTTCCAGCGCGGTCCGCGCAACGCGCCCGTTGTCTTAACTCTACACCGTGGCGGGCGGGGTGTCTGTTGGATGCGGAATCCGATAGGGCGGATGACGCGGGAGCAAATGCAAATCACAGGCTCAATTCGATCCCGCAAGAATATGATGCACCAGCTCCTACATATGTGACGAAATTGTGAAGCACGAGAGCGCGAATTTCAAAAAATCCGCTGGTGACCAATGTTGCGCAACAGAATTCAAAAATCAGCTCCTACATTTTGAGGCGTATGGATACATCCGTGTCAAAGGGAGAAAGCCATGGCAAACTATATCCCACAGCACTTTGAGCCTCGGGCCAAGGCCGTCAACGTCAAGGGCGTTGCCAACCGCGCCGTCGCAACCGTTTTGACGGCGGGCCTCATCGCTCAGCCGCTCATGTCGCCGCTGGCGGCAATCGCCGCACCGACGGCAGATAACGGTGACGCCACGAAGGGCGACAGCGCTATCGAGAACACCGTTGCCACCGGCAACCAGGCGGTCGTAAAGACGGCTGCCCAGTTGGCCGAGGAGTCGGCAAAGCAGCTCAAGGACGCTCAGGCTGCCTACGATGCCGCCCAGAAGAAAGCCGACGCGGCGGGCCAGTCTCAAAAGCAGGCGCAGCAGCAAAAGAATCAGGCCTCGCAGGCCGTGACCGATAACGCCGCCGAGCAGAACGAGGCCGAGGCAGCCGCGCTTCAGGAGAAGATCGACGAGCTTAAGACGGCTGTTGACAAGGCCGAGCAGCAGCAGAAGAAGCTGGGCGACCTGAACGATCAGCTCGATCAGGCCAACAAGAGTGTCGAGGATAAGACCCAGGCGCTCAAGGACGCCAAGGCAAAGCAGGATGAGGCCAAGAAGGCCCTCGACGATGCGCAAGCCAAGCTCGAGGCCATGGGTATGGACGAGTACGAGGCCGCCAAGAAGGCCGTCGAGGACGCGCAGGCCAAGCTCAATGCGGCGAATGCCGATGTGAAGACGGCCGAGGGTGAGCTCGATGCCGCTAAGACCGCCGCCGACAATGCTGAGCAGGCAAAGAGTGATGCCGAGTCTGCTCTGACGACTGCCCGGGCCAAGAAGCAGGAGACCGCCAATGCCTTTGCCGCTGCGACCACCGCGTGCGGCAACGCCCAGGATAAGCTGAACGACGCCCAGAAAGCGCTCGATGCCGCCATCTCGGGCACGGGCATCGATCTAAAAGCGCTTGAGGCCGCCAAGAAAGCTGCTGCCGGTGAGCTCAAGGGCGCGCAGACCGAGCTTGATGCCGCGAAGGCTGCCGACGCCACCGCACAAACGAACCTCCAGGCCGCACAGACTGATGCCAGCGCCGCGCAGGAAAAGGTCAACGCCGCCAACGCTGCCGTTTCGTCAGCGCAGACTGCATACGACGAAGCCAACGGCAAACTCGGTGATTTGACCAGCAAATACAACACCGCCAAGGCTGCTTACGAGCAAGCTCAGCAGACCGAGGCCGACAAGAAGACAGAGTACGACCGTCTGGCAGAGGTCGCAAAGCAGAAGAAAAGCGCTCTTGAGAATGCTACCAGCGACTACAACAAAGCGAATGATGAATACAACACGGCCAGCGCAAACGTCAAAGCTCTTGAGCAGCAGATTTCTGAGCTAAAAGCAAACATGACGGTGGATACGGATGCTGTCAAGGCTGGCCTGCTTGGCTTTATGAATCACATCGCAAGTAGTACGTCGTTTACTGCTGCTCAGCGTGCCAACGCGAGCGATGCGGCGAAGTTACTTGATGGGTCTGCTAACAAGGCGGCATGGTATGACGACTATGTCAACTTGGATGCATCTGACGCTGACAATGCTTTTTCGCTCGTGAATCTGCAGAATACCTTGACCTACATGAATGCCGTCAATGGAATTCGTCGCGCAAATGGCTTGAGTGACATGAAGGTCAGCATTGTCTCTATGGCGCAGTCGGCGCTCGATGTTTGCTATTCGTCGAATGTTTGGGACCACGCGGGGAACAGCGGCGAGGGCTTTTATATGTCCTATAACGAAAACCTTGCCGGACGTGCTGGCGCCTACAAGGGGTCAGATAATCCTAAAGATTGGGAAATATCCTTCGATAACGGCGACAAGTACGGCGATGATTGGCCGTTTATCGGTTGGTATACTGCGGAAAAGCGCGACTATGACAGGGGTGACTATAGCAACACCGGCCACTATGAGAACTTTATTGATTCAGGTGCTAATTCCTTTGGGTTCGCCGTCGGCTACGGTAAGGATGGCAACCGCTCAACGCCCGAGGATGACGGTGCACCCAGTCCTGTTTCAATTTATCAGGGAAACTGGGCCGAAGGCGATTTTACGGTTGACGAGTTCAAGAACCTGGTAAACACGTACGTAGACTCCGTTTATCATGCCGGTGGTACCGCCGCGCAGAAGGCGCAGCTGGCGCAGCTGCAAGATCAACTTGCGGCAGCACGGAAGGCGCGCGATGTGAAAAACGATGCGCTTGGCTCTGCGGAGTCATCCCTCAATGCTGCCAAGAGTGCCGCGAATGAAGCGAACGGTAACGTTGCTGCTGCCAAGAGCGACTATGAAGCTGCGCAAGAGGCCACCGCTATCGCGAAGGCGGCATATGGCGCTGCCGATGTCAATTTGAAGAATGTTGACATCGAAACTCCTAGGGCAAATCTCAACGCCGCCAAGGACGAGGCGACCGTCGCGCAGGCCGCGCTTGACGACGCTAACTCCAAGCTCACCGAATGCCAGACGAACGCCTCCAAGGCTTCCGCCCGCAAGGCGAAGGCACAGGGCGATTACGATACCGCCAAGGCAAAATCCGATCAGGCCAATGAGGCGTATGACAACGCCACTGCTTCGGTCAAGGATCTTACCGCCAAGCGCGAGGCCGCCAAGACGGATCTTGCGAACAAGCAGGGCACGCTTGACGATGCCAAGAAGGCCGACGACACTGCCCAGGCTGGCGTTGACAAGGCCCAGACCGCAGATACGCAAGCCGCGATCGCTCTTTCGGACGCCAAGCAGGCAGTTGCCGCCAAGACGCAGACCCTGTCCGACGCACAGGCGAAGGTCAAGGCCGCCGAGGACGAGCTTGCCACCGCAAACAAGGCCTTCGAGCGCTTCGCCGGTGCCCAGAAGGTGGTCGACGACGCCAAGGCCGCCTATGACGCTGCCGTCGCCGGTGTCGCCGATGCCCAGAAGCAGCTCGAGGCCGCCAACGAAGCCGTCGTCGATGCGAACCCCGATATCGTCAAAGCCAAGGCCGAGCTTGCCAACGATGAGGCACTCAAGGCCGATCTTGAGGCTGTCGACCACAAGGCCTCCCTTGTCGCGGGCACGACGGGCAACGAGAAGCTGGTCAAGCTTAACGCTGCCTACGCTCGCTATAAGGCCGCCGTCGATGCCGCCGCTGGCCTCAAGGCTGCTCTGAGCGATGCCGATGCCAAGCTGTCCGATGCCAACGACGCCTATGCCGCCGCGCTTGCCGAGCTTGGCGATGCCAAGGATGCCCTTGCTGCCGCGCAGGCCGAGTACGACAAGTACCACCCCAAGGCCGAGCCGCAGACCAAACCGCAGGCCAAGCCCCAGGTCACGCAGGCAGCTGCAAAGGCTCCCGCGGGCAAGCAGAAGGCTGCGTCGGACAAGCTCGCCCAGACTGGCGACAATTCCGCTCTTGCGGGCGAGGTGTTCGTCATCGGCGGTATCACCCTCGTGGCCGCTGGTGTGACGCTGAGCGATCGTCGTCGCAAGCAGATGTAGCGTTTCGAGCGTAGTTTCTGCAGCGAACTTCAATTCATAACGGGACCGTCTCGTTAGCCAAACGATAAGGCCGGCGCGCTGTTAAATGCAGCGCGTCGGCCTTTCTTTGCGTTGGTATCAAAAAGCTCGGTCGGTAGCCGCGAAAGCTACCGACCGAGCAAATCGTGGGCAATATGGTTGCTGTCGAGCAGCTGCTCAGCTTAGCCCAGCAGGCTTAAGCCCACGGAGACAAACGCCAGGATAACGCCGACGATGGACTCGCCGCCGAGCAGGCCGCTGGCAACGACCAGACCCTGTTCCTGGAAGGCGGCGTCCTTGGCAGCCCTCTCCTCGTCGGAAAGACCAGCGGTGGCGTCGCGGTGGGCGGACCACTTGTCGTAGGCGAGTTTGACGCAGGAGCCCAGGAATGCCGTGAGTGACATGTAGAACGGCAGGTACACGCCCAGGCCGATCATCATGGCCGGAATGCCGAGCCAGTACATGACGATACCGGCGATAAAGCCGCCAACGAACCACGGCACGCTCGGGATGCCCGAGACCATGGTGGCGACGACGCTTGCCTGCGCGGCAACAAAGCTCTTGTCGGGACCAAAGGCGTCCGGGCCATAGGCGGTGACGAGCGCGACCATGACGGCTGCGGCGACCAGGGCGCCCACGATGCCGCCGATGGCTTGGCCGATCCACTGCGCACGCGGGTTGGTGCCCAGCACGGCGCCGGCCTTAAAGTCGTTCATGACGTCGCCCGCAAGGCCGCACGCCACGGCTACGATGCCGGCGATAAAGAACAGCTTGACCTGAGCGATCTGTGCAAAGGCAGCCACGATGAGCATAACGATGAGGCCAAAGATCTCCATGGGGTCGATGCCCGTCTGGCCGCAGCTCTGTGCGCTCATGATGGTGGTGACAAAGGTGAACAGCGTCACGATGACGGCCGGGACGGGACCAAGGTCGAGCGCGATGGCGACGATCACAGCGATGGCGGCAGCGCCCAGGCCGATGATGCCGGCGTCGAGCTTAAGGGAGCCCGAGATGAGCGACTGCTCGTCGGTGTCGGTGGAGCTGTCGGCGGCAAGACCGCGGACGATACCGGCGACCTGTGGCAGGATGTCCTTGAGGACGACGGCGACGCCAAAGCCCATCATGAGGCCCATGCCCAGGGACTTGACGATGCCCTGTGCAGTCACAACGTCGAACAGACCGGCAGCGGTGCCACCCACGATGATGCCAAAGTTGCCCAGCAGCGCGCCGGCAAACCAGAAGGCGACGGGGGCGAAGCCCACAAGGAAGCCGACGGAGAGCAGCATGGGCGAGTTGTAGATGGCAAAGGTCACGCCAGGGATGTTGAGCGTGCACAGCATACTGGGCACAATGCCCAGAGCATCGCGCAGCACGCTGTAGATGCCGGCGATGGCCATGGAGCCAAAGAGCTGCTTGCCGGTCTTGCCGCCGGCCTCGGTCGCGCGCAGGGTCTGAGCTGCGGCGTTGCCGGTGGGGAACTCCAGCGCGGCGTCCACGATAAAGTGACGGTGGATGAGCGCGGTGGCCAGCAGGCCCAGGATGGTGCCGGCGAGCGCCACGATAAGCATGTCGAGCCAGCTGATCTGGTCGGCATAGCCCAGCATCCAGGCGCCCGGGATAGTAAACGCCAGGCCGCCGGCGACCATGGCGCCTGCGGACATGATGGTGTGGGTGACGTTTGCCTCGTTGAGGCTGGCATTGCCCATGAGCTTAAGGAAGAACAGCGAGATGACGGCAGCGAAGACGATCGGCCAGGGGAGTGCGCCCATCTTGAGAGCGGTGTAGGCCGAGCTTGCCGTGATGATCACGCAGCCAAGGACGCCGATGACGACACCGCGCAGCGTGAGTTGCCCGCGCATCGAGGCGCGGTTCGAGGGATTGCTCATATAGAACTCCTTTGCGTATATCCGCTTCCCCCGGGAGCGCCGCTACGGATACGGCGCGGGAAGTCGGGTTACCAAGGGCCGCCGCGTGAGCTCGCGCGCGACCGCGCACCAGTATAGCCGCAAGCTAGTCATTTTGGGATGACTGGTTTAGGTAGGCGATATACTGCTGGGCAGACGAAAGGAGCGCCGACGATGCTTAATGGGTGCGCATATATATTGACGGTCGACGTGGGTAACACGTTCATTCGCTTTGGTCTGTTTGCCGAGGATTCGGCTGCGGCGCAGGAATGTCCGCTTGCGACGTGCGAGATCACGACGCCGTCGAGCATCACGGCCGATGAGGCTCGCATGAGGCTCGCGCAGGTCATGGGCGCGCTGTCAGCCGATGCGGGCGTGCCGGGTGTGCTCGTTCCCACGGCGGCCGTGCTGAGTTGCGTGGTGCCGGCGCTCGAGCGCCCGTGGAAAGTGGCGCTTTCCCGCACCTGCACGGGGCGCGTGCTCACCGTGGGGCCGGGCCTCAAGACCGGTATGCCCGTGCACTACGACGATCCAGCAGAGATCGGCCCCGACCGCATCGCCGACGCCGTGGCGGCCCGTGCCGTCTACGGCTCTCCGTGCATCGTGATCGACCTGGGCACTACGACCAATATCGAGGTCATCGATGCGCGCGGAACCTTTGTCGGCGGCGTCATCGCACCGGGTCTGGCACTTGGCGCCCGCTCGCTTTCGGCCGCTGCGGCGCGCCTGCCGCAGGTCGAGCCCTCGGCGCCGACGCATGTCATCGGCCGCAACACGCGCGAGGCCATGCGCTCGGGCGTGGTCTTGGGCGAGGTAGCCCGCATCGACGGCATGCTCGACATGGTGCTCGCCGAGATGCGCGCGACCAAGGCCGCGGGGGAGGACAGCGTGCCCATCGTCATTACCGGCGACGATGCCGAGGCGCTCGCGGCGTTGGTTGGCCACAGCCTGACGGTAGATGACGCACTGACGCTGCGGGGTCTCGCCGAGCTCTACCGCATCAACCAAAAGCCCCGCCGCGTGTAAAAGTGAGGGCGCCGGTGGGATAAACGCCCCTACCTTTCACCTGCTACAATGGGTCAAACTATTGCGATTACGGAGGTGTCTGCCATGTCGGACGATCTTCATCAAACTTCGTCAGGCAAGCGCCTGGACGTCATTAGCTGGGACGAGTTCTTTATGAGCGTGGCCATCGCCGCGCAGCGCCGCAGCAAGGACCCCAACACGCAGGTGGGTGCGTGCATCGCCAACACCAACCACCGCATCCTTTCGGTAGGCTACAACGGTACACCCTCGGCGCTCAACGACGACTTTTTTCCGTGGGGTACGAGCGACGACCCGCTGCAGGACAAGCACAACTACGTGGTCCATGCCGAGGCCAACGCCGTGCTCAACTACCGTGGCTCGCTCAAGGACCTCGAGGGTTCCACGGTCTACGTCACGCTGTTCCCGTGCCATGACTGCGCCAAGATTTTGGCTCAGGTGGGCGTGGGCGAGGTTGTCTACCTGGACAACAAGTACGCCGACACCGATGACGGCCGTATCAGCCGCCGCATTCTCGACTCCTGTGGCATCAGCTACCGCCAGGTTATCGTCGATGTTCACATCGGCACCGAGGGGCGGGCTCGGCAGTAGCGCGTGGCAACGCCAGCTGGCGGCAAAAGCAGCTAAAAGAGCCCCGTCCCAAATTGACTACTCGTGAAAGTCGCGTCCGCGCGCATGGACGGCTCGTGAGCGGGTACACGGCTGTAGTAACATAGCTTCTGTCCGCGGGCGCGCCCGCGTAATTGTGAGAAAGGAGCCCCTGTGGCTGTTAACGAAGAGCTGCTTAAGAAGGTTCTTGAAGAGATTCGCCCCAACCTGCAGGCCGATGGCGGCGATATGGAGTATGTGGGCGTTGACGACGAGGGCGTCGTCAAACTGGAGCTGCAGGGCGCTTGCGCCGGCTGCCCCATGAGCTCGCTGACCCTGTCCATGGGTATTGAGCGCATCCTGAAGGAGCATGTGCCCGGCGTTACCCGAGTTGAGCAGGTCAATGCCTCCGGCGAGGCCGAGGACCTGTACGACGAGTACGCGCCGTTCTAAGCTGCGAAAGCTGCGGACGGCATACTCCGCATAGACGTTACGCCCAAATATGCGGCTGCGAGTGCAAGGCCCGCGGCCGCATTTGTATGTAGGGAGTAGGAGGGTCGACATGCTCAACGACTTCTACCATATGCTTGATCCCGTCGCGATTTCGGCGGGGCCTATCACGATTTACTGGTATGGTCTGGCCTATGTGGTCGGCGCCCTGCTCACGGCGGTTGTCATGTACCGCACGCAGCGTCGCTGGGGTTTTAACATCACGATTGATGACCTGACGAGTGTCGTGGTCGGCGTGGTTTTTGGCCTCATTATCGGTGCGCGCCTGTTCTACGTCGTCTTTTACGGTGATGGCTACTACTGGGCGCACCCGCTCGAGATCTTTGCCACCAACGAGGGCGGCATGAGCTTCCACGGCGGTTTGGTGGGCGGCATTATCGGCGGCATCATCGTATGCCGCATGTATAAGCTCGACGCATGGACTTTGGCAGACCTTGCCGTCATAGGCGCGCCGCTGGCCTTGTGCCTGGGCCGTTGTGCCAACTTTGTCAACGGCGAGCTGTGGGGCAAGCCGACCGATCTGCCCTGGGGCGTGATCTTTGGCGGCACCGCGGGCGATATGCCGCGCCATCCCTCCCAGCTCTACGAGGCATTCCTCGAGGGTATTGTGCTCTTTTGCATTCTGCAGGTGCTCAGCCGCAAAAAGCCGCTACTGCCCCAAGGCACGTTTATGGGCGTCTTTGTGATGGGTTACGGCATCGTCCGCTTCCTCATTGAGTTTGTGCGCGTGCCCGATGCCCAGCTGGGCTATCTGCTGGGCGGCGTCATCACCATGGGTCAGCTGCTGAGCCTGCCGCTCGTAATCGCGGGCCTGGCGCTCATCATCTTTGCTCGTCGCCGCAACCAGCCCCAGCGCATCTACCTCGACGCTTAACCACCAAAAAGTGAACAGGCACCTTTGTGGTGGTTTGCTGGGCAACGATGACAGAACCGTAACGTTTCCCCAGATAAAACCTGCCAAAATAAACCTGTCCCTTTTTTGCAGGTTTCTAGAAAGGCTCTTTGGACTGTGAAGGATTCCGATCTCTCCACAACGGCTGCGCGCGACGCTGCCCGCATCGTCTGGTTTAAGCGCTACCCCGCCAAGCAGACGCTCATCGCATTTTTGCTCGCGCTGTTGGCGACCACGGCGTTTTCCATCGATCCCTCCCCGGTGTCGAGCAACGCAGTCTTGGCGATTGACCCCAAAGCCTCGGGCATGCTGTACGTGTGCTACGAGGTGCTCCTCTCGTTTGCCGGCCATACCGACGCGGTCATGCTGCTTGCGCTTGCCTGCCTGCTCACCTTGCCGTTTCGCTACGTGTTCTTTGGCCGTGGCGACACCTGGCGTCCATCGATCATTCTGCCGTCGCTGTTCTTCGCCATCTGCATGGTGTTCGGCCGCAGCTACGACCTCACCGACTCGGCCGAGATTGTCCTTGGCGACAAAGCTCGCATCATCTGCGCCTGGATTGGCGGCGCGGGCTGGATGCTCTTGGCGGTCGTTGCCTTCTACCTTGCCTTTGAGTGTCTAGATTGGCTGAGCACTCGGCGCATTCCGTTTTCCGAGGTGCACTTTGGCCGCGTATGGCGTGTGACTCACGCCGTGCTCTCGGTCCATCCCTTTGCCGGGCCCTTCCTGGTGCTTATGATCGCCTGGGCGCCCACGCTCATCGCTTCGCTGCCTGGCCTTTTTATGGGAGATACGGGCGCGCAGATTCGCCAGTGGTTCAACTATCCCAACGGCACGAGCGACTACTTGCGTCTGCTCAATCCTAATGTGTTGCTCAACGGGCATCATCCCGTAGTGCACACGGCCATTATCGGCTCGTGCGTTCAGCTGGGGCTTTCGATGTTCAACAGCGCTAACGCGGGCCTCATCATCTATACCTGCGCTCAATTTGTCATTACGGCCGCCTGCATGGCCTATTCCATTTCATCGCTGCGCAAACTGGGCGTGAGCCTGCCGGTTCGCGGTGCGATCCTGCTGTTCTTTGCGTTTATGCCGATGTTCTCTAACTACGCGGCGCTGCTCACCAAAGACGTGCTCTTTGCCGATGCGTTCTTGGTGCTGCTGGTACAGACCGTTAAGCTCGTGGCATGTGGCTTGCCCCGTCGTGATGCCAATGTCGAGCGAGCGGGCGAGAAAGCCCCCGTGCTCTTTGCGCGCCACGACTGGCTGCTGCTCGCTCTGGGCGCCATGGGTTCCACGTTTCTGCGCAACGGCGGCCTGGTGTTTCCCCTGGCGGCATGCGTAATCGCGGCGGCGTTTTGCGTATGGGACGTGCATGTGGCTCGTCGTGCAGCCAAGCAGACTGGTGCTGCGCCTTCGGGCGCCATCCCGCGCTTCCGCTGGGTTGGCGTTCTCGCGGTGCTCGCGCTCTGCCTTGCCTCTAATATGTACTTCACCAAGGTCTTTATGCCGGCGCACGACATCACGCCTGGTTCCAAGCGCGAAATCCTTTCGATTCCGTTCCAGCAGACGGCTCGTTTCGTCCAAAAGCACGACGGCCTCAACTCGGGCGTCAACCCTACGGTTAAGGAGGACGGCACCATCGTGGAGGCTCCTTGCGACGGCTTGGTGACCGATGAGGAACGCGCCGTGATCGATCGCGTACTCAAGTACGAGAACCTGGGCCGCCGCTACAACCCCGACAAGTCCGATGCCGTCAAGAACTGCTTTAACGAGTACGCCTCGCAGGAGGACATCAAGGCCTATTTTGAGGTGTGGGCCCAGATGTTCAAAAAGGACCCCGGGTGCTATATCTCGGCGCTCGTCAATAACTACTACGGGTACTTCTATCCGAGCGCTCGCGATGCGTGGGTCTACAGCACGGCGCGCAGTGCCGAGATCATGGCGAAGCCCGATAACCTCAAGTACTTTGACTTCCATCCGGTCGACAGCAAAGCCGTGCGCTGGTGCGACCACCTGATTAACCTGTACCGCGTGGCGGTGCAGCGCATTCCGTTTATCTCGCTCACCATGAGCTCGGCCACCTATGTGTGGATCATGATCGCCGTGGTGGTCTACCTGCTGCGTCCTCATTCATGGCGTGCGCTGGCGATCTGGGTGCCGCTGTTGGGCGTACTCGCCGTGTGCCTGATTGGCCCGTGCAACGGCTCGACCTACATGCGCTACCTGTATCCGGTCATCGCCTGCATGCCCTTCGCCATCGGCGCCACCGTCACCCGCAGCGACTTCCTCTGGTCCTAACTTGGTGCATTGGGGTCAGGTTTCTTTGTACCAAAGGGGGCATCATCACGACGCCTTCATTTTGGGGTTTATCTCGCAGGCCAGTAGGTATATCATAACGACGTTTGTTTATATTGCCCGAGCATCTGCGCTGGGCTTTAGGTCGAAACCGATAGGAGACACGTATGTCCGGACACTCTAAGTGGGCCACAACCAAGCATCGTAAGGGCGCGCAGGACGCCAAGCGTTCCGCCCTCTTCTCCAAGCTCAGCCGCAACATCACCGTTGCTGCCCGTCTCGGCGGTGACCCGCTGCCCGAGAACAACGCCAGCCTCGCCGCTGCCGTTGCCAAGGCCAAGGCTCAGTCCATGCCTAAGGACAAGATCAAGTCCGCTATCGACAAGGCTTTTGGTTCGGGTGCTGACGCTGCCGTCTACGAGAACATCGTGTACGAGGGCTACGGTCCCGCCGGTGTCGCCGTCTACGTCGACTGCCTGACCGACAACCGCAACCGTACCGCCGCTGATGTCCGTTCCGCCTTCTCCCACGCTGGTGGCAACCTGGGCACCTCCGGCTCCGTCGCCTTCCAGTTTGAGCGCAAGGGCCAGATTGTCGTCGCCAAGGAGATCCTGGACGAGAACGCCAAGAAGGAGACCATGATCGCCAACGGTGCTGCCGGTGACGAGGATGAGTTCATGATGGCCATCGCCGAGGCCGGCGGCGAGGACTACGAGGACGCCGGCGAGGAGTGGATCGTCTGGACTGCTGCCAACGACGTTATGGCTGTCTCCAAGGCGCTCGAGGAGCAGGGCGTCCAGGTCAAGGGCTCCGAGACCACCATGGTCCCGACCACCCCGACCGAGGTTTCTGGCGCCGACGCCAAGAAGGTTCAGCGCCTCATCGACCGTCTTGAGGAGCTCGACGACGTCCAGGATGTTTACAGCACCATGGACATGACCGACGAGGTCATCGCTGCCCTCGAGGAGGAGTAGCGCCTGCACGGATTGAGCCGTGCATATCTGGGCATAATGAAGCGAGCATGCAAGCCTCGTGGAATAGATGAGCCGGATCCGCGTGCGTAGAGCACCGGACCCGGCTCTTTTATAATGATGCGAACCGTTTTGCATTTCGAGAGCCGAGATTTGAAGGGAGCGCCGCGTGCGCGTACTCAAACGAGCCCTAGCGATCGTGTATCTTGCCGCCGCCATCGTGGCGCTGGGTACGCTTGTCTGCCAGTTTTGGGGGCCGTATACGTATCGCTTTATGCTGCTGATGCGCGACCCCATGCCGCGCATTGTTGTGACGGCATGCGGCGGAGTTGTGGCGATTGGCGTGCTGGTAAGCTTCTTCCGCCTGATGTTTGCTCGTCGCGAGCCGTCCTGTGTGCATCCGGCGGGGGAGCGCAATATCGAGGTCACCCTTGCGGCGCTTTCTTCGTGTGCTAGGGCTGCTGCCGAGCGCGACGACCGCGTGATGGTCGAGCATGTCGAGGCCCGCGTCCAAGGCCCCGACGATTCGCACGTCCGATTTAAGGTTGAGGCTATCGCGCTTGACGATAAGGACGTGGCATCTCTGGCTACCGCGATGCAGCAGCGCATCGAGGAAGCTTGCGACGCCATGCTCGGCACGCCGGGTACGACCACGCGCGTCCGTTTTTTGCCGTCCAAGACTACAATCCAGACCGTGGAGGTTTCCGGTGAGTGATACCAATCAAGATAAGACCGCTCGTACGCCGCGCCTGACGATCGACCAGAACGCTACGCTGGCAGGCGAGTCCGCCGACACCAAGCCCGAGGCCGGCGAGCAGCACGACAGCGCCGCCAACGACTTTGACGAGGCCATGGGTCTCATCAAAGGTACGGGCGCTGCTATCTGGAGCTACGCCGTGCGCCATCCCAACACTACGCTCGGCGCCGTGGCAGGCTTTATCCTTGCCGTGCTGGTACTTACGTTGGGCCTGTGGGACACGCTCGTCATCGCATTCTTTGTGCTGATCGGCGCCGTGATCGGCCAGATTCGCGACGGCGAGAACGGTATCGTCAACTTCTTCGGCCGTCTGTTTAGCGGCCGCTAATATGAATTCGACTGTCGCATCCGCGGCAGGCATAAGGAGGAACCATGGCTTTTAACACGAAGGTCGATGTAGCCGATACCGAGCTCGAGGCGAATGAGGCCGTCGCCGCCGAGGCGGAGGACGTAACGCTCGAGGACGAGGCGCTCGTCGAGGCCGAGTCCGATGCGGATGAGGACAACGAGGAGATGGACGAGGAGGCGGACGAGTCCGAGGACTCGCTGACCTATTCCAACGGCGTGATCGAGAAGATCGTCGCCATGGCCACCCGCGAGGTGCCGCACGTCCTGGGCATGAAGGGCAACCTCATGCACTTTGTGCAGGAGCAGTTTGGTGCCGAGAACCTGACCAAGGGCGTGACGGTTGAGGTCACCGATGACAACCGCGTGGTCGTCAACATCTCGGTCATCATCGAGTACGGCGCCTATGCGCCTGCGATCTTTGACGACGTTAAGGCGCGCGTCACCGAGCGTCTGGCCGCGATGACCGGCCTTGAGGTGGCGGGCGTCAACCTGCGCATCGAGGATGTCATCACCCCCGAGGAGTACGAGCATCGCACCAGCCAGCACGAGTAACCTACCAAAAAGGGATGTTTATTTTGGCAGGTTTTATCTGCGAAAACGTCAAACGGCCGGTCGCACGGATGTATGTGCGGCCGGCCGTTATTTGTATGCCCCCGATGCAGGCATACCGCTTGTCTAACTAAGGGTTGCAATCTTCGCGTTCCGCGTTACCCTAATGGGCGCATTGTTTCCAAATTGTTAACGAGGGGTTGCCGTAATGGCCGACGAACACGAGACCGAAAGCAAGGCATGGGCGATTGAAGCCGCTGCGGCAGAGGCGGCGTCGCGTGCCGCCGAGGAGATGCATCGTCCTCCGGTGGTGCCGATGGAGCGCGTTGTCGGTCGCGAGGATATCGAACGTGGCGAGCGCGCCGGCCGCAAGCGCAGCCAGGAGCCAGGCTTTCCGCGCTTTTTTGCCGAGCTCAATCTGGGCCTGGTCCTCACGGCCTTTGCCATCGTGGCCTTTAAAACCCCCAATCACTTTGCCTTCGGTGGCACCTCGGGCGCGTCGGTCATTCTTTCCACGCTGTTCCCGACCCTGCCCGTCGGCGTCTTTATGTGGATTATCAACGCGGTCCTGGTCATCCTGGGTTTTATCTTTTTGGAGCGCAAAGCAATCCTTTGGAGTGTCTTTGCCTCGTTTGCGCTTTCGGCCTACGTCTCGCTGTTTGAGCTCTTCATTCCGTCGGATGTTTCGATGACGGGCGATATGTGGCTCGACCTGTGTTTTGCCGTCATCTTGCCGGCGCTGGGCAGTGCCATTGTCTTTGACATTGGCGCCTCGACGGGCGGCACCGACATCCTTGCCATGATTCTCAAACGCCGTACGACACTTGAGATCGGCCGTGCCCTGTTGCTGGTCGATATCGGCATCGTGACCATCGCGGCTTTCCTGTATGGCCCGCGCGTCGGCCTGTACTGCGTGCTCGGTCTGTTTGCCAAGACGCTTGTGGTCGACAAGGCTATCGAGAGCATTCACCTTCGTAAGGTCTGCACGATCATTTGCTCCGAGCCCCTTAAGGTCGAGGAGTTTATCGTCAAGCATCTCAACCGCACGGCAACGATCAGCCGTGGCTACGGCGCCTTTTCGGGCAAGTGCGTCACGGTGATTATGAGCGTGCTGAGCCGTCGCGAGGCAGTGCAACTGCGCCGCTATACCCGCGAGATTGACCCTGGTGCCTTCATCACCATCGTCGATAGCTCCGAAATCGTCGGCAAGGGCTTCCGCGGCACGAACTAGCCCTGGTGCGCACTTTGAATCATTGAATAAAGCTACCCACGTTGCAAATCGGTCATCTTGGGGTATTTGTCCCCATATTGGGCGATAATGATGCCAAAGACATCGTTTGCGATCCAGGTGATTCGCTCTAGATACGAAGGGATGATTTCGATGTTCTGTTCGCAGTGTGGCGCCCCCATGGGCGATAACGACAAGTTCTGCGGCGTGTGCGGTGCCCCTAATACCGAGGTCAAGGCCGCCGGCCCCGCTCCGCAAGCTCAACCTCAGCCGCAGGGTCAGCCGTTTGCCCAGCCGCAGCCGCAGCCGTTCGTTGCGCCCCAGCCGGCTATGAACGCGCCCAAGGGTTGCATGGCTCAGGCCTTCAACGACATGCTCAAGGTTCCCGGCGCCTTGGTTCGCGTATGCCAGATCGCCTTTTTGCCGGCGCTGATCTGTGTTGTCTCGGTGCTGGTGCTGTTTATCCCCGTTATCGGCGGTATCGCAGCGGCCATTGGCTTTTTGCTTGCGTACGTGGCAAGCGTGTGCGGTGCCGGCTTTGCTATCGAGTGGGGTCGTGACCTGTCGCTCAAGGATGATAACGGCACGGAGCGTCCGCTGTTGCGCTCGACCTCGTTTGGATTGGGCATTTTCTCGTCTGTCATTACGAACGTGCTCCGGCTCATAGCCATTATTCCGGTGATCGGTGTGGTGTTCTCGGTGCTTGAGAGCGCTGCGATCGGTGCCGTTGGCTCGTACTATTACTACGGTTCGAGCGGCCTCGAGGGTGCACTCATCGGGTCGATGGGTCTGCTTGTCTTTGCCATGATCGTGTCGGTGGTACTGGGCATCTTCTTTAAGATGTTTGGCGATGCCGCTGTGATGCACTTTGCAGTCGCCGGCCGCGTGGAGAGCGCGTTTTCGCTCGAGAAGGTTTGGAAGTCCTATAAGGCCAACCTGGGCAAGTTGTTCTGCGCATCGATTCTCCCCGAGTTTTTGACGGGCATTGTTTCCAATATCATCACTTGGATTTTCACCGCCATCTTTGGTTTTGTTGCCGCGCTGGGCATTAGCAGCTATGGCTACTACGGCTACTATTCTCGTCCTTCGGGTCTCGAGGCAATCATCACGGGCGGCGGCATCACGCTCATTCTGTTCTTGATGATTGTTGCCTTTGTCACGGTGTTCCTGACTGTGTTTGGCAAGATGCTCAAGTATCGCGCCGTTGGCTATTGGGCGGCACGCCATGCCAGCGAGTGGTCCGACGAGGATACCGACGACGTCCTGACGTTTGTGCTCCCGGGTGAGAAGAAGCCTGCTCCTGCGGGATTCAATCCCACGGCCGCCACTGGTGCTGCACCTGCTCCGGCACCTGCCCCTGCACCCGCGCCTGCACCTGTCTCTTATACACATCTGACGCTGCCGACGAATAGCCTTGT
>UQXA01000001.1 GCA_900544865.1 uncultured Collinsella sp. | reverse complement strand
CCGCGGGCCCCATCGCCCCGCGCCCGGTCCACTCCGCGCTCGACCTGTCCAAGCTGGAGTCGGCAGGCTTCCACATGCCCGACTGGGAGGAAGAGCTGGGGGAGTACCTCAAGACACTCTAGTCGCCCTTGAATATGCGAGAGTCAAGTCCGCTGTTCCTTAACGGCGGCCTTTCTTGTGACTAGCGTATAGCTCTGTGCCGGTAAGAGCGGCAGCGGTCGCCAGGCTAATTGCGAGCCCTGCAGATGCTTCCAGACCCGGCGGCGATTCGATTCGCCGCCGGGCCTGTTGCGTTTTGGGGCTCTGTCGCCGCGTCTTAGCCTATTCCGGCTTCGGCTGCGCGGCGCGGGTATCGCAGAAGACGTGCAGGCAGCGCTTGCAGCCCGGCGTCATCCCGGCTAGTTCAAGGTTGGATAAATGCTTTTCGTGTCCCGCCACGCTTTCCAATGTGGCGGGACTTTTTGATTGATAGAGCAACTTTGGTAGAGGCCCCGTTCTTACTGAATGCTTCGAAGGCAAGAAGAGCTTCCCAGTAGCCATTTCTACTACCGATGAAAGGCATAGAATTTTTTACTTAATCTGAATGTGGGATAATTCGACGAAAGGATAGGGTTACGGAGCCGCCATGGACCAGAAATTACAAGCGATGATCGAAGAGCTGCAAGGCGTATGCGGTAAACCCGCCCATGAAGAGGTTCAGAAGATCCAAAGGTGTCTGCCCGTCCCCAACGACCACGTCATTCTCTGGGCAGACATGATCTCATATGGAGGATACCCTGCCGGAATCGCCCTCACCGATCGCGCATTCATATCCAAAGCCCCCAAGAAAGATGTGAAGGCCGCCAACAAAGAAGCCAAAGCAAAAGCGAAGGAAACCGGTGAGAAGGCACATAAGCTTAATGCTATCTACCGCATCATCCCATGGGATTTCTTCGATCCCGAGGATTACGACATCCTGGAGCGCAAGGATAAAGGAAATCGAAGATATGCGCTCAAAGGCAAAGACGAGACCCTCGCTGTATTCGAGAGCAAAGCTATGTACGAAGCGTTCAGAGAGTACCGCTCCGATGCGATAAGGCAAAGAAAAGAAGCGGAGGAATTGGCCGAGAGGTCGACGATCAGCGCCCTGAACTCCTTCAGCGTCGGGGGCATTATGTTCAATGCAGCCTATGGCGCAGGACAGACGAAGACGGGCCATGGAATCTACGCGGAGGAAGCCGGCGCGAAGCTTGATTGGATTCACGGCGAGAAGTCAACGGTAGTCGGAAGAGATAACGCCAAGAACGGACCCGACAAAATTGTTGGGGCATCCCCGGTGCAGTGCAAGTTCTGCAAAACGGCATACCAAACCGTAGAAGCCTGCTTCAAGAAAACGCCAGCTGGCGCCAAAGAATTCAGATACTATGATCTCAACGACAACCCGATGAAGATTGAAGTTCCGAAGGACCAGTACGCGGATGCTGTCGCCTATATGAAAACGCGTATCGAGCAAGGAACCGTTAAAGGCGTCAACGATCCGGAGGCGGCGCTTGATATCATCCGCAAGAGCAACCTTTCATACCAGCAGGTTCGCAACCTTGCCAAGCCGGGAACAGTGGAATCGCTCGTCTACGACTTCGCCGAGTCCTCGATAACATGCACTTCCGCCCTGGGCATTTCCGCCGTCTGCGCATTTGCCCAAGCACTGTGGAGCACCCGAAGTCCAAAAGAGGCGGCAAAGTACGCAATCGTTACGGGCATCAGGGTCTACGGGCTCAGCTTCGCCGGAAGCGTCATTGCCTCCCAGCTGTCCAGGACCAGCTTGATGAACGCAATAAACCCATTGGCTACGCGTATCACCAAGAGGATAGGATCCAAAGCGGCGCAGGAAATAGTAAACGCATTTCGGGCGATGGCAGGGAAGAAGGCCATATACGGCGCCGCGGCACAGAAGAGCTTCGCGAAGTTTCTTGGATCGAACCTAATTACCCAGGGGGCTATGTTCGTGGTCTTTACCGTACCGGATACGTACGGGCTGATTGAAGGAAGGCTGTCAGGGGCTCAGTATACGAAGAACATAACGTCCCTGCTCGTGTCGTTCGGAAGCACGATTGCCGGGACGGCGGCGACAGGCGCTATCGCGGGGAAAAAGCTCACCGACAAAGTCGGCAAAAAAGCAGTGCAGGTCATCGGGATGAGCGGAGGCCTGCTGATAGGGGGCATCGCGGGGGCGGCGACAAAGGCCGTCGGAGACATAATCCGAGAGGACGACGCGCTATGGACGACTCGAATGTTCAACGCTATCTTCGTCAATATGGAAATAGAGTATCTCCTAACTGCAGAAGAGCAGGATGCTGTCATATCCCAACTTGACTCCGATAAAAAGAGCCTGAGAAAGCTCCAAGAAAAACTAGTGAGCTCGAAAGAGCAGGAGAAGGAAATCAGAGATTACCTGCAGCCTCTATTTGAAAAAGCCATGAGATCTCGCAAGAGGGTCACGGAGCGCGATATGAAAACGCTGACTGAAAACTTGGTCGAAATACTAAAAGAGGGGGATAGAGAAATTGAAGTGTGATTGCTGCGGCAGAAAGAAAAAACTACTAGAGGCATTCGCCTCAGTAGACAACGGAGATAAGAAGCTGACTCTCTGCGTCGATTGCAACGATCTGCTTTACAAACTGCGTGATGCCGCAAACGAAGGTGCTGCAAACGAATTTCAGAGCATTCAGCAGTCGCTGACCTCGCGAATGGAGGGTGAGGCGTCGAAGGATTTCCAAGCATGGTCAGAGAAATTCATAGCTAAGCAGCATGCAAAAATTGTTAAAAGCGGAACTGAAGCTCAAGTCGAATAGCCCACGCCGAATCAAACGGTTACCCAGTGGTGCTGTGGGGTTAACGCGTTCATAACTTGAACTGACAGTGTTTCCGTTGGAGCTCCTGTGGGCGGCAGGTTGAGAATAGATTTAAAAACCGAAGCAGTCTTCCGTTTATCTTAAAGCGCAGACTCTGCATTTGTTGACGCTGAGGCCTCACGAATCTGATGCCAATGCAGATTCGATAACTCTCCTTCAGGTAGGTTCAGGTAGGTTATATATCTCTAATCCGATACGATCGTGTGTTTCAAGATAGGATTTCGGGTACAATAGAACTGCTTTACGCATTGGCGTAAAGGTGCGTTATCGCCGTCAATAGCGCAAACGACGAAATTCCGACGTTCGCACTATTGATGCCGACGTTGCCTGCGCATAGCTGGGCAAGGGCGCTGATGATCATATCGGTTATCTCCGCATCTCCATCTAGTATGCCATAGGCAAGCATTGGAATGGGCGGCCGCATTGCGTTGGTGAACTCGCTTCACCTCATGTTAGCCTGCTCGGTTTGGGTGAGCCGCTCCTATATACCGAGCAGGTTGATTAAAGGCGGTGAGCCCGTGAACGATTTCGACCCGTCTCGTATTCCAGGGTATGCGACAAAGAAGAGCTACGCGCATTTCGATTACCGTGTTGCATTCAAGGATGTCGAGGCGAGGGTTTGTGATGCAGATTTTATTCAGCGTCACGCATTTCTTCCCTTAATTGCGAATAAGCTTTGCCATGTGAGATTCAGGGACGGCAAGAAAACCCTGAAGACGAGAGATATCGCATATGCATCTCACTTGGATCACAGGATTTTTCAGTATTATGCGCTGCAATGGGGCAAGTTATATGACCGTCGTGCCTTAGAAACGGGCATCGGCGGCGTTGCTGCAGCTTATCGAAGCGGATTTCACCTCACTAATTACTCTGTTGCTGCAGATGCAATCGATGCCATTCGCAGGCAGGGGGATTCGCTAGTTATCACGGGAGACTTCACCCATTTTTTCGATAACCTCGATCATAGTTACTTACGCAAGGCCGTTAGAGGGTTCTTTAACGAGGGCATGCTTCCACCGGACCATTACCAAGTCCTGAAAAACATATTGCATTACTGCTATTGGCCTGTTGGCGATTTGGCGAGAAGGAACGGACTTTGCTGGATTGATCTTCAGCCAGACGACCCGTTCACGTTTGGCAATTCTGCGTCCAAAGTTCGATCCAAGGCGTTAAGGAGCCTTAACAGGCTACCGCGCATCTTGACACCTGCGGAGTTTACGGCTTACAAGGATTCTTCGATTGTTGTGCCCTGGAAAGAAAGGCATGATGCGAGGGGCATTCCCCAAGGACTGGCAACAAGTGGCGTGTTGGCGAATATGTATATGTTTGATACCGATGCCCAGATTAACGCGTGTGTTGCCAGCGTGAATGGCAGGTATATACGATATTGCGACGACTTCATCATTGTCGTCCCTGCCAAGGATCTCAAAACAGCAAGTAAAGCTCTTGCTTTGGCACAGGGAGTTCCTGCAGTTGAACTACAAGATGAAAAAACCAAAATCCACCGTATAAACGATGGAAAGGTCGAGCAACTTTCATTTGGTGCATTGCTCGCAGGAGAAATGGAAGTTGTGCGAACCGCGCATCATGCTGGAAATCATGTTTCGTTTTTGGGATTTGATTTTGACGGTAACGATGTTCGAATTCGCCAATCTACGGTCGGAAGGTTTTACAATAGGTTTTATCGTGCTGCTAAATCAATCGGCAGGCTGGCTGATAATCCGGACAAGCATCCGAGTAAGAAGCGCGTAAGCGCATTGTACGAGCATTACTCTCCGAAGGGGAACAGATCGAGTGACAAGCGAAGCGCTTCGGACCCAAGCCGCCATGGAAACTATCTTTCATATGTTGCAAGAGCTCAGAAGGCGTTTCCGAATGACCCCATTAGTGGTCATGTTTCCAAGATGTATAGGAAAATTAACAAGGCAACGGGTAGGGGCTGATACTGGTTTAGGCGCTGTAGGTAACAGTAAAGCTTGAGCATGGTCTAACCGCCAGCTTTCAATCGAGTTTATGCCATCATTGTTGTGGACGGGGCGGCCTCAGTTGCGGGTTGATCTATCGCAGCGAAAGAAATCTTTCGCCTTAAGTTGATGCTGGAGGGAATAATGGAGACATGCCGGTCAAAAGAACCTGCTGATCAGCTCATCGGTCATATCGATTCCTATCTCAAGGATAAGGACAATCAATATGCAATTGCACTTGAGGGAGATTGGGGGTCGGGAAAGACCCGATTCATTGAAGAGAAGCTCGCCAAGCATCTCGAAGAGGGCGAATACGACCTTGTCCGCGTTTCTATGTTCGGGATTGCTACTGCTGAAGATTTATACGAACGCATTGTGATGGCGCTCGTACACCTTAGCGATAAAGACATGAGGTCGCAAGCTGCTGCCAAAACGATAGGGGGCGCCCTCAACGGTATTTCGGGGGCTTTAATTAAAAGAACGGGATTATCCGTGAATCTCTCCGTCGGGATACAATCCGTTGCCTGCCTAATGCTCAGAAAGAAGCACTTTCTTGTATTCGATGATGTGGAGAGGCGTTCTAAAGATAGCGACGATTTGGCGCTATTCGGAACGATGAACGATCTTGTCGAAAGACTTGGGTTGAAGGTCATGCTGGTTTCAAATGCCTGGGGAGGCAGTGATGTGCAATCGATGCGAGAGTTCGATAGGGACGTACGCGAAAAACTAATTTGGAAAGTCTATCCATTCAGGCCGTGCCCGTCGGCATTGGCCGAAGAAATTCTCATGGGAGATTGTCGCCCATCGGAAGACCTTGATATACATGGTGCCATACTTGCGGGGGTTGAGGCCAGCGGATGCGTAAATGCTCGGGCAATGATTCGTGCTCATGAGCTAATCGGAAGAATTTGCAGTCTTGAGGCGGTTCAAGATACAGGAATTGCACCCCAAAATCGGTTTAACGCTCTACGGGACGCAGTCCATTTTGCTTTGTTGACCTCCATGGGGAGCGCGCCTTCCATGCCACAAAACGGAAGGCGAGAGAATTTGCTCAGTCCGGAGGCCCTGGAATACGATCGTAGCGTGTCTCTTTACGAGCAATACTCTGATTTCTCCGTGATAGGTAAAGCATTCGAACCTTCAGGCGAAGTAACAAAGGATGATCTTGAGCAAGGGTTTAAAGCGTACATTGGAAAAAGGTATCCGAATAACATCGATACCCTCGATGTTAGAGAGATCGCTGCTGAGATGAGGCACGCGTACGCTCTTGATGACGAGAAGGTGGATGTCCTCGCGAAGCGTTATTTTGCTTTAGTTTCCGGGGCACATTATTCAGTCGATTGTTTGCACGACGTGCTCGAGGTTTATCACCTGTTATCTGATCTCGAATGGGAATGTCCTTTTTCGCAAAATGACTTTATCGAATATTGCAAGAAAGTGATCGATGCTGATCCAGAAAAAGCTTCTGAGTACCTTTCTGGACCAGTATTTTGTGCAGACGAGAGGCGGGAGAGACGGGCGCTCGCTGAAGATCTCAAGCGTTATGCTTGGGCAGAGTTGAATAAAAGAATGACGAGTCAGTTGATGATATCTGAAGGAGCGCAGGGACTGACGGGCAGGGAGCTTGCTCGTCGTCTCAACGATGCTGCGAAACGCGATGTCAAAGTGTTGGTTAATGCTAGTCCGAGGGTCATTGTCAAGACATTTTGCAGAGAAGATGCGTCGAATCAAGAGGCGCTTCGTGAGTTCTTTGTGCATCTTCATAACGTTCGGAATCCGGACGGAGTGCCATCGGCGGCTTTAGTTGAATGGATACATCAGATAAAAAATGCACTGGAAGAAACGAACATTGAAACGAAAACTGGAGCGATTAGAAGGTGCTGGTTCTTGAGAAATTTGGAGGAGCTTGAGAACCGATTTAGGTAACCCGTACAGAAGTAGCACCGATACTCCGCTTGCCGTGCGCTTTAGCGCCAGCGGTCTTGGTTTGCGCTTGCACGGTGCCGGCTTGATTTCATTTGTTGCATAGATCGAAGTATGAGCCGGTCGCGCCTTCTTCGCTGTGACCATGGTCTTCTATCCGTCTCAGCTGCATGGTGAGTTCGATTGCTTTTTCGGAGTGGCAATGATACGTATGGTGTGAAACGGATGGTACGCGGATAACGAGGGGCGAAAACAACGACAGCCCCACGCTAAAGGAAAGGAGCGGAGGAACTATGCCAGAAAACAAAATACCAGGCCTCTTCACCGTCTACTACATGAATCAGCAGAAGGTGTTCGAGACGAGGATGCTCCTGGACAACAAGCTCAAGACTACAAGCTCCAAGGAAAACCAGAACGGGACGACAAAGAGAGCATCATTGAACGCCGAAGCGGAGCTCAACCCTCCCTTCCTGACGAAACTCAGGGCAAAACTCGAAGGAAGCGTCAGGCACGAAAAACAAGAGAAGATCGTGGACACCCTCGAATACGTGAACACAAATAGCCGGATGCTCGCCGACATAATGGAGCACTGCAAAGCCCCCGAAAGCGGAACAACGCTTGCAGAAGGCGACCTCGCATATATTGGCGATGTCTCGCTGAAGCTCATCAATGAGGATGAGATTCGAGGCATCATGGCGATCATGAGCGGGACCTTTGACGGAATCACCGTCCCCGATGCCGGAGACCTCGACATCGGCCACATGATGCAATCCTTCATAGGAGACGGCGCAGCCTTCAAGCTCAGAGGAAACCGCGCAAGAAGAAGAACGCCGCTGTACGCGAAGATTCCCCTCGACGGAGAAGAGATGTTCGAAAGCGGGTACACAATCGACGACCTGCTCATCGGAAAGGTCGGCATCGTCGGGATATGCAAAGGGAAAATCACCCCGGCCCAGATGAAGAGCCCCTTTGATTACTTCCAGCAGCCAGGCGACCCAAAACGCACGCCGCAGAACGACATTGTTATATGCGGAAAGAACCCGTCACCCACAGCCATGACCGTCGGCGGCAATCGGGCAGAACAGGGCTATTACATAGACATCCTTGCTGTCATTCAGGCAGTGTCCTTCGAGGCTTGATAGGCAATGCCATGCGCAAACTCGTCACATACAACAAATCCCAGTATAAAGCCCTGATCGACCAGCTCGGAGTAGACGGCTTCAAGTTGATGTCACTTCTCGAACTACACGGAAGCGACCAAATCTCCGAGCTCCTTTCCGAGAAAAAGCTCGTCGTGGACGTTTCATCATTCATGGGCTTACTATCGGGTGATCTCCAGCTGGCATCGAAATTCGAGCTCCTCGTCCACCAGCTACCCTTTGGCACCCTCTTCATCGGAGACGATAAAACCGTGAACGAAGGAGCATACCAATTGAGAACCATGTTCGACGACATAATAGACTGCGACATCGAGGTCGATGAGGGCACCCAGAAGGACAAAAGAGGAAAGAGAACACTCGTATCCCTCGACGAACTCGAATTCATGCAAGTCCTCACCACCCTCGAAAGCGAGCTCATAGGCCAGATCGAATTCAAACGCTCCTTCGAATCCCGATCGCGCAGCTTCAGGCTCTTCAATGCGCTCGGCGAGCAGCCAGTATTCTCGCTGCTCCTTCTTGGCCCTTCGGGTGTCGGGAAAACAGAAGTTGCCAAGGTCCTCTGCGAGGCAATCGCGCCATGCCAGCCCCTCCCTAAGGTCAATCTCGGGAACTACAGCAGTAAGGACTCTCTCAACTCCCTGATCGGCAGCCCGAGAGGATACATGGGAAGCGAAGAAGGCGAGCTGGGAAAGAAGATCGACTCATCCGATGCCGGAATTCTCCTGGTGGACGAGTTCGAGAAAGCTGAACCCGCCGTCTGGAACTTCTTCCTCGATCTCCTCGAGACAGGATCGTTCACGGACTCCCAAGGGATGGAGCATGATCTCCGCGGGTTTATCATCGTGTTCACGACAAACTGCCCCCTCGGGAAGATCGATGAAACTTTCCCGGCGGAACTCCTCTCCCGCTTCAGTTTGATGAGCCTCTTCTCCAAGCTAAGCATAAGCGACAAAAAGCTCTTTGTCGAAAGATACGTCTCCATGTTTGCCAAGAAGTACAGGGAGACTGATCTCAAGGGTTTGCCGACATTGCCGGACGACATCGCCGACAAGGCAAAGGTGGAAATCGACATTGAAGCGACCGAAAACATCCGGATCCTCAAGAACACAACAAGATCCTGGATCAGCGAATTCGTGGAGAAGGCCCGAAAGAGCAGTTCAATCACGACGCCGTCCTCCATCATCCACACCCAAATTTAACGAATATACATTCTTATTGCATCGCATCAACATTACCAAATCCAGATTGCTTGAGATGTCATGACGCAAGTTCAGATTCACTTCGGAGTATCATGCTGTCAATTTGAAGGATGCTACCTGCTTTTAAAGAATCGAAACGGAGGTTGTAAGTCGATTCTTCCTTTCACCGACTGACAAAACGATTTACACCTAATTGTGGACTTCGCCCACGCGATTTCTCTTTGCCCCCGCATCGATCTCGCTAAACTGATAAGTGCTGCCACCAGGGCATTTTCTGGTGCACATCCTATTGGCTCCTGCGAAGATCGGAGCGGGTATGTTTGCCGCCGAGTCCCACACCAGCCGTCATCACATCGCGATCGCTGCCATGGCCTGCCTATGCGTCTTGCTGGGCGTGCCTTCCTATGCCGCGGGCGCGGAGAGCCTGTTCATCGCGGGCGCGACGTACTGCGAGCCGGGCGTTTCGGGCCCCGGTTGGGCCTGGACCGATGCCGGCCATCTGGAGCTCGACGGCTACGCGGGCGACGCCATCGGCGCCGACGGCGACCTGGTCGTGACGCTTGTGGGGCAGAACTCGGTGGTCGAGTCGCAGGCGCCCGATGCGGACATCTCGCAGTGCGGCATGGAGGTGTGGGGCGACCTGACGCTTAGCGGCACCGGGTCCCTGGCGGCATCGGGCTCGCAGTGCGCGATCCACGTCTCGCGAGCGCTCGTTGTGGACGGCTGCACCGTCGATGCCCGGGCGGACGGGGCGAACGTCACGGGCGAGGCCGTGGCCGGCGTGATCGCCGGCGACATGGCCGTGCGCGGCGGCGGGCGCGTCGTCGCCTTCGGTGCCGCGCCCGCCGCCGGCGTGTACGCTTACGGTTTGTACCTGCAGGACGCTGGCGACGGCTCGGCCGGGTGCGGGCTTTCGGTCGACGCCTTGTGGCTCGACGCGGCCGGTGCCGATGGCGGCGTTGCTTGCACGGGTGGGTCGCTCGTGTCCGCGCGGTTCGTGACGCCCGTGGGCGGGGCCTTCGGTGCCGGCGGCGTGGTGGATGCCTCCGGGGCCATGGCGCCGCATGTGGTGATCGAGCCCCTGGGCGCCACGGCGCCGGCGGGGGAGACCGACGGGCGCGAGGTGCCCGGTGGCGCGGGCGAGCCGGCTGGTGGTGCCGGTCCTACCGATGAGCAGCCCGGTGCCGGGCCCGCGACGGATCCCGTCCTTAAGCCCGCGACCACGACGCCAAAGACAGCCACGACAACCAAGACGACCAAAACGACAGTGACCAAGACCGCGGCGTCCACACCATTCAAGGCCAAGACCGCCAGCGCTGCCACCGCCACTCTCCCCAAGACCGCCGTCAGCAACTGGATCGCCGCCTCCTTGGCGCTATTCCTGCTGGGGACAGCGCTTTTAGGTGCCGCACGCCGCTGCTGAGGCACCCGTTTGGGCTGGAAGAGGGGAGAGGCAACCGACAAAAAGCGAGTTTTACGTTTCCCAAAGTAGGGGCACACCGGCTGACGCCGGCGCACCCCTACTGTTGAACGGACAGTTTTAATTGCTCAAGATATGGCAGCCATAGCGTGCCCCAGCTCGTTCGTAGCCTTTACTCGACGGTGCAGAAGCGCGTGCACGAAATCCTGGCATAACGCGCGAGCAGCCGCAACAAGCGCTGCCATTGGGCATGACCACGCTGCTGGCCGCGCCCCTTTGTCTAGTCCTGCTGCCCTTCGTTCTGCTGGATCTCTTCGTTGAAGCATTCATCGGCCTTTTCGTTGATTAGCCACTTTAACCAGACAGGGCACTTCTCCCAACTGTCTCCGAAGCCCCTTGAATATCAACTTCATCCGAACACCTCCCACATTCATCTGTGAGTGTACCGATGAATGTGGGAATCCGATGCCCTGAGGGCCGGATCAGCCGGCCCCGGGAGATTGGAGGACTCCACGTCTGAACCTCCCGCATCCCGTGCGGGCAAGATAAATGCCCGCAACGATTGCCGCTGCGAGCATTCTCCAGGCCGGTCACAAACCGGCAGGCTCCGACTATTTGACGTCACCGTGTAAGTGTAATACAATAATACATGACAGTAGGACACCATTAAGGAGGTAGACAATGGCAACCATCTCTATCCGAGTCAGTGATGACCTCAAGGCCAAACTCGAGGGATTGGCCCACGAATCGGGTGGCACCATCTCAGGAGTGGTCACCGAAGCCCTCGGATCAATGGTGGGTAGCCCCCGCACTGATTACCCCGAGGAGATGGCCCCGCTGACCATAGCGCCGGTCAACCGCCTCATCCTCCGCGACCAGGAGCTCATCCTTGCCGCCCTCTCGGAGGACGAGGAGGATGCCGCTTACCACAAGCGCAATGCACAGATATTCGAGAAGGGCTACGTGCGCGAGTACCCGGAGGCATTCGCCGTGCTTCGACCGGAGATTCCCAACTCACGCTGCGAGGAGCTGTACGACATCCTCGACATGTTCCGCGTCCTCAGGGCCTCATACGAGGACCTGCCTGAAGATGAGAAGGCCGAGGTGGACGAGCGCGACATCTCGCCTCAAGGCTTCGACTACAACGACATGGAGGAGGGGCGTCTCGCCGGCTACGTGAAGCACCTCTTTGCGGACAAGCGCTATGAGGAGCTCGCGGAGCCTCTGAGGAAGTACTCGGATGGCGGGAACTCGCATGGTCCCCGCCTCGAGATGTACCGCCGCATGCTTCACTGCTTCAAGCCCCTCTGGCGCAAGCATATGCTCGGCGACCGCTTCCTCGGCCTCGCCGAGATCGAGAAGGTCATCGCTGCGCAGCGCTACGACTCTGGCTACTAGGAGGGAGCAGCCGATGTCTGAAGACATCGGACGAATTCTGTAGTACATCAACGAATACATCAAGGGCTGGAGTGTCCACGGGACGGCCGGGAGCTGCCGGGGGGCCTACGGCGTGGAGGACGTGCCGCTCAGCGAGCTCGACCTGACGCCGGGGCTGATAGGGCGGGCGCACGCATAGAGGGGCGATGCCCCGCTGTCCTGGCCTGAAGGGGAAAATGTAATAGGCGGGCCGACCGTCCGGCTGAGTCTGGGAAGAGGTGCCGGGCGGAGGGCGGGGCATGGCCACCGGACCCATCGAATAACATCTCCACCGTTCCTTCAACTGGGAAAATGCCGCCCCCGAGTCCCGGGAGGGGACTCGGGGGCGTTCGGCTGGCTGCGGAAACGGCCTATCCGATCAATGTGTTCGGCTGAGATCGGAAATCAACCCCTCTCCGAAGCCCACGGCTCGCCATTCCTCGTGGGGCTCGTGCCAGGCGGTGTCATCCCTTGGGATTATGGGTTTGGTGCCAAGCGTCTTGTTCCAGAGGCGGCCATGGTGGGCGCAGCAGTAGTTCCTCACGGTGTTGAGCGCCACGAGGCAGAACTCGGCCACCTTGGCGCTGACTCCGAGCGTGCCCGCTATTATCCCACGTGCTCGAGTTTGCCGACGGGTTCTTCTCGGTCTGCCATGAGGCCGCGCGAGATCAGCAGGTCCGCCTGTTCGTCGTAGGTGAGGAATGGCTTCTCGTACTTCGTCTCGGCTCCAAGGACTTAAAAAAGACCCGCCAGTGTGCATGCTAAGCAGAGGCCAGGCGGGTTTACTGACAACATCTTAACGTGTCCCCTCGGCATTGGCTATTGAAATACTAGAACGCGTGCCCCAGCTTGTCCGTTAACCAATTGCTCTTGGCTCGGCGACATCAGCATGGCGCTCAAAGGCACCTCAGATCGCTGCCAAAATGCCTATATTTCGGAAGCGCGAGGAAAAATAAGCAATCCCTGAGCACAACCCGATTTTTGTCAATAAAACCGCGGTTAGAGACTTTGCCAATCTCCCTTACGTATGGCATCTTCAGATTTTGCCGCATGCTGCCGGATACAGCCCCTCTCTAATCACCGGCCTGCGGAACGGGCGGATGGCGATTGCCTTCCATTCAATCGGTAAGTAAAATTAAGACTTGATTACTCTTGTCGACATATCCGCTGCTGTTTCTCGTGCGCTGTCTCGTTACGACGTCCGCGAGGCATACCTATCTGGCTCCTTCGCCCGTGGCGAGCAAACGCCAGATAGCGATATTGATTTGCGTCTAGTCTGCGGTGAAACAATGACGTTCGGCACGCTATTCGAACTCTCCCTTGAGCTCGAAGAAGAGCCTGTGCGAGATGTTGAGATTGTCACCAACCCTCCCGAGCATATGCGTCCTGCATTCCGCAAGAGCATTGAAAAGGATGAGGTGCGTCTCTATGAAGCGGCGTAAATGGGATGAGGAACTCATCGAGGTCATTCTTTTTGATTGCGAAGCTCGCATATTTTGATCTCGCTACACCAATAACTACTGCTGCCAGGCAATTTATTGGCGCAGTTTCCATTGGCTCTTGCGAAGGTCGGAGCGGTCATGCTTGCTGCCGCGTTCCACACCAGCCGACACTACATCCTGTTTACTGCTTTGGTCTGCCTATGCGTTTTGCTGGGCGGGTGCTTTGCCGGCGCGGCCGGCCTCATCGCGCCGGCGATGGCCTGACTCGCCAAAAAACCTCGATGCAATCGCGTTGCGCGTATCGGCGACGTGTCATACGTATAGAATCAAAGCATCCGCACGAAGGTTATCAATTGGATTGGACACCACATGGAGATCCCCAGCACCCTGTGCAGTAATATCTACGACTTTGCGTTTTGCCCCGAGCCCTGTTACGACCGCCTGGTAGACCTCGCCGATCCCTAGGACTGGGGTCCCAACAACCGTATCCTCAAAAACTACCTGTCGTTCTCGTTTAGCCGCGCGGTGTTTCTGACCGAGCGCGACGTAGACCAGACCGCGCCGTCCAACCTGCCGCTGGTGTTCGACGACGACCGTTGCCTGTTCAACACCGGCCTGTACACGCGCCGCTACGAGACCATCTACGGCTTGTTTGAGCCCAATTCCAAGCCCGACGCGCGCCAGCATTGGTTTTTGAAGGGCTTCTTTAAGGAGAGCGACCCCATGCTGGTCTCGTTTGAGTACCTGCCGTGCCGCGTGCGCTTTGCCGAGGACCCCTCCGAGCTGGTCTTTGACTACCGCTTGCCGATCCGCTCCAACATCGACCACATTCTGGGCGACGAGGAAAACCTCACGCGCATCCCCGCCAGCCTGATGGGGGAGGGCAACTCGCTGCTGCTGCGCCGTGCCTTTGAGGGCGCCGTCGTCGAGGCCGCCCGTCGCGCCGCCGCCAACTACACGCTCGCCGTGCCGCAGTTCTATGGAGGCCGAATCCAGCTGCTGCTGCCGCTGTGCCTGACCGGCGACAAGCCCGAGCTGGCGCTGACCATCCAGCGCGAGGACGGCTTCTACGCTGCGCGCACCTGTCTCACGCTCGATATGGCCTACAACAACGCACGACTCATCTGCCGCCCCGAGACCTCGTGGATCAAGCGGTAAAGGCTCGTTGAGCTGCGGGTTTGCTGTTTATTTGACTGCGCCAGAGCAGCCAAAGCCCACGAATTTAAAATCGAGGGCAAAAAGTTCTTGGTAAACCACGCGCGGCTATGATAGTATCTCTTTTGCCAAAAGGCGACGGGCGATTGGCTCAGGGGTAGAGCATATCCTTCACACGGATGGGGTCACAAGTTCGAATCTTGTATCGCCCACCATCAAAAGCAAAGGTCAGAGGTATTAAGCCTCTGGCCTTTTTCTTTTTGACACCAAGTGTGACACTAAAAACCGACACCATGATCGAATCCATGTTGTCCGAGACGCCGTTGGACGGGCGCCGGGCGGCGCCGCGGAAAGTTTTCCAAAATTGTCCTTGCATCGCCGCCGGTGTTCCCGTATAGTACTTCTTCGCACGGGGGCGTAGCTCAGCTGGGAGAGCGCTTGACTGGCAGTCAAGAGGTCAGGGGTTCGATCCCCCTCGTCTCCACCCGAGCATTGAATGAGGCTCCAACGCAAGTTGGGGCCTTTTTTCATATAGGAACACAAGGTCAAAGGCGGCACCATGATCCTCCTGGTCGACAAGATCGAAAAAAGCTTCGGCGCACGCGTCCTCTTTAGCGGCGCGTCCTTCCAGATCAACCCCGGCGAGCGCTTTGCGCTCGTGGGACCCAACGGCGCCGGCAAAACCACCATGCTCAAGATCATCATGGGCATCGACAGCCCAGACGCCGGCCAGGTCCAGTACGCCAAGGACTGCCAGGTAGGCTACCTAGAGCAGGAAACTAATCTGGAGCAAAAGGACACCACCATCCTTGCCGAGGTCATGGCCGCCGCCAAGGAAATCCGCCGCATGGGCGAGCGCGCCAACGAGCTGCAGGCCCAGATCACCGAGCTCTCCGAACAGGGGAAGGACGTCAACGCGCTCCTCAACGAGTACGGCCAGGTCCAGGACCGCTTTGAGCACCTGGGCGGCTACGAGCTCGAGAGCAACGCCCGCAAAATCCTATCCGGCCTGGGCTTTAAGGTCACCGACTTTGAGCGCCCGTGCTCCGAGTTCTCGGGTGGCTGGCAGATGCGCATCGCACTCGCCAAGCTATTCCTGCGCCACCCCGACCTGCTGCTTCTGGACGAGCCTACTAACCACCTGGACCTCGAGAGCGTCCAATGGCTGCGCGGCTTTATCGCCAACTACGACGGCGCCGTCCTCATCGTCAGCCACGACCGCGCCTTTATGGACGCCTGCGTCGACCACGTCGCCGCTCTCGAAAACCGTCGCGTGACCACCTACACCGGCAACTACAGCAGCTACCTCAAGCAGCGCGAGGACAACCTGGAGCAGATGCGCGCCAAGCGTGCCGCTCAGGAGCGCGACATCGCCCACATGCAGGTCTTCGTCGACAAGTTCCGCTACAAGCCCACCAAGGCTGCCCAGGCTCAGGAGCGCATCCGCAAGATCGAGCAGATCAAAAAGGAGCTTGTCATCCTGCCCGAGGGCCACAAGCACATCGACTTTAAGTTCCCCGACCCGCCGCGCTCCGGCGACATGGTCGTGGGGCTCGAGGGCGTCTCCAAGTCCTACGGCAAAAAGCACATCTACAGCGACATCGACCTCAAGCTCTACCGTGGCGAGCATGTGGCGCTCGTCGGCCCCAACGGCGCCGGCAAGTCTACCCTCATGAAGATCCTCGCCGGTCTGGAGCCGCCAACTACCGGCACGCGTGATCTGGGCACCAACGTGGGCGTGGCCTACTACGCCCAGCACGCACTCGAGGGCATGACCGAGTCCAATACCGTCCTGCAAGAGATCGACACCGTCACGCCCAAATGGACCGTGCCGCAGCAGCGCAGCCTGCTGGGCGCCTTCCTGTTTAGCGACAACGACGCAATCGAAAAGCAGGTACGCGTCCTTTCCGGCGGCGAAAAGGCGCGCTTGGCCCTGGCTAAGATGCTCGTGGCCCCCGAGGCGCTCCTGTGCCTGGACGAGCCCACCAACCACCTGGACATCGACTCGGTGGACATGCTCGAGAACGCCCTGCAAAACTTCCCCGGCACCATCGTGCTGATCAGCCACGACGAGCACCTGGTACGCGCCGTTGCCAACCGCGTGATTGACATCCGCGACGGCAAGGTCACGGTCTACGATGGCGACTACGACTACTACCTCTACAAGCGCGAGGACCTCGCGGCCCGCGCCGCCGCCGAGGCGGCAGGGGAGAGTGCGCCGGCCACTGCCAAGTCCGCCAAGGTCACCGCGGCCCAGCCCGATGCGCCCGCCGCCGCTTCCAAGCCTACCGAGGGCAAAAAGACCAAGGAGCAGAAGCGCGCCGAGGCCCAAGCCCGCGCCGCGCTCAACAAAAAGCTCAAGGGTGTGCGCAACCAGCTCAAGAAGATCGAGGCGGAGCTCGACAAAAAGCGCGCCCGCTATGACGAGCTTATGGAATTGATGGCCAGCGAAGAGCTTTATGCCGATCAGGACAAGTTCAATGCCGCGCTGGGGGAATATAACGGCCTTAAGCAAGAGCTTCCCAAGCTCGAAGACGAATGGCTCGAGCTTTCCACCCAGATCGAAGAGGAGACCGCGCGTGAACTCTCGTAAGGCCGCTGCCGTGGCGATGAGCATCATCGCTATCGCTTGTCGCATCTGCGGCATCTTTATGAGTGCGATGACCGTGCTGCTGTGCTTTAGCGGCCTGACCGCCAAGCTGCAGATCGTCGGCTTTGTCGTTGAGCTTTCGCGCGCGCTGCCGAGCGCCATCGCCGGATACGGCGTCATCACCTCGCCCTTTGGCGGCGTGTTCCGCCTGGATTACGCCATCGTGGCCGTCATCCTGTTTGTGGCCGACTACTTGCTCACGCGCGCCTCGCGCCGCGTCCGCTAGGGGAGCGCCATGTCCAGCAGCTACCTGATGAACTTGCTTGCCAGCGCCGTCGCCGTTATCGTCGGCATCGTCATCCACGAGAGTGCGCACGCCGCCGCGGCCTGGGCACTCGGCGATAAGACGGCACGCTCCCGTGGCCGCATCTCGCTCAACCCGCTCAACCATATCGACCCGTTTGGCACCATCATCTTGCCACTGCTCATGCTTGCCGCCGGCGGCCCGGTGTTCGCCTTCGCCAAGCCCGTGCCCGTCTACCTCAACAACCTCAAGCGCCCAAAGCGCGACGAGGTCCTGGTGAGCGTGGCCGGCCCCGCATCGAACATTGCACTCGCATGCCTCGCGGCCGCCCTCATGCACGCAACGTACGGCAACCTCTACACCAGCATGTCCTTTGCCGTGGCGTCCCAAATCATGAACTTCGGCGCTGCCTTTATCGTGGTTAACCTGTCGCTCGCGTATTTTAACCTCATTCCGATTCCGCCGCTTGACGGCTCGTCTATCATCGTGCCGTTCCTCAAAGGTAAAGCGCTCACCAACTACTACCACCTGCAGCAATACGCCATGCCCATACTCATCATCGTGCTGTATCTGCTGCCCATGTGGACCGGTATCGATGTGATCGGCCGCTATTTCGACGTTACCGTGTATCCGCTGGCTGAGTGGCTGCTCAACTTCGCAATCGCCGGCATCTAAGGTAAACTTACAGGTCGACCGCGCAAAACGGTCGCAACATGCACCCAAACCGCGCCGCGAAGGCGCCGTCAAAGGAGGTCGAAGATGTCGTATCGCGTGTCGACGCAGGTCTACAGCGGACCGTTCGACCTGCTGCTGCAGCTGGTAACCCGTCAAAAAGTAGATATCGGCGCCATCTCCATTAGCGAGGTGGCCGAGCAATACCTGGCCGAAGCCGAGCGCATCGAGGCGCTGGACCTGGATGTGGCAAGCGACTTTTTGCTGGTCGCGGCTACGCTTTTGGACATCAAGGCCGCCTCGCTGGTGCCTCAGGAGGCCCCGCGCAAAGCCGATGATGATGACGAGCTCGACGATGACCTCGAGGAACTCAGCGCGCTCGACGGCGATGCCCTGCGCGAGGTCCTGATCCAGCGCCTGATCGCCTACAAGCAGTTTAAGAGCGCGGCGGCAGCCCTTGGCGCGCGCATGCAGGCCGAGAGCCGCATGCATCCGCGTGTGGCCGGCCCCGACCCGGAGTTTTTGGGCCTCATGCCCGACTACCTGGCCGGCATCACCCTGCGCGGCCTGGCCGTCATCTGTGCCGACCTGGACGGCAAGCGCCAGACCTTCCTGTTGGAGGCCGAGCACGTGGCACCGCATCGCGTGCCGCTCGACCTGACGGTGGCCTCAGTCGACCGCTTTACCATGGCGCACCAAACCTGCACCTTCCGCGAGCTACTGGACGGCGATGCCACCACCGAGCAGCTCGTCGTCACCTTCCTAGCTATGCTTGAGCTCGCCAAGCGCGGCTCGCTCACGCTGAGCCAGGACGAGATCTTTGGAACCATCCGTATCAACCGCGTCGAAGGCGCCGAGGCCTATGTGCCCGGCGAGGGCCCCGAGCTCACCGAATAGGAGCGGCAACCATGTCAACCCTTTCCCCGCTGGAGACAAATAGCCTCAAAGGCGCCTTGGAGGCGCTCCTGCTGGTGTCGAGCGATCCGGTGAGCGCGCCCGCGCTGGCTGGTGCGCTGGATATCGCCCCCGGCGAATGCGCATCGCTGCTCGCCGAGCTCAAAGTTGAGTACGAGGAGGCCAACCGCGGCTTTCAGCTGCGCGAGGTCGCCGGCGGCTGGCGCCTGTTTACGCATCCCGCATATCACGACGTGGTCGAGGCCTATGTGTTGAGCTGGGACACGCAAAAACTGTCGCAGGCGGCACTCGAGACCCTGGCCGTGATCGCCTATCACCAGCCCGTGACGCGCGAGGTGGTCAAGGGCATCCGCGGCGTCAACTCCGACGGTGTCATTGCGTCGCTCGTTGACAAGGGCCTGGTGCGCGAGCTCGGGCGCGACCCCCAGCGCGGTCAGGCCATCATTTACGGCACGACCAACGCCTTTTTGGAGAAGTTCGGTCTGCGCTCCACCCGCGACCTTCCCGATCTGGAGCAGTTTGCCCCCGACGAGCAGTCACGTCAATTTATCCGCGAGCGCCTGAGCGGCCGCAGCATTCAGTCCACGCTCGAGGAGCAGGCTGAGGATCTGGACGAAGAACGTGAGCTGCTCGATACCGATATTGATGATGTCGAGGCAGTCGGCGGCGAGGAAACGCTGTCCACCGACGACACTGCGGAGGATACGCATGACGAAGACTAACGAGACAGGGGAGATGCGCACCGGCGCTGCGGCGCCCAACGCGGATGTGCACAAGTCCGACGCCCAGCCCGTCTATCCGCACACCATGCGCCTGCAGCGCTTTTTGGCGCGCGCAGGCGTGGCGAGCCGCCGCGGGTCGGAGGACCTGATGACCGCCGGCCGAGTGACGGTTAACGGCGAGGTCGCGACCGAGTTGGGCACCAAGGTCGATGTCGACCGCGATCATATCGAGGTCGACGGCATGCCCGTTAAGCTCGACCAGGGCGCCGTGTACCTGATGCTCTACAAGCCGACCGGCTATCTCACCACCATGAGCGACCCGCAGGAGCGTCCCTGTGTGGCGGACCTGGTTCCCCGCGACCGATTTCCGGGCCTGTTCCCGGTGGGCCGCCTGGACCGCGACACCACGGGCCTTTTGCTCTTTACCACCGACGGCGACCTGTCGCAGGACCTGCTGCACCCGAGCAAACACGTCTACAAGACCTACCAGGCACTCGTGGACGGCGAACTGTCCGACCGCGACCTCACGCCGCTGCGTCGTGGCATCGAGCTCGACGACGGCCTATGCCAGCCGGCAATCTGCCGCGTCATCACCGCTCGCGAAGCCGAGGCCGTGGCTCCGCAGGGCGTCAAGCCCGGCACCACCGCCGTGGAGGTCATCATCCGCGAGGGTCGTAAGAACCAGGTCAAGCGCATGCTGGGCAAGATCCACCACCCGGTGATCCGCCTGCATCGCAGCAACTTTGCCGGCCTGGAGCTCAAGGATGTGGCCAAGGGCTCGTGGCGCGAGCTCACCGACCGCGAGGTGCAAATCCTCAAGGCCGGCGGCATCCCGCCTAAGCAGGCCAGCTCCAAGCGCGACAGCGGCAAGCCCCAGGGCACGCCCGCGGCACGCACGCGTCACCACGGCAGCCACGGCTCCGCGCCCAAGCGCAACACCTACCGCGAGCGCTACACCGGCTAGGCAACCCGCCGCGCCCCAACGCCCGCGAACAATACCAGCACGTCAATCATCGAAAGGAAGCATTGCATGATCGTCGCCATCGACGGCCCCGCCGGTTCCGGCAAGTCCACCATCGCCAAGGAGATCGCCCGCCAGCTGGGCTTTAACAAGCTCGACACGGGCGCCATGTATCGCGCCGTCACCTTCGCCGCGCTCGACCGCGGCATCGATCTGGACGACGAGGCGGCAATCGACGCCCTCGCCGAGCAGATCGAAATTCGCTTTACCAACGGCACCGGCGAGGATACGCGCCTGACCATTGACGGCCAGGACGCTTCGGCCGCCATCCGCACCCCACAGGTGGACGCCAACGTCTCCAAGGTCTCGGCCTATCCGGGCGTGCGCGCCGCCATGCTCATCCATCAGCGCCGCGCCGCCGAGGACCGCGATATCGTGGCCGAGGGTCGCGACATCGGCACCGTCGTGTTCCCTAACGCGCAAGTCAAGGTCTTCCTGACCGCCGACCCGCGCGAGCGCGCCCGCCGCCGCGTGCTGCAGCGTCACCAAAACGACGCCCAGCCGCTCACGTCCGAGCAGCTCGAGGCCGAGGTCGACGAGACCCTCGACGCCCTTAAGCAGCGCGACAAGCTCGACAGCAGCCGCGAGGTCGCCCCACTCGTGCCCGCCGAGGACGCCGTGCACGTTGACTCCACCGCCCACACCATCGATGAGGTCGTCTCGATAATCGAGGACCTCATCAACCAAAGGAGGTAGCCCATGCGCCTGTTTAAGCAGACGCCCGAGGACTATTACAACGCCCCGTATGCCGAGTTTCCCGCGCTCATCCGCGGCACCGTCTTCGTGGTCATGGCCATCCTTTGGGCTTTCTCCAAGCTCATGTGGCGCTGGAAGGTCGAGGACGCCGATCTGCTGTTTGAGCGCCAGGAAGGCCGCGGCAGCGTGGTCATCTGCAACCACACCTCGATGGCCGAGCTCTTGGCCGTGGAGACGGCGCTGTTCTTTGGGGGCCGCCGCATTCGTCCCATCTTTAAGTCCGAGTTCGCCAAGAGCAAGATTGTGCGCTGGGCCTTTAGCCGCGTAGGCGGCATCCCCGTGGAGCGTGGTACTGCCGATATGAAGTGCCTGCGCGCCGCCCAGCATGCGCTGCAGCGCGGCGAGGACGTTCTGATCTTCCCCGAGGGCACGCGCATCCGCTCGCGCGAGATCAAGCCCGAGGTCCACGGCGGTTTTGCGCTCATCGCTCAGATGGGCAAGGCGCCCGTTAACCCGCTCGCCATCTGCGGCTGGTCCGACATCACGCCCTCGGGCAAAAAGATCATGCGTCCCAAGAAGTGCTGGATCCGCGCCGGCAAGGCCGTCTCGCTTTCCGACGCACCGGCTGGGCTTAAGCGCACGGAGCGCCTGGAATGGTTTGAGTCCGAGGCCATGAACCGCGTCTACGCCATGCGAGACGAGCTGTGCGCCGAGCATCCGGGCAGGTTCTAGCCATGAGCGAGAACGTGACGAACACCACCGCGACTGTGTCCGGCCAGGCAACCGCGCCTACCATCGAGATCGCCGCCCACGCCGGCACTTGCTACGGCGTACAGCGTGCGCTCGATATGGCGCTGGCCGCTGCGCCGCAGGCAGAGGAGTGCACTCAAGTTCACACCTTGGGGCCGCTCATCCATAACCCCATCGTGGTGCGCGAGCTTGCTGAGGCAGGCGTCGGTCTGGCCGACACCTTGGACGACGCCGCAACCGGCACCGTGATCATCCGCGCCCACGGCGTGGTGCCGCAGGTAATCGATGCTGCCCGCAAGCGCGACCTTACCGTGGTCGACGCCACCTGCCCCTACGTGAAGAAGGTCCACGTGGCAGCCGAGCGCCTGGTGCGCGAGGGCTACCACGTGGTGGTCGTGGGCGAGCCAGGCCACCCCGAGGTCGAGGGCATTCTGGGCCACGCCGGCAATGATGCGCAGGTCGTGAGCTGTGCCGCCGACGCCGATGCCCTGTCGCTCAAGGGCAAGGTGGGCCTCGTTGTGCAGACCACTCAGACCGCGCAGAACCTCGCCGAAGTCGTGGCCGCTATCACCCCGCGCGTGCAGGAGTTGCGTGTGATCAACACCATCTGCGCCGCCACGAGTGAGCGTCAACAGGCAGCAGCCACACTTGCCAACCGCTGCGACTGCATGGTCGTCGTGGGTGGCAAGAACTCGGGCAACACCCGCCGCCTGGCGCAAATTTGCGCAGACGCCTGCGAGCGCACGTATCACATCGAGGAAGCTTCCGAGCTCCAGGCCGCTTGGTTTGCCGAGGCGCGCCACATCGGCATCACCGCTGGAGCCTCCACCCCACAAGAACACATCGAACGCGCCGTCGCGCGCATCAAGGAGCTTTGCCGCTAACCATGGACCAGACCGTACCCGCATACGCCGCCGAGGTGGCCGATTACGGGCGCAGCCGCGACCCCGAGCCGGGTGAGGGCGCGCTCGTTAAGAATGTGCGTCCCGAATCGCCCGCATGGGATGTGGGTATCGAGCCGGGCATGCGCGTGCTCACGGTCAACGGTGAGGCGCTCACCGACATGATCGTATGGCTTTGGGAGGCCGACGACGACACCGTTGATTTGGAGGTATTCGACCCGCGCGACGGCACCGTCACCCCCGTCGAGCTCGACCGCTTCCCGGGCGAGGACTGGGGTTTGGAGTTCGATGGCCCCATCTTCGACGGCATGCGTACCTGCGTAAACGCCTGCGTGTTCTGCTTTATGACCATGTTGCCCAAGGGCGGCCGCTCCACGCTCTATATTCGCGACGACGACTACCGCCTGAGCTTTTTACAGGGCAACTTCGTCACGCTCACGAACCTCACCGACGAGGACGTGCAAAACGTCATCCAACGCAACATGAGCCCCATGAACGTATCGGTCCATGCCGTGAGCCCCGACGTCCGCCGTCGTATGATGGGCCGCAACGCCCAGCGCGGCATGGACGTACTCGAGGCCATCATGGCCGCCGGCATCGAGATTCACGCGCAGATCGTGTTGTGCCCCGGCATGAACGACGGCGAGGAGCTGGAAAAGACCCTGCGCTTTTGCGAGGAGCACGAGCAAATCACAAGCCTGGGCATTGTGCCGCTCGGTTTTACCAAGCATCAGAACCGCTTTAGCTGGTCATACAGCGACAAGCCCGAACTGGCGCGCGAGACCATTGCCATGATCCGTCCCTACCAGGACCGCGCCTTCGAGCGTTTTGGCCGCCACACCTTCCAGATGAGCGACGAGTTCTACCTGGACGCCGGCATCGATCCGCCCGAGGCGGACTTTTACGACGGCTATCCGCAGTACTACGACGGTATCGGCATGATCCGCTCATACCTAGACGAGACGGACGATGTGCTTGCCGCCGATGCCGAGCGACTGGCCCGCGTCCGCGAGGCCATCGCCGCTCGCAGCCAGCACCTGCTGTGCCTCTCGGGCGCCAGCGCACGCGACACCGTGGCACGTTTCGTGGAATCGCCGCAGGGGCTCGCCGGCACCGTCACGGCCATCAAGAATCGCTACTTTGGCGGCAACGTGGACGTGACCGGCCTCATCGTCGCCTGCGACATTCTGGAACAGCTGCCGCAGGACCTCTCGGGGGTTATGCTCTTTGTGCCTAAGCTCATGTTCAACGCTGACGGCATGACGCTTGACGAGTATCATCGTGACGATTTACTCGCAAGCCTTACCAGTCGCGGCGCCGAGGTTCATGTGGTGTCGACCATGCCGCATGAGATGCTCGATACCCTGGAGCACATCCTTGGCATTATGCCTGCCGACTCTAACACTTCCACTGACCCTACCCATTAAAGGAGTGCAGATGAAACCTATCGTCGCCGTCGTCGGACGCCCCAACGTGGGCAAGTCCACGCTCGTTAACCGCCTGGCCCAGACCTCGGACGCCATCGTCCATGAGTCCCGCGGCGTCACGCGCGACCGCTCGTATCACACGGCCGATTGGAACGGCCGCGAGTTCACCATCGTCGACACGGGCGGCATCGAACCGCTCAAGAGCGATGACGCCTTCGCCACTTCCATTCGCGACCAGGCCCTCGCCGCCGCCGAGGAAGCCGCCGTCATCCTGTTTGTGGTCGACGGCCGCACCGGCGTCACCGAGGAGGACGAGTCGGTCGCTCGCATGCTCAAGCGCTGCGACAAGCCGGTCTTTCTGCTGGTGAACAAGCTCGACAACCCCGATCGAGAGAACGACAGCATCTGGGAGTTCTATTCGCTCGGTATCGGCGAGCCCACGCCGCTCTCGGCCCTGCACGGCCACGGCACGGGCGACCTGCTCGACGACATCGTGGCCCTGCTTCCCGAGGAAGAGGACGAGGTCGCCGATGAGTTCCCCGATGCGCTGAACGTGGCCATCATCGGCCGCCCCAATGCCGGGAAGTCGTCGCTGTTCAACCGCATCCTGGGCGCCGACCGCTCCATCGTGTCCAACATTGCCGGCACCACGCGCGACGCCATCGACACGGTCGTCGAGCGAAACGGCAAGCACTACCGCATGGTCGACACTGCGGGCATTCGCAAGAAGAGCACCGTGTACGAAAACATCGAGTACTACTCGATGGTCCGCGGCCTGCGCGCCATCGACCGCGCCGACGTGGCGCTGCTCGTCGTCGACGCCTCCGTGGGCGTTACCGAGCAGGACCAGAAGGTCATGGGCTTGGCCATCGAGCGCGGCTGCGCCATCGTAGTGCTGCTCAACAAGTGGGATCTGCTCGACGACGACCGTAAGCGCGAGGCCTGCATGGAGACCATCGACCGCCGTCTGGGCGTCATGGCTCCCTGGGCCCAGTACCTGCGCATCTCTGCCCTGACCGGCCGCAGCGTCGAGAAGATCTGGGCGATGGTCGACGCCGCCGAAAAGACGCGCTCGCAGAAGATTAGCACCTCGCGCCTCAACACGTTCCTCACCGACCTGCGCGAGTTCGGTCATACCGTGGTGGACGGCAAGCGCCGCCTGCGCATGCACTACGTGACCCAGACGGGCGTCAACCCGCCGACGTTCACGTTCTTCGTCAACCACAGCGACCTGGTCAACGACACCTACCAGCGCTACGTGGAGAACCGCATGCGCTCGACCTTCGACTTTGCCGGCACGCCCATTCGACTCTTCTTTAGGAAGAAGGAGCAAAAGGATGCATAATCCGATTCTTCTGACCGCCATCTGCGCCGTGGTCTCGTTCTTTATCGGGGCGATTCCGTTTGGTCTGATCCTGGGCCGCGTGTTCAACCACACGGACATTCGTAAGGCGGGCTCCGGCAACATCGGCACCACCAACGCCCTGCGCGTGGCCGGCCCCAAAGTGGCCGCGCTCACGCTGCTGCTAGACTGCCTTAAGGGCGCCATCTGCGTCCTTATCGCGCGTCCGCTCATTGCCGACTTGGGCTATGGCTTCCCCGTGAGCATTATGGCCCCCGGTGCCACCGGCGACTGGATGCTCGGCGTCATCTGCCTGGCAGCCGTGTGGGGCCATATCTTCTCGCCCTACCTCAACTTCCATGGCGGCAAGGGCATCGCAGTTGGTCTGGGCGTCATCCTCGCCTGGTACTGGCCCATCGGACTTTCGCTGCTGGGCATGTTTATCGTGGCCGTCGCCATCACCAAGTTTGTGTCGGTGGGCTCGCTTGCCGCGGCCATCGGTCTTCCCATCGCTGCCTGCGCGGTCTTTCCGTACAGCAGCCTCGGACTTAAGTTTTGCATGGCGCTGATCGGCATTACTGTGGTGTGGGCCCATCGTGCGAACATCAAAAAGCTCATGACAGGTAAGGAGTCCAAGCTCTCGTTTACCAAGCGCGTCACCGAGCCCGACGATAAGTAGGAGAGAGTCATGAATGTTGCGCTGATTGGCTCTGGCTCGTGGGGAACCGCCGTCGCCGGCCTTGCCGCCGCGCGAGCCGTGCGCGTGACCATGTGGGCCCATAGCGAGCAGACGGCCGCCGGCATTAACGGTGAGCACCGCAACCCCCGCTACCTTGTGGGCTACGAGCTGCCGAACAACGTGGTAGCAACGACCGAACTCGCCCAGGCGCTCGACGGTGCCGATGCGATCATCTTTGCCGTGCCCTCCACGCACTTGCGCGACGTGTGCCATCGGGCAGCGCCCTTTATCGCCGCCGATACCCCGGTGCTCTGCCTCACCAAGGGTATTGAGCCCGAGTCTGGCCTGCTCATGAGCGAGGTCATCGCCAGTGAGATCGGCAACGAGGCACGTGTCGCGGCGCTTTCGGGCCCCAACCATGCCGAAGAGATCTGCCGCGGCGGACTTTCTGCCGCCGTCATCGCCAGCAAAGACGCGCAGGTAGGGGAGACCTTTAAGAACCTGCTCCTATCCACGGCCTTCCGCATCTACCTGTCGCAGGACATGACCGGTGTCGAGGTCTGCGGCGCCATGAAAAACGTTATCGCCATCGTGTGCGGCATCTCCGCCGGCACCGGTGCCGGCGACAACACGCTCGCCCTCATCATGACGCGCGGCCTGGCCGAGATTAGCCGTCTGGTGCATGCCCGCGGCGGTCAAGCTATGACCTGCATGGGACTTGCCGGCATGGGTGACCTCATTGCCACCTGCACCTCGGAGCATTCACGCAACCGCACCTTTGGCTACGAGTTTGCCCACGGCGTGTCGCTCGACGAGTATCAGGAGCGCACGCATATGGTGGTCGAGGGCGCCGTCGCGGCCCGCAGCGTGAGCGAGCTTGCCCGTTCACTGGGCGTAGACATTCCGCTCACCTTTGCCGTGGAGCAAACGCTCTACAACGGTGTTACTTTGGATAGGGCGCTCGAGATTCTTACCGAACGCGTCCCTTCTCAAGAGTTCTACGGACTCACCGACTAGCGCAGAAAGGCTTCTACCATGGGTTCCATCAAAATCGCTCCGTCCGTCCTTTCGGCCGACATGGCCAACCTCAAGGGCGAGCTCGACAAAATCGCCGGCGCCGACTTTGTGCACTTCGACGTTATGGACGGTCACTTTACCGGCAACCTCACCTTTGGCGTTGACATCCTTAAGGCCGTCAAGCGCTCCACCGATGTGCCGGTCGACGCGCACCTGATGGTGTCGAACCCCGACGAGACGGTCGATTGGTACGCCGACGCCGGTGCCGACATGATCACTGTGCACTACGAGGCCTCCACGCACCTGCACCGCACGCTCTCGCATCTGCAGCAGCGCGGCGTCAAGGCCGGTGTGGTGCTCAACCCCGCCACGCCCGTCTGCGTGCTCGATAGCATCATCGACATTGTTGACATGGTGCTGCTCATGAGCGTGAACCCCGGCTTTGGCGGCCAGAGCTTTATCCCCGGCACCATCGCCAAACTGCACGAGCTCAAGGCCATGTGTGAGCGCCACGGCGTGTCGCCCATGATCGAGGTCGACGGCGGCATCTCTTCCAAAAACATCGCCGAGGTCGTTAAGGCCGGTGCCGATGTTCTGGTGGCCGGCTCCGCCGTATTTAAGTCCGAAGATCCCGCTGCCGAGGTTGCGCTGCTGCAGAAGCTGGGCAACGAGGCCGCACAGGAGGCATAAACCCTTATGACCGCAGGTCAAAACCGCATACCCGTGAATCTTGACTATGCCGCCTCGACGCCCATGCGCGCCGAGGCGCTCCTTGCGCAGCGCGAGTACGACGACAGCGAGCTTGCCGGCGTCAACCCCAACTCGCTGCACTCGCTCGGCCGCAAGGCTGCCGCGCGTCTGGAGGTTGCACGTCGCGAGATCGCCCGAAGCTTTGGCGCGCGCGTTCGCCCGTCTGAGATTGTTCTGACCAACGGCGGCACCGAAGCCAACCAGCTGGCGCTACTCGGTCTTGCCGAGGGTGCACGTCAGCGCGACCGTAAGCGTAACCGCGTGATCGTATCTGCCATCGAGCACGATTCGATTCTGGACAACCTGCCGCTGCTGCGTGCCGCAGGCTTTAGCGTCGACCTGGTGCAGCCCTGCCGCATGGGCTACATTGAGCCTGCCACGCTTGTCGAGCTACTAGGCGACGACGTGGCGCTCGTGAGCATCATGGTTGCCAGCAACGAGACCGGCGTGGTGCAGCCCATCCGCGAGCTGGCCGCCGCCGCACATGCTGCCGGCGCCCTGTTTCATACCGATGCCATCCAAGGCTACTTGCATATTCCGCTCGATGTCACCGAGCTGGGCGTCGATGCTATGACCGTTGCCGCGCACAAGATCGGCGGTCCTGTGGCATCTGGCGCGCTCTACGTTAAGACCCGCACCCCACTGCGACCCCGCATCTTTGGCGGCGGACAGGAGGCCGGTCGTCGTGCCGGCACGCAGGACCTGCGTACACAGCTGGCTTTTGCCGCTGCCGCCCGCACGTTGGCGCCCCGCGTGGCCCAGGAGCGTACAACGCTGCAGGCCTTATCCGACAAGCTCTACGCCACGCTTACGGCCCATCCGCGCATTCACGCCACCATGGGCGACTACGCGCAAGCCGACCGTCTGCCCGGCATGGTATCGATCTACATTGACGGCATGGACTCCGAGGAGCTCATCATCAAGCTCGACGCCACCGGCTTTGAGGTGTCGGCAGGCTCGGCATGCTCGAGCGGCAGCATGGACCCGAGCCATGTTCTCAGCGCCATGGGCATTGGTCGCGAGCAGGCATTGGGCGCTCTGCGTATCTCGTTTGATGACCGTGTGAACCCTGTCGACCTGGACGAGTTTGCCCAGACGCTGCTCTCGATCGTGGGTGCCGCATGATCGTCGCCGAGCTTGAACGTGGGCTGCTGGCGCGCTACCCCAAGGCGGACGCCGAGGGCTGGGATCACGTAGGACTCTCCGTTGGCGATCCGGCCGCGGAGATCACCGGCGTTGCCTGCGCGCTCGATGCGACCGAAGCTAATGTTCGCCGCGCCCAAGAAGGCGGCGCCAACGTGCTGCTGACGCATCATCCCATATACATCAAGGCGCCCGAGGCGTTTTGTCCGTCGGATTCCGCACGCCCCCAATGCAGCGCGGCGCTCTACGAGGCAGCGCGTTGCGGCGTGAGCATTATCTCGCTCCACACCAACCTGGACCGCTCGCACGAAACCCGCGTCTGCCTGAGTGAGCTGCTGGGTGCCGTACCCGTGAGCTCACTGGAGCACGTGGACGACCCCGAGCCGACCGGCCTGGGCGCGCTTGCAACGCTCAACGACCCGTGCACGCTGCGCGATCTTGCCACCCGTGCTGCCACAGCCTTCGGCAGCGACCCGCGTGTGTGGGGCGAAGTTGATCGCCCGTGCCGCACCGTCGCCATTTTGGGCGGCTCCCTGGGCGACTTTGGAGAGCTCGCCATCGCCGCCGGTGCGGATGTTGTCGTGACGGGCGAGGCAGGCTATCACGTGGCGCAGGACCTTGCCTTGCGTGGGCTACCGGTGATCTTGCTCGGCCACGACCGCTCCGAGGAGCCGTTCGTTGATATATTGATGAACTCTGCAGTTGACGCCGGGGTCGACCCCCGTCATGCGATTAAAATACTGAACCCTTGCCAATGGTGGACTGTGACAAAAGGAGAGAACTTATGAGCGCCGGCGCTACGCTACTCAAGCTGCAACAGATCGATTTGGAGCTCGCCCGCAACAAGAGCGAACTTGCCAATATGCCGGAGCTCAAGGAGCTCGCTTCCAAGCGTAAGACCTACGTTAAGCTCAAAGCCGAGATGACCAAGCTCTACGCCCAGCGCAAGGACCTGGACATTGAGCTCGACGATCTCAACACCACCGAGATTCAGACCAACAACGCCATTGAGGCTGCCAAGAAGCGCCACGTCGACGGTTCCGACTACCGTGAGGTTCAGGACCTGGAGAATGAACTCGCAACCCTGGCCAAGCGTCTGGACAAGATTGAGCACACCCGCAAGGACGTCGTTGTCGCCCATAAGGAGGCGCTCGACCGCGAGGCCCGCGCACAGGCAATTATCGCCAAGTTCGAGGAGGGCGTGAAGGCCGATACCAAGGCCGCCCGCGCTAAGGCTGCCGACCTGCAGGCTCAGATTGACGCCGCCACTAAGGAACGCACCGCGCTTGCCGCCACGCTGCCGGCCGACGTGCTCACCGACTACGAGCGTCTGCTCAAGCAGTTCCGCGGCCTGGCCGTCGAGACCATCCAGGGCAACATCCCCACAGTCTGCCACACCGCGCTGCAGGCATCGTCCATGAGCGACCTCAACCACGACGGTAGGTCAATTACGCACTGCCCGTACTGCCACCGCCTCCTGGTACTCCCGAGCAAGGAAGCTTAAACGATGACGGCATCCAACAATTCAATGCAACTTGAGGGAAAAACGATCCTGCTGGGCATTACCGGCGGGATCGCCGCCTATAAGTCGTGCAATATCGTGCGCCTGCTGCAAAAGCGCGGCGCGCGCGTCAAGGTCGTTATGAGCGAGCATGCCACGGAGTTCGTGGGGCCTCTTACCTTCCGCGCGCTCACCAACGAGCCCGTTGCCGTGGGCCTATTCGACGATCCCTCCGACCCCATCCACCACATTTCGCTGGCGCAGGAGCCCGATCTGGTGGTCGTGGCGCCCGCGACGGCCAATATCATCGCCAAGATGGCAAACGGTATCGCCGATGACCTCATCTCCACCACGCTGCTTGCGACGCCGCGACCCATCGTGATCGCACCCGCTATGAACAACGGCATGTGGAAGGCGCCGGCGACGCAGGCCAACATGGCCACGCTGCGCGAGCGTGGTGTCCATGTGGTGGGACCCGGCAGCGGCTACCTTGCCTGCGGCGACGTGGACACGGGACGCATGAACGAGCCCGAGGACATCGTCGAGGCCATCTGCGAGGTGCTGAACCCCGTCCCGCAATACCTTGCGGGCAAGCGAATCGTGATCACCGCCGGCCCCACGCACGAGCCGATCGACCCCGTACGCTTCATCGGAAACCGGTCGTCGGGCAAGATGGGCATCGCCCTGGCGGGGGAGGCCGCTCGCCGCGGTGCTGCGGTCACGCTTGTGCTGGGGCCGACATCGCTCGATGTTCCCCACGGCGTGGAGTGCGTGCGCGTGCAGACCGCCGAAGAGATGCTGCAGGCAGCGCTGAGCGCCTTTCAGACGGCTGATGCGGCCATTTGTGCGGCCGCTGTCGCCGACTACACCCCCGCGACCCCTGCCGACCATAAGCTCAAAAAGGCCAACGAGCGCCTGGATCGCATCGAACTGGTCGAGACGGTCGATATTTTGGCCGAGCTCTCGCGCCAAAAGGGAGAGCGGTGCGTGATCGGCTTTGCGGCCGAGACCGATAACGTCGTGGAGTACGCGCAGCGCAAGCTTGCGCGCAAGGGTTGCGATGCCATTATCGCCAACGATGTCTCGCGCGCCGATTCGGGCTTTGGAACCGATACCAACAAGGCCTGGATCGTGAGCAAAGCGGGCACGCAAGAACTTCCCGTGCTAACAAAACCCCAGCTCGCAGATACAATTTTGGACTTGCTTCAAAATATTTAAAAAAGTTCTTGCACAAGGGCAAAGTTTCGGGTTAATATACTCCCTGTTGCGAGCGAGAGCACAGCAACAAACAAAGGCTTCGGGACGTGGCGCAGCTTGGTAGCGCACTTGACTGGGGGTCAAGGGGTCGCTGGTTCGAATCCAGTCGTCCCGACCAGAAGTTTGCAGGTCAGGCACCTAGTGCCTGACCTTTTTTGTTTTAATCACCATGATTATTTTGCTTAAAGCAACAACGTTCCCGCTCGATGCAATCACCGAATCAAAACGTGTACATCAGCCACCAAAATCGACATTTTTCGACATGTTTGGAGGCTGATGTACACGAATGCGAAATCCCCGCCGCCTAAAAGCGCCCTCCACATGTCTGGACTCTCTATGCTTACGCTGGATAGACATCGCCGGAACGGGTATAGTATCGAAAGTTTTGTCGTTAACCAGCGGGGGAGTCCTGTGGGCATCAAAAAGAAGATCAAAAAGGAGCTTATCGGCACTTCCGATTACCCGTCGAATAAGATCTTTACGATCTCCAATTTCATCACCTTTACGCGCCTGATCCTCACCCTGGTATTTCTGTACCTGTTTGTGACGGACAACAACCGCGTCATCGCCATCGTTATCTACGCCGTTGCCGCCTCCACCGACTGGATGGACGGTCAGATCGCCCGCATGACTAAGACGGTCTCATGGCTCGGCAAGGTCATGGATCCCATTTGCGACCGTGCGCTGCTGTTCACCGGCGTCTTGGGGCTGGTGGTCCGCGGAGAGCTGCCCATCTGGGTCTGCGTGCTCATTATTGGCCGCGACATCTATCTGGGCATCGGCACGCTTATCGTGCGCCATTATCACCGTCGCCCCATCGATGTTGTCTTCCCCGGAAAGATTGCCACAGCGCTGCTCATGACCGGCTTCTCGCTCATGCTGCTCGGGTTCCCCGTTATTGACGGCCTGCATCTTTTACCTTCAGCCCTTACGGCCTTCCCGGGCCTCAACGGAAGCTCGATGCCCCTCGGCATCTTCTTTGTGTACGGCGGCGTGATCTTCTCCATGCTCACCGCTGTCATCTACTCCATTAAGGGCGGAGCGGCCATTAAACAGGCTCTCACGCATCCCGAGGACGAGGACATCGACTTTCTGAACCCTGAAATCGAAGACTGATTCGTTGGGGTATGATTACGTACGGTTCATTATTTGCGGCACGTCCGCGATAAGTTAGGGGTTGTCATGGACAACATGGTTAACAATATGCCTCAGAATGATAAGACTGCTGACGCTACCTGCGTATTCCGCGTGCCTTCAAGCGACGTCACCGTTCCCGACCTCATGGCCAACGTGCGCATCACCGCCCCCGTTCTGTCCATCGTCAAGGGTCCGCAGACTGGTGCCGCTTTTGAGCTCGAGGATGACGTGACCACCATTGGCCGCGATCCCGCGAACGGCATCTTCCTCAATGACATGACCGTTTCGCGCAGCCACGCGCGCATTATTCGCGAGGGCCTCGGCGCTCGCATCGAGGACTTGGGCTCGCTCAATGGCACCTGGGTCGACGGTGCCATCGTCAATGCAGCCCCGCTGCACGACGGTTCTTCCGTCCAGATCGGTACGTTTACGCTCATCTACCACGAGAGCACGCCGGAGCGCATCGAAACCGGTGAGTAGGGCATGGCCGAACGCAACTATCTGAGTATCGGCCAAGTCGTCAACCTACTTCGAGGCGCATACCCCGATCTTTCGAACTCAAAAATTAGATTTCTAGAGGATGAGGGGCTCATTACCCCTCATCGTACGCCTAAGGGATACCGTCAGTACTCCAAGGAGGACGTTGATCGCCTGGAGGTCATTCTGCACCTGCAGAAGACCCGCTATATGCCACTCAACGTGATTAAGCAGCGCTTGGAAAACGCCACGGACCTGTCAACGCTCGCTTACGAGGTGGGCTTGCTGTCCGATGTTCCGCTCAAGACGGAGCCCAAGGAGACTAAGCAAAAGCTGCATCCTATCGAGACCATTCCCGATATGCTGGGCGTCGAGATTTCGTTTATCCGCTCGCTCGCCGAGAACGACCTCATTCGCATCATCAAGAGTCCGCAAAATCGTGAGCTCGTCGATGGTCGCGATTTCCCGATCATCCGCTACTGCTCCGAGCTGTCACGCTTCCATATCGAGCCGCGCAACCTGCGTCAGTACGTGTCTTCCGCCAACCGCGAGTCCTCGATGTTTGAGCAGGTGCTCGTGAGCATGCTCGGCATGGACACCTCCGATGACGAGCGCGACGCCAAGCTCGAGCGTGCGTTTAAGAAGCTTCACGACCTGACGGAGGGCGTGCACACCGCGCTGCTCAAGAACCGCGTTTTTGAGTCGCTCAACGCCGTGGTCGAGGACGCCGACATCGATGCACTCGATGAGGAAATCACTCGCTCCGAGTCAACCAAGGCCAAAAACGAAGAGATAGGCGCGCCGGCTTCGCACGAGGATTCCCTCGTAAAGCCGCTCAAGGTCGTCACCCCTTCGCAATCCGGCACCGCCACCGCGGGAAAATAACAGCTGCCGCTTATCCGGCAACCCATTGAAAGGTCATGCAATGTACGACTTCGAATCTCAAATCGTCGACATCCCCGACTATCCCGAGCCCGGAGTCATCTTTAAAGACATCACGCCGCTCTTTGGCAATCCCGAGGCGCTCAAAGCCATGACCGATGCCCTCGCCGAGCACTTTGCCGGCATGGGAATCACCAAGGTCGTGGGTCCCGAGGCTCGCGGCTTTATGGTTGGCGTACCGGTGGCTGTAGCCCTTGGCGCCGGCTTTGTTCCCGCACGTAAACCTGGCAAGCTACCGCGCGAGACCGTAAGTCAGAGCTACGAGCTCGAGTACGGCACCGATTCAATTGAGATCCATGCCGACGCTATCAGCTCTAAAGATACCGTGTTGATTCTGGACGACTTGGTCGCGACGGGCGGAACCGTCGAGGCAACAGGTAAACTGGTGCGAGATATGGGCGCAAAGCTTGTCGGTTACGGTTGTATCCTTGAGCTTGCGTTTCTCAACCCGCGCGAGAAGCTCACACCGTCTAATGACGATGTGGAGCTCTTTAGCCTGGTGACGGTGGACTAGCCGTTACCCTTAGTTACTGGAAAGGAAGCTACATGCGCACAGCAAACACGCACAAAAACATGGCACGCTGCGCTGCTACGGCAACCCTCGCTTGTGTTTTGGGCTTGGGCCTCGCGGCTCCTGCCTACGCCGATACCGCATCCGACCTTGCCGCTGCTCGTACGAAGCTCGAGCAGATCGGTACCCAAACTCAGCAGATTTACGATGAGCTCGCCACGCAGACGCAGGCGCTCGATCAGACTGCCGGCGAGATCACGCAAAAGCAGCAGGAGATCGCCGATGGTCAGGCCAAGCTCTCGACCTATGTCGCCGGCGAGTACAAAACCGGCGGTCTGAGCCTGCTTCAGGTTCTGACGGGCGTCGATGACCTGAGCGATATGCTCAACCGTCTGTTCTACTACGGCAAAGTTTCCGATAAGCAGGCTCAGACCATTCAAGAGGTCAAGGAGCTTAAGCAGCAGCTCACCGATAAGCAGACCGAGCAGGAGAAGAACGTCGCCGCCACGCAAAAGAAGGTCGACGAGCTTAACGCTCAGCAGGCTGAAGCCCAGAACGTCGTAAACTCCCTGGATTCGCAGCTGCAGGCCGAGCTTGCCGCAGAGGCCGAGGCCAACGCTGCGCTGCAAGCCGGCATCAACGCCAGCACCGCCGAGAAGGCCACGGTGAGCAACGAGACTGCCGGTACGACCGAGAACACCAACAACGGTGGCCAGACCAGCAATAACAACAACCAGGGCGGCAACACTCCGGCTCCTACGCCGGCACCCGCTCCGACGCCGCAGCCCTCCACGCCTGCTCCGGCTCCGACGCCTTCTGCTCCGAGCCAGTCCGTCGACGGCGGTTCCGTTGTTTCGCGTGCATACAGCAAGCTTGGTTGCGCTTATTCTTGGGGCGGAATTGGCCCGAACAGCTTCGACTGCTCTGGTTTTGTTAGCTATTGCCTCACTGGTCGCTATTGCCGCCTGGGCACCACGGGCACCTTTATGGGCTGGACGCGTGTGTCCGATCCGCAGCCCGGTGACGTTGTGGTCAACTCGTACCACACCGGCATTTACATTGGTGGTGGTCAGATGATTCATGCTTCCGACTACAACACGGGTGTTATCATCAGCTCCGTTGCCGCCGGCATGAACAATAACTACATCTTCGTACGTTACTAAGTATTCAGATAAAGCAAACGGATATGGACCTCGTGGCTTTGAGCCATGGGGTCCATTCTTTTGTCTTTAATGCAAGCTGCTATCTAGTTTTGAATACTAGATAGCAGCCCAATCGGTCAGAAAGAAAGCTATAATTGATGAAGAACAATTAGAAAGGACCCTCTATGAGCTGGGCACTTATCTCCGATTCAAGCTGCAACCTCCGCGATTGGCAACCGACCGCGCCCCATACCACCTTTGCATTTGCTCCCCTCAAAATTCGAGTGGGGGAGCGTGAATTCGTCGATGACCTTTCGCTCGATGTGCATGAGCTCAACTGCGCTGTTCAGGCGGAGACGAACGCTTCTTCGAGCGCTTGTCCCAGCGTAGGGGAGTGGGCCGAGCTCTTCAAATTGGCAGACAAGACCATCTGCATGCCGATCTCTGAGGGCGTGTCGGGCAGCTACAACGCGGCAGCCACGGCTCGCGATATGGTTCTTGCCGAGGAGCCCGACCGACAGATTCATCTAGTCAATTCACGCGCAGCTGGTGGCAAAATGGACCTCATTTTCTTGCTGTTCGACCGCTATCTTGCAAGCAACCCGGATGTCTCATTCGAGGACGCTTGCGCATACTTCGATAGCCTTGAGCAGAACAGCAAAATCCTCTTCAGCTTGTGCAATTACGAAAACCTCGCCAAAGCCGGACGTATCCCTAAGGCAGCCGGCGTCATTGCCAACAAGCTCAATATCCGCATTTTGGGCACGGCGAGTGAGGCCGGTAAAATCGAACTCGTGGGGCACACGCGAGGCGAAAAGAAGATGCTCAACAAGATTATCGATACCATGGAAGCCGAGGGTTTTGCCGGCGGCGAGGTCATCATCGATCACGTTGAGAACGAAGCTGGAGCACAGGCGCTTACTGACCGCATAGTCGAGCATTGGCCCGGCTCCAAGACCATCATCATGCCCTGCAACGGCCTGGATTCCTATTACGCCGAGATGCACGGCCTCATCATCGGCTACGGCATGGGCTTAGCTTCGGGCAAATAAAGTCCAACCAAGCAAAAATACGGGCGGGACAAAGCGACAGATGGCTCTTTGTCCCGCCCGTTTTATACGTCGGCTAGCTATTAAACCCGTTGAACTTGAGATAGCTCATCAAGTAAGCCTTCGAAACAAAGGATGAAACCGCGCTGCGCACAAGCAGCGACTCACGCGTTACCTGACGCGCCGTATCGGGAACCGGTGTCTGCTCGACAGAAAACGCCGACCGAATCGATGCCTCAAGCTGATCGACCACATAATCGAAGGCCGTCGGGGCATCGTAGCTCAAACGTTGAATGTTAAAGAGTGCCTGCACCGCAGCAATAGGTAGCACCTGCTTAAAGATGCAGATAGCGATCAGGCGGGCAATCTGCTCGCGGCCATATTGTTTTTTGACCGGAGCAGGCACCAAGCCGACCTTTACGTAGTTATTGATCATCGATGGCGTAATGACAGGCTGCTCAACGCAGATGGACAGCGGCTCCATCCACAGCGCAACGTACTCAATGACCTGGTCGCGGTAGAGCGTCACATTGGGCAACTGGTTATAGCGCGGCAGACTCAACGTATTGAGTTTGCGCACGATATCGGACTGAATAAATGCATCGGGCAGCACAGTGGGCTGAATATCCTCAGGCTTAATGCTGACCGACGAATCGGACATCGGGATAACGCGTTTGGCGTGGTTCATAAGGATCCTCCGTTCATTAGCTATATTGTATTCTAGGTTATCTAGTTTTGCATACTATATAGCAGGAAAGTAAAAGTGGTTGGACAGCACATTGATGCACCGTCCAACCACTTTGTTTTAAAGATAGCAACCTTACATAAGATATATTATCGTACTTATCCACGGAGAAACGCGTATACGCTCGTTGCCGCTATGGCTCCATCAGAAACGGCAGTCACAACCTGGCGTAAACGCTTGGAACGGATGTCGCCAGCGGCAAATAGACCTGGCGTGCGGGTCGCCATGGAATCATCAGTAACAATACCGCCGTCCGGCGCCAGATCGACTAGATGCTCAACGAGCTCGGAATGGGGCTGCGTTCCGGTAAAGACAAAGATACCAAACGAGCCAGGGACAAATGACTCGGTGTGAGTTTCCCCGGATGCATTGTCCTTAAAGGTAATCGTCGTTGGCATGGCTTCGCCCGAGAGCTCGACAATACTAGTTTGGTACCTAACTGAAATATTATCTTTTGCAAGAACTTTTTGAACCACACCATCGGGGGCACGGAACTGATCGCGGCGCAAAACGATGGTCACGCTGCTGGCGATTTCTGACAAGAACAGAGCTTCCTCGCAGGCAGCATTGCCGCCGCCGATGACAAAAACCTGCTTGCCGCGAAAGAACATGCCGTCGCACGTCGCGCAATACGAAACGCCGCGACCGCGATACGCATCCTCGCCAACAAAACCAGCAGATCGCGGCGTGGCACCCATGCAAGCGATAACGCTCGAGGCCGACGTATCGCCCAAATCGTGATGCACCGTAAACAGCGCTGCATCGGCATCGTAATCGATACCCGTAACCATGCTCCATGTAACCTGTGCTCCCAGGCCCTCTGCATGCTGCTGAAAACGCTCACCGAGTTCGGCGCCACTCAAGAGCGGAATGCCCGGATAGTTCTCGACTTCATTGGTCGTGGCGATCTGCCCTCCCGACATGCCCTGTTCAATCACGGTCGTCGTTAGGTTGGAGCGCGCCGCATAAATGGCCGCAGCATAGCCCGCAGGGCCGCCACCGATAATCGCAACATCGATCGGCTGATGGGTAGTCATGAAGAGACCTCCTGTCGAAAGATTGGCGTTCTTTGCGCTCATACCCAAATTTACGTGAACATGACACTCATGCACTACAATGATAAATCGCGTAACAAAGCTGAAGGGGAGTTATCGATGGATCAAACGCAGATGAGCAATAGCGCTCCCCTGCCCATGCAAGCCACTCCCCAACCGGAGCAAATGACCGTTTCACCTGCACAAAAACCCCTAGTAACCATTGTGCACGCATCGGTTGGATCGGGCCACAAAGCCGCCGCCAACGCGATTGCACAAGCATTTGATCTTATCCGCGGCACCAAGGGAATCCCTGAGGATATTGAAATTGAAGTGCTCGATATCCTTGATTTTGGACGTATTAAATTCGACGGCAATAAGACCGCGGCTTCTTTTACGGGAGCCACACGCCCCATTTACGACCTGACCTGGCGATATACGCTTACGGGACATCTTCTCTGGGGTGGCGGCACGGCATGGTCGCGTATTATGTTCCCCGCCTTCAACGAATATATTCGTCGCCGCAGGCCTATAGCCGTGGTCGCAACGCACATCACAGCAGCCAATGTTGCCGTGGGCGCCCGCGTAATTACGGGTATCGATTACCCGGTCATCTGTGTGCCGACCGATTACGAAGTCGAAGGCTTTTGGCCCCACAAGGACACCGACCTATTCTGTGTAGCCAACGAGTTTATGGCCGAAACGCTGCGCCCGCGCAAGGTTCCCGAGTCAAAGATCCGCATAACGGGCATCCCCATCCGAGCCGGTTTCGATTCAGATTACAAACGCGAAGATGAGCTCAGCAAGTTCAATCTCCCCATAGACAAAACCGTCGTATTGGTGATGGCCGGCGCCAGTTTGCCCCAACCATACGTGCGTTTCCGCGCCGCGATGGACCACACGCTCCCCTTCTTACGCGGCTTTGAGGACATGCACTTTGTCTTTTTGCCCGGTAAAGACGTGGAGTATGCCACCCGGCTGAAGACGCTCTTCGTCGCCATGAAGCTCGAAAACGTCACGGTTCTGGACTACGTGGACGACATGGCGGCCCTCATGCACGGCTGCGACCTGGCAATCCTCAAATCGGGCGGACTCACGGTCACCGAGTGCCTATGCGCACATCTGCCGATGATCCTGCTGGGCAAATCATACGGTCAAGAAAAGGCCAACACCACGATGCTCACCGGCATGGGCGCCAGCATGCACGTCACCACGGCACGAGAGCTCATCGTGACGCTTCGTCACCTGCACGACCACCCTGAATCGCTCAAAGCGCTACTCATCAACGGCGATGTCCTACGCCGTCCACGCGCAGCGGAGGACATCGCCATCGCAACCATGGAGCTCGTAGGCAAACCCCAAAAGCGCAAACGAGCCTTCTGCCGCTTCTACTGGGGCGGAAAACCTGCTCATATCAGGTAGACGAAAGTCCGCTGCTCAGTGGGAGCCGCCCATATATCATTCCATGCTCAAACATTCTCGCTGCGCTGCGAAACTGCGCGTGGAACGATATATGGGCGGCTCCCACTGCGCAGCTACGTTTACGTACTAGCAGCTATAACAGAATCCCCAACACTAGAACCTGCAAAGCAAAACCGGAAAGTATAAATACAGTAAGCCGACGCGACAAAGGAGGTGTCCCTTTATCGCGTCGGCTAACTAGAATCTAAAACACATTTCCGGTTAGGATTTGCAAGGATGTAATCCAGCTAATTGAGAGTAAGAACAACAAGCAAATCGTAATTATATTGATGAGGCCCACCGCACAAGTCGAAATACATATTCAAGTATGTGGCCTCTCACCCGGGGCCCACACATATCGTCCCGCGCGCAGTTTCGCAGCGTAGCGAGAATGTTTGAGCACGGGATGATATGTGTGGGCCCCGGGTGAGAGGCCAACCCTACATCTTGAAAATGATTAAGCGACGCCGCTGGAGCCGAAGCCTCCGTTGCCTCGGTCGGTTTCGTCTAGTTCTTCTACTTCTACGAGGTTGACCGTGGGGACTTCTTGGATGACAAGTTGGGCTATGCGGTCGCCTTTGTTGATTTTGATGTTGTTGGAAGGATCCAGGTTGATGAGGATAACCTTGAGTTCTCCTCGGTAGTGGGCGTCGATGAGGCCTGGCGTGTTGACTATAGACAGGCCCTGCTTGATGGCCAAGCCGCTGCGGGGCTGGACGAAGCCGGCGTAGCCATCGGGCAGGGCGATGGCCAGCCCGGTAGAGACCAGACGGCGTTCGAAGGGCTTCAGGACGCAGTCCTCGTTGGAGCGCAGATCCAAGCCGGCATCGGTGGGATGGGCGTATTTGGGAAGCTCGACGGTGGGATCGAGACGCTTTATGTTGAGGGTAATGTTGGACATGGAATCACCTTAGCTTGTCGAGCTCTTGCAGAAACTCATCGACGTCTTTGAAATCGCGGTAGACCGAGGCAAAGCGGATGTACGCCACCTTGTCGATCTTGGCCAAGCGCTTGAGCACCATGTCACCCAACTCATGGGACGTGACGGCCGTCAGCGTACGAGAACGCAGCTCGACCTCGATATCGTCGATAATCTCATTGAGCTTCTTAGTGTCGATATCACGCTTGATGGTGGCGCGCATCAAGCCGACGAGCAGCTTATTGCGATCGAACCGCTGCTTAGTTCCGTCCGACTTAATGACCTCAATTGGATCTTCGCATCGCTCGAACGTTGTAAAGCGGTAGTTACACGAGCAACATTCGCGACGGCGCTTAATGGTGTTATTTGACTCCTGCATACGGGAATCAACGACGCGGGTATGTGCCTTGCCGCATTTAGGACAGCGCATGGTACCTCCTCTTAAACGATAACAAGGGTACCATGCGCAGCGCGATAATGATTACGAACGAGCAGGAACCTTAAGATGCGCACCGGCGGCGAGCGAACCATGCTCCAGATGATTGACGTTACGGATCATGTCGGAAGTCTCTTGCGTGGAAAGGCCTTCGATTGGATATTCCTCGGCAAGCGACCAAAGAGAATCACCAGGCTGAACGCGAATGGTCTCATAGGTAACGTTGGAAACGGACTCGGCATACGCGGCGTGACGAGCGCTAAAGACAGACGTAGCGAGGACAAAGAAGAGCGTAAATGCAACGGCAACGGCGACAATCGTCGGAACCTTCAGGGCAACGCGGGCCGGCGCGACTGCAGCCTGCTGATTGCGAGCAGGCTTTACGGTCAAAGGCTGAAAGCCGGAGCGACCACCCTGGACAACCGTAAAAGTGGGTTCCGCAGGCGTCTCGAGCTTAAGGGCGAGGTTTCCCTGGACCATATTCGTTGCGTTCATCATGTTCTCCTCTCGCGTGTTTTGCTGAGAACAGTTTTATCAAGCCGCGCGGACAAAAATGTCTAGCGCGAGAACGAATGTTCGGTTATTATTATCTTCGAACAGTTGTTCCTGTCAAGCAAAATTCGAACATTTGTTTGACATGGGTAGAGAGGATGCCCTGATGGCTCGCAAAATTACCAAGCGTCAGCAGCAAATTTACGACTTCATCAAGGAATATCAGCAGGAGAAGGGTTATCCGCCCAGCGTGCGCGAGATGGCTTCTGCCGTGGGCCTTTCCTCCCCCAGCACCGTGCACGCCCACTTATCTGCCTTGGAGGCGCGCGGGCTGCTCAAGCGCGATGCCACCAAACCGCGCGCCCTGGAACTCTTTAACGAGGACGGTTCCTCGGTCTCAATTTCTAAATCTGACGAGCCCACCGCACCTCGCGGAACGGTCTCGCTACCGCTCGTTGGTCGCGTCGCGGCTGGGATTCCCATTCTGGCCGAGCAGAATATCGAAGACACTTTTACTATCCCGACCGAAATCGCCACCGATCAGGGTTCCTTTATCCTTGAGGTGCATGGGAGCTCAATGATCAATGTCGGCATCTTCAATGGCGATTACATCATCGTCCGTGAACAAAAGAGTGCCATGAACGGCGAAATTGTCGTGGCCATGATTGATGGTTCAGCGACCGTCAAGACGTTCTACAAGGAGCAGGGACGCGTACGCCTGCAACCCGAGAATGACACCATGGAGCCTATCTATGCAACGAATCCCGTTATCTTGGGCAAAGTCGTCGGCTTGATGCGCCGGTTCTCGTAATGCAAAAACGCATCACCATCTTTGATACCGTCCGCGGGTTTACGATGATTTCAATGGCAGGTTTTCACGCTTGCTACGATCTCGCCTACCTGTACGGTTGGGATATGCCCTGGTTTACCCAGACTGTCTTTCAAGACATCTGGCGCGCCAGCATCAGCTGGGTATTCTTGTTTATCGCGGGTTGGATGTGCACTCTTTCGCGCAACAATATCAAACGTGCCGCCAAATACGCCTTAGCAGCACTCGTCGTCTGGTTGGCAACAACACTTGTCTCAGTCGACGATTCGGTTAATTTTGGCATCATCTACTGTATGGCCGCATGTACCGGCATCGTAGCGTTGACCAATCCCGTCCTTAAGAAGATTTCCGCGAGATGGGGCATGTCCCTATGCCTTGTGTTGTTCGCCCTCACCTGGAGCATCCCCAAAACGACCTACCCTGTCCCATACCTGGCGTGGCTAGGATTTCCGAGCCCTGGATTTATCTCAGGTGATTACTACCCCATCATCCCGTTTATCTTTATGTATCTTGCAGGATACTTCGCCGCACACATAGCGCAGGGAATCGGTAAGACCGCCCCAAGTTGGGCCTACGCCAACCCCCTGCCGGCGCTCGCCAGCCTTGGACGTCATGCACTCCCCTTTTATCTGCTGCATCAGCCCATCATTCTGGGCATTTTGGAGCTCGTCTACTCGGTGCGATAACGCTCGAGCCGCGGCGCGATACGGGCCGGCAGCTTCGCCACAATACGAACGCCGTCCTCAAGATATTCCTCGTGCAAAAGGGTTCCCTGCTCATGCACCAGCGTAATGAGGGCGCCCTCGCGATACGGGATATCAGCAGAGAGCAACACATCGGTGGCAGCCGCCTCACGAGCAATACGGTCGACGAGATCGTCAAGTCCCTCGCCCGTCTGGGCCGAGAACAGAACGGCTTCCGGATAACGACGACGGAAACTCAATCGATCAACGCTATCGAGAAGATCGATTTTATTGAACACCGTAAGCGTCAAACGCTCGCCGGCACCGATCTCGTCAAGAACGCGATCGACCGCCTTGAGCTGGCGCTCGTAGTCTTCGTCAGACGCATCTACGACTTTGAGAATTAGATCGGCACCCAACACCTCGGACAGCGTCGATTTAAAGGCATCGACCAAACCATGCGGTAGCTTTTGAATAAAGCCGACGGTATCGGTAATCGTCATGCCGCGACCGCCGGGCAGGCGATACGAACGCGTCGTCGGGTCGAGCGTAGCAAACAGCTTGTCCTGCGAAAGTACCGTAGAGCCGGTCAGGCAATTGAGCAACGTCGATTTACCGGCATTGGTATAACCGGCTAACGCGACGCGAAACGCCGGTGACTCAATGCGGCTCTTGGACTGGACATCGCGACGCTGTTCAACCTGCTTAAGCTCACGACGAAGCGCGGCAATCTTATTACGAATGAGGCGACGGTCGACCTCGAGCTGACTTTCACCCTGACCAAAGCGTGAGCCGATGCCGCCGCGCGTCTGCTCCTTGGCGAGATGGCTCCACATGCCACGCAGACGAGGCAACAGATATTGAAGCTGTGCCAGCTGTACCTGTAGGCGTCCCTCACGCGTCTGAGCATGCAGGCCAAAGATATCCAAGATCAGTGCCGTACGATCGATGATCTTTACCGGCTCGCCCACCGCTTTCTCCAAATAGGATTGCTGCGAGGGCGTCAGGTCGTCGTCAAAAATAACGACATCGGCATCCATGCGATGCACCAGGCCGCACAGCTCTTCAACCTTACCGGAACCGATAAACGATTTAGGATACGGCTTTACCAAACGCTGAGACAAGCGAGCCACGCACTGGGCACCAGCCGTATGGGCAAGGCGCTCCAGCTCATCGAGCGATCGATCGAGTGGCCATGCATTGTCGCGCCACTCAACACCAACCAAAATGGCACGCTCGGGCTCGGGCGACGTGGGAACAAGGGGAAAACGGGCCATTAGGCAGCCTCAATACGATGCAGGATATCAGCAACGACCTCATCGATCGTACATTCATCCATATCAAACCACACGATACGGTCATCGCGCTTAAACCACGAAAGCTGACGCTTGGCATAACGACGCGAACGCATCTTGATGAGTTCGCGAGCCTCATCCATGCTCGTCACACCATTGAAAGCATCGATGATCTCTTTATAGCCAATTGCCTGCATCGACGTCAGGGCATCTCCCAGCCCCTGGCCCATAAGACCGCGGACCTCATCGACAAGACCCTGCTCAAACATCAGATCGACGCGCAGATTAATGCGCTCGTAGAGCACCTCGCGATTACGCGTCAGACCAAACCACAGAGCGTGATAATGCTCGCGCGGAACACTAAACTGCGACTTTTGCTGCGCGTAGGAGATACCATCATCATGCATCTCGAGCGCACGAATCACACGGCGCACGTTATGGGGATGAATAACAGCAGCAGATTCTGGGTCGCGCTCGGCAAGCAGGGCATGCAGTTCTTCCTCGCCAATACGCTCGGCAAGCTCCTGATAGCCCGCACGGCGATCGTCCTCAAGTTCACCCGAGGGAAAGTCCATCTCATCGAGGGCGGCCTTGAGATACAGCCCCGTACCCCCGCAAAACACCGGCAGGCGGCCCTCGCCAAGCAAGCGCTCAACATGCGCGCGAGCGTCAGCCTGATAAAGCGCAGCAGAATATGCCACACCCGGCTCTACAATGTCGACAAGACGCAGCGGCGCCGTACACTCATCGGGCGCCATCTTTGCGGTACCGATGTCCATGCCGCGATAGATTTGCATCGCATCGCACGACAGCACTTCGGACGAAAGACGAGCTGCCAAACGGTCGGCAACATCACTCTTACCAACCGCCGTCGGACCGACGATCGCAACGGCGGAAAGACCTGCCCTGGGAGAAACCATTAGCGCGGCTCGCCCACAACGGAGCCGGACAAATACCAGGTCTTGGCAATGTCAACGTCAACATCAACGATCTTGCCAACAAACTGATCGATGCTGTAACCCTCGGGGATAGGCGCATGCACGGTCTGATTCTTGGGACTCTTGCCCAGCAGGACCGCGTCGTTCTTTTTACTCGTTCCCTCAATGAGCGCCGGCACCACAGTATGAAGCTCACCCTGGTTATACTCGTGAGCCGTAGTCTCGATAACCTTAACCAGGCGGTTGAAACGCTCGAGAATAACCTCATGCGGCGTGGGATCGTCAATCTCTGCGGCCGGAGTACCGGCGCGCTTGGAATAGATGAAGGTATAGGCCTGAGCATAGCGGACCGTCTCGGCAAGTGAGAGCGTCTGCTCAAAGTCTTCTTCAGTCTCGCCCGGGAATCCAACGATAATATCGGTCGAGAGCGCGATATCGGGCATGCGGTTGCGAATGCGATCGACCAGGCCCAGATAGTCCTCGCGTGTATAACGGCGATTCATCTCTTTGAGGATACGCGTGGAGCCCGACTGAACGGCCAAGTGAAGCTGCGGCATGACGGCAGGCGTCTCGGCCATGGCGTCGATGGTCTCGGGCAGCAGATCCTTAGGATGAGAAGAGGTAAAGAAGATGCGCTCCACACCCGTATCGCCCGCGGCACGCAGCAGATCGGCAAAACGCGGCTTGCCAAACAGATCGCGACCATATGAGTTAACGTTTTGGCCCAGCAGCGTAATCTCACGCACGCCCTGGCGCACCAAACCGGTCACCTCGTCGACAATTTCCTCGAAGGGGCGGCTCTTTTCGCGACCGCGCACGTACGGCACGATGCAGTAGGTGCAGAAGTTATTGCAGCCCGTCATGATGGGCACCCAGGCGTGATACTGGGTCTCGCGATGCCACGGCATGCTCATGGCATCCGTATCCTCATGCTCATTGGTGCGGATATGACGCTTGCCGTCCAGGAACGCCTCGGCAATGAGCTCGGCCACATGTGCGATGGAATGCGTGCCAAAGATGACATTGACGTTATCGACGTTGGTGAGCAGACCCTCGCCATCGCGCTGCGCGATACAGCCGCCCACGGCAACCACGCGCTCGCCCGAAGGCGAAGGCGGCAGGCTTTTACAGGAATTGCACTGACCGTACAGGCGCGTATCGGCAGCCTCGCGCACACAGCACGTCATGAACACAACGATATCGGCATGCTCGGGATCGAGCGCCATGAGGCAGCCATACGAATCAAGCAGGCCACTCACACGCTCGGAGTCGTGCTGATTCATCTGGCAGCCAAAGGTGCGGATAAAGTAGGTTTTACCGGCAAGAATATCGCGTACGGAACGCTGGTCCATGTGCATAAGTCCTAACGATGGGGAGCGAAACGAGGCAAGCAGAAGCTATGCCACAGGCTTAACGTCATCCATGACGACGTTATCCATAGCAGCTCGATTGATTTGGTGAACGTAGATAGAAAGGCGGATGGCCGTGCGCGACTCCCCGTTAATGAGGATGTCGGAGAACACGGGCGCGCAGGAAATATCAAAACCGGTTGGAATCAAAAAACCGCGCGCGATAGCCACGGCCTTAATGGCCTGGTTGACAGCACCGGCGCCGACACACTGGATGTTGACGGGTACACCATCCTTGACCATGCCGGCGATGGCGCCGGCAACGGACGCGGGCGATGATTTGCTTGATACCTTCAGGCACTCCATGAAGAAACTCCTGCGTTTAAAAGTACGTTTTAACTGCAATAACTGTATCGTACCGAGTGGACTCGGTAAAGGCACTATTCCTCTTTGGCAAGATCGAAGGTCACGGTAATTCGATCACGCGAAACGCGAATCTTAGGGTCGCCGCAAAGGTTGAGATAGTACCGGGCGGCAAGGTCATTAAAGTCGCGCTCCACAGCACGCGAAAACTGTGCCATGTCATCCTTGGCAATACGTAGCCCGCGACGATCCTTCGCGAGATCGACAGGAGCCGGCGCATGCGAGGACGAATCACGTTCGCGCAGCAGACGCGCGGTCACACCGCGAACGGGCTTAATCTGCCCTGCCAAAATGCGATGTGCCGTGCGCTCGGACATCTCAAGGCCCAAACCCGAGCAGATACGGATAAAGTCCTCGGCATCGGAGGCAAGGCCTAAACGATCGACAACCGGAAGCTCGCTCTCGTCGTCAATGAACAGGAGACGAGACGTATCGAGCCGACTTGACGCCTGAGCATAAAGGGTCGCGGCAATCTCAGACGGAGAACCAAGATAGACATCGCAACCACGCAACTCCTCGAGCGCAAACTCACAAGCAGCGCGAATAATATTATGCGGACCGCGAGCACAGACATAACGTCCGTCCTCATCCTTGACGGCCTGGGGCCAGCTGGACTGATCGGCACGCTCACTGAGGCGGTCGGCTGCAACGCTCACCTTAAAGGCTGAACCAAGATCGACGCCGGACGTGACCACACGGGCCTCGTCGGTGTTCTGCTTGATCGAAAACAATGCCATGCCACGACCGTGAACGCCCCAACGGTCCATCTTCATGCTCTCGAGCTTTGAGGTAACGCGAGCATCGAAGATTCGCTCTTGCATATCCTGCGGAACACCCGAGCCGTTATCCAGAAAGACAAGCGTCCGGACGCCATCTTCCTTGGTCGTGGCGAGATAGACCTTGTCGGCGCCGGCATCGCGAGCATTACGGAGCATTTCGATGACGATATCCTCGACATGCTGAATGTCGTGCTTTGCCTGGCGCCGCTCGGCCTCCGAAACGCGGAGGCGGACATACCCCTCGCCAAGGTTCTCCTCGACGCGAAGGTTGCCCTCCCCCGACATCGACGCGATAAATGAGATGAGCTCGTTCGCGTCGCTCATGTTATTTAGCGATATCGACAGCGCGGCTCTCGCGAATCACGACGACGCGCACCTGACCGGGATACTCCATCTCTTCCTCGATCTGATGGGCGATATCGTGAGCCAGAACCGTGGACTGGGCATCGGAGATCTTGTCCGGCTGAACCATGACGTGGACCTCGCGACCAGCCTGCATGGCATAGGTACGCTCGACGCCGTCATGGGAGTTGGCGATCTCCTCGAGCTTCTCAAGGCGCTTGATGTAGTTCTCGGCAGACTCGCGACGGGCACCGGGGCGAGAGGCAGAGACAGCATCGGCGGCCTGCACCAGGACATCGAGCACCGTGTTGGGGTCGACATCGGCATGGTGAGCCTCGATAGCGTGGACGATAACGGGCTTCTCGCCATAACGGCGGGCAAGCTCGGCGCCGATGACGGCATGCGGGCCCTCGACGTCGTGGTCGATTGCCTTGCCCAGGTCGTGTAGCAGGCCGGCGCGCTTGGCGGTCACAACGTCCAGGCCAAGCTCGGAAGCCATCACGCCGCACAGATCAGAGACCTCGAGGGAGTGCTGAAGCACGTTCTGACCAAACGAGGTACGGTAGCGCAGGGCACCAAGGGTCTTGACGATCTCAGGGTGCAGATCGTGGATGCCGGTATCGAAGGCAGCCTGCTCGCCAGCCTCGCGCACGCGCTGCTGAACCAGGTCGGCAGCCTTGTGATACATCTCCTCGATGCGGGCAGGGTGAATGCGGCCGTCGGCGATGAGGTTCTCGAGGGCGACACGGGCGGTCTCACGACGGACCGGGTCGAAGCTCGAAAGAACGACGGTCTCGGGCGTGTCGTCGATAACGAGGTTGACGCCGGAAACCTGCTCGAAGGTCCGGATGTTGCGACCCTCGCGACCGATGATACGGCCCTTGAGGTCATCGGAGGGAATGTGCACGGAGGTAACGGTGACCTCGGCAGTGTGGTCGGCAGCGCAGCGCTGAATCGCCAGGGACAGAATCTCCTGGGCGGTCTTGTGGCACTCGGCGCGAACCTGCTGCTCGGACTCGCGAATGATCGTGGCGGCCTCGTGGGTGACCTCGCCGCGAACCTTATCGAGGAGTTCCTTGTGGGCGTCCTCGCGGGTAAGGTCGGCAATACGCTCGAGCTCGGAGGTCTGCTTTGCGCAGAGCTCCTCGAGCTCACGGGAGCGCTTCTCGACCTGACCGGCCTGGCTGGACAGCTGATGCTCGCGCTTGTCGAGAGCGTCGTTGCGTCGATCGAGGGATTCCTCGCGCTGCATCACGCGGTTCTCGAGCGTACGAATCTCGTTCTTACGCTGCTTGTCCTCGGCCTCGGCGGCCTGCTTGTTCTTGATGATCTCCTCTTTAGCCTCAAGCAGAGCCTCTTTTTTGAGGGTCTCGGCCTGACGCTTTGCATCACCGATCAGGGACTCAGCCTGTGCGTGTGCCGACTGAATCTTTTCGTCGGCCTCGTGAAGACTACCCTGCTTGGCGGTGCGCATGTAGGCAATGGCGGCGATGGCACCCAAAACGATGCCAACGAGCGCTGCGATGATAGGCATGCTCACTCCTTTTTATGGATTCGTTACACAACAAAGCGAACCGTCCTTACGAACGGCTCGCGACATTTGAGTAATATGGGCGCAGCTTATGCGGGTCGGATACAGATAAACATATAAACAAACTCATCACAGATGAGCACATATCACAAAGCAAATGACAGTGTTTATCGTACGTTGAACCACAACAACTGTCAAATAAATGGCCCCGGCACGGCGGCTAAAACGCGGTGAACGGCAGGGCCACATAACGCATACGCCTAAACCGTACATTCCTCGCGTTCGGCATCTAGACGTGCCTTAACGGCATCGGCGGCGATGTGATACGAGAAGCCCTTGCCCATCAAAAACCGAACCAGTTTTTCGAATCCGCGCGTCTCTGGAACACGCCGCTTGGCGAGCAGGGCTGACGCACGCGCCAAATCGTCTTCGACGGCAAAATAATCCTCGGGATAACCGGGAATGTCATCGAGCACGACATGACGGCGCTTGAGCTCGGTCTCGATTTTACGCTGTCCCCAACCACGCCGCTTGCGTTCCTCGATAAAGTACGAGCAAAAGCGGTTCTCGTCTAAAAAGCGATACTCGGTGGCGCGCTCGACGGCGAAATCGATCGCGGGCTGGTGAAAACCGTAGCGAGCCAGCTTGTCACGGACCTCACCCGTCGCATGGTCGCGGCGCGATAACATCTCGGTCACCATGGTAAGTGCACATTTACGCTCGATGATCTGCACCGCCTCACGAAAGTTGTCCCAATCACAGGGAAGATCGGGGCGGTTTTTGACATACAGGCGCGCGACCCGCACGGGAATCCAAATGGACCGCTCAAAACCGTCTTCAAGCTCACAATCGATATGTGCGCAAGGCTTTTTGGACGCATACCCGCTCGAGAACGAGGAGGCCGCCTTCTTATCGGGAAAGACGACCGTGGCCTCGGTCACCGTATACGACATGAGCGTAACCGCTACTCGTCGTCATCATCGAGCATAGCGGAACCATCGATGGCGTAAAGCTCATCAAACTCCTCAGGCGCAGGCTGATCGGTCAGCTCGACCTCGGACGGAGCATCGTCATCAAATTCAAGTCCGCAGGCAAGGCGAACCTTATGCTCAATCTCGTCGGCGCAATCGGGGTGTTCGCGCAGGAAAGCCTTGGCGGCCTCGCGACCGTTGCCGAGCTTGTCCTCGCCATAGGCAAACCAGGAGCCCATCTTCTTACAGATGCCGCACTCGACAGCCATGTCCAGAATTGAGCCCTCCTTAGAGATGCCCGTACCGTACATGATGTCGAACTCAGCAGAACGGAACGGAGCTGCCACCTTGTTCTTAACGACCTTGGCGCGCACGCGGTTACCGATAACCTCGTCCTTAAGCTTAATGCTGTCGATACGGCGAATGTCGATACGCACCGAAGAGAAGAACTTAAGGGCGCGGCCGCCCGTCGTGGTCTCGGGGTTGCCGAACATGACGCCGATCTTCTCACGCAGCTGGTTAATGAAGATGCACGTCGTGTTGGACTTGGACAGCGAGCCGGCGAGCTTGCGGAGCGCCTGGCTCATCAGGCGAGCCTGAAGACCGACCGTAGTGTCGCCAATTTCTCCCTCGATCTCGGCACGCGGGGTCAGCGCGGCGACGGAGTCGACAACGATGGCATCGATGGCACCAGAACGCACAAGCATGTCAACAATCTCGAGCGCCTGCTCACCCGTATCGGGCTGGGAAATGAGTACCTCGTCGATATCCACGCCGATGCGCGCGGCATACGTGGGATCGAGCGCGTGCTCGGCATCGATAAATGCCACAACGCCACCCATTGCCTGGGCCTCGGCCAAGATCTCGAGCGAAAGCGTCGTCTTACCGGAGGACTCGGGACCGTAGATCTCGACGATTCGACCGCGCGGCACACCGCCGATACCCAGAGCGGCATCGAGTGCCAGAGCGCCCGTAGGGATGGCCTCGACCTCGAGCTCGGGGCCACCGTCGCCGTACCTCATGATGGAACCCTGGCCGAATTTCTTCTCGATCTCGGCCTTGGTGGTGGCGATCATCTCATCGCGCTCTTTACCCGTCGTGCGAGCATGAACGGTACGTACGGGACCTGAATTCTTGGCCATGAATAGCCCTCCTCTTAACAACCTGCATCGATATTAAACGAACGGCTGTTCGTGGTCAACCGTTCAGATAAATCATATGCAGCCGACCTTTCCAAAACCCAACCAAACGCCGACCAAACACTGACCAAATGCTTGACCACAAAGGACCAAATATGAACAAGGCAGGCAAAATTACGTCTACAACCAGCACAAACGCCAAATGAGCCTAAGGTCCCCATCTCCACAATTAAGGGGCCCTAAGGCCCCTTAAAACACGTCTATTCCATAGAGTTGAGCACAAGGGCAATGCGTCCCAATGCCTCCGCGACCGCACGGGCACGAACACACGAACGGTCGCCCTCATAGTGGCAGCGCACAGAGTCCACGACCGGCACGCCCCCATCGGCGGAACGATGCGCCCAGCCAATATAGAAAGTGCCCGCCGGATCGTCCTCAGTGCCACCGCCGGGGCCGGCATAACCCGTTGCGCTCACTGCAATATCGCTCTGGTACAGCTCCAGCGAACCCACCGCCATCTCGCGCGCGGTCTGATGCGACACCACGGTATAGCGGTCGAGCGTCTCCTGCTCAACACCAAGAACGCGATGCTTAATCTCATCGCAATAGGTCACCGCACCGCCACGCAGCACCGCCGAGGCGCCCGGGATATCGGCAATCGTCGAGGCGATCATACCCGCCGTCAGCGACTCAGCCGTCGAAACCGTCACGCCCCGAGCGCTCGCGCGCTCGACAATATCACGCGCCAGCTCCTCGTTATGTGCGGAAATCTGCTCAAAAGAGTCCGTCATACCCACCAGGACCTAGACCGAAAAGACAATCTTGCGGCAGTTCCAGAAGTACTGGGCGCCCGAGATAACGGTCAAGACAACGGCAACGGCATACAGGAAGCGCGACACCGAGTAGATGCCGAGCGTCAGCGCCACCGGGCCAAGGTGCAAGCCGGCCATCGCAAAAACACACAGGTAACCGCAGATGGAGACCATCGTGGTTGCCGTCTTGTACTTGCCGAGCTTATCGGCCGCAACGACCACACCGGCCGCACTCGCGACCATGCGAAGGGCGCTCACCAGAAGCTCGCGGAACAGGATAATGAACACCGACCACACGGTCACCGCGCCAAAATCCAAGAACAGCAGCAGGGCCGAGAACACGAGCAGCTTATCGGCGATGGGGTCCAAGAATTTACCGAAGTCGGTGATCTCGTTGCGCGAGCGCGCCAGATAACCGTCAACCTTATCGGTGCACGACAGGATCACATACAGAATGAAGGCAGCGGCGGCGAGCGGGCCGTCGAAGGTGCTCCAATCCGTACCGGCAACACTCGTGTGAGAAAGCGCCGACACGATCATGAACACCGGGATAAAGACGATGCGAACGCACGTCACGATGTTGGCGGGCGTCCAAACACTCGTCAGTTCCTTATTGCTCTCGTTTGCCACGATGCTCTCCTACTCCACAACATGGCCGATAAGCTCATAGCAGAAGCTATCGGTAAACTCGACAGTCAGAATATCGCCCACGGACGCCTCGCTGGCGTCCAAGTGGACCGCGCCATCGGAATCGGGCGCCTGGAACCAGGCATGGCCGATCAGCTCGGCGCCGTCCTCGGTTTCTTCGATACCGTCGACGATCACCTGGGCGCGATCGCCCACATGTGCGGCGGTGGCGGCAAAACCGAGCGACTCGGCTAGGTCCATGGCCTCCTGGGCACGCTCAAGCTTAACCTCCTCATAGACCTGACCCTCCATCTTAGCGGCCAGGCTGCCCTCCTCCTGCGAGTAGGCAAAGACGCTCGTGTAGTCAAAGCCGACGGTGTCCATAAAGTCGATAAGGTCGCGGAACTCGTCGTCGGTCTCGGTCGGGAAGCCGACCATGGCCGTGGAACGGATCACGATGCCGGGGATACGCTCACGCAGATCGCGGAACAGGTCCTCGAGCTCCTGGCGCGAACCAGAACGGCGCATAGCCTTGAGGATGCGCGCGTCGCAGTGCTGAACGGGGATATCGATATAGGGCAGCACCTCGGGCGTATCGCGAATCGTATCGATAAGCTCGTCGGTCATGCCCTCGGGCTGCAGATAGAGCACGCGGACCCAGACGTTGTGCGGGCGCACGGCCTCGGCGACGGCACGCAGCAGCTGCGCCAGATTGCTCGGCGAGCCATCGGCGACGTCCTCGTCGGCAAAGTCGGTACCCCAGATGCCCGTGTCCTGGCCGATCAGCACGATCTCGCGCACACCGCCGGCAACCAGGTCGCGCACCTCGGAGATGATGCTCTCGGCATTGCGCGAATGATAGCGGCCGCGGATGTAGGGAATCATGCAGAAGCTGCAAAAACGATTGCAGCCATCGGAAATCTTGACGTAGGCAACCGCACCCTCGACGGTACGCTTGACCTGCGGGATATAGGCTGCAATCTCACGCTCGACACCCAGCACGCCATCGATGACCGCCACGATGCCGTCTTCCTCGTCGGCCTTCACAAAGGCAGCGACCTCGGGCAGCTCGTCAGGCAGGTCATCGCCATAGCGCGACGGCACGCAGCCGCACATGACGATGGGGCAAGAACGAACGCCGTCCTGAACCTCATTGGCGAGCTCGAGCGTGGTCTCGATGCTCTCGGACGTTGCGGAGGCGAGGAACGAGCAAGTATTGACGATGGCGATATCGGCATCCTGCGGGTCGAATGCCTCCTCGTAGCCCGCGGCGGTCAAAAGAGAACGCATGCGGTCGGTGTCAACCTCGTTCTTAGCGCACCCGAGGGTGATGTAGAGCACGGAGCCCAACGGTGTATCCATGTTGGAGAGCAGTCCTTTCGATTGATATTAGCGGTAGTTGGTGAACTGCAGCGGCTGGCCGTAGTCCTGGTCGCGCAGGAACTGGATCACGGTCTGCAACGCGTCCTTCGAAGCAGAGGAAACACGCAGCTTGTCGGCCTCGATGGTCACCTTGACTTTGAGCTTTTGGTCCTTGATGTCCTTGTTGATCTTCTTGGCGGTCGCCTGGTCGATACCCTCGACGATATGGCCGAGCACGCGCACGGTACCGCCCGATGCCGCCTGCGGAGCATCCCACGAGACAGCCTTGAGGTCAATGCCGCGCTTGATGAGCTTGGAGCTCAGCACGTCGACAATCTGCTTGGAGACAAAGTCGGCCGGGGCGTTGATCGTAAAGAGCTTGTCGCCCTTCGAAAGCTCGATCGTGGCGCCGGAATCCTTAAGGTCATAGCGCTGGGAAATCTCGCGCGTGGTCTGCTGGAAGGCGTTGTCGACCTCTTGCATGTTGACCTCGGACACGACGTCGAAGCTGGAATCTTTAGCCATGATGTTTCCTTTCGCGTACGAGCGGCCTAGTAGCTATCGTACGAATTGTCGGTAGAATCGGTGGGTGTCTGACCGTCAGTTGCGGTATCGGCGCCATCCGTGGACTGGGCATCGGTACCGTCGGTGGTATCGGTACCATCGGTGGTGTCGGTACCATCAGAACTTTCACCATTCTCGGAATCAGACGTCTCCTTCTTGGGAACGGTGATCGTCACACGCGCCACGCCCGAGGTCTTGGTATCGTAACGGACCTTTTCACCGTTCTTGGTAACGGTGACATCGGAAGGCTTGGACGTGGTGATCTCGATCGAGGACTCGGGCGTGTACTCCTGCTCAAAGGGGCCAGTCGCCTGGGCGCCATAGACCGACTTGCCGTCGACCTTGACCTCAATCCACGCGGTCTTTCCCTTGGCAACGGAGACTTTGACCTTCGTGACCGCGTTCTCTTCCTTCTTTGCCGTCGTCTTGGTAGCGTCCGAATCAGTCGACTCATCCGTCGCCTCATCGGTGTCTTCGTCCTCGTCGACCGTTTCGGTCTTCTTAGAAGACTTCTTGGTCGTCGTCTTGGTAGCAGCGGGCGTCTCGGGCGTGTTCTCGGGCGCCGAAGATGCGCAGCCGCGCAGAAGCACCACGATGAGCACAATCAGCAGCAACACCACGGCACCGATGCCGGCGTAGACGATACGTGGATCGAGCCCGTTGTTTTGAGGAGTACGTGATCCGCCGCGTCCACGACTGGAACTGTTGCGGCCGCCTCCCTGAGGCATACGACCACGATTGCTATCGGAACGGCCGCGATAGCCACCCTGGCCCTGAAGGCTGCGCTGACCCGAGCGGGGCGCAAGTTCACCGCGGCCTTGATAGCCACGCTGGCCCGAACGCGGAGCCGAAGAGCGCTGGCCATACGGCTGTGATTGAGAGCGAAGACGCGGCGTCACCTGCGTGGTATCGGCATCCGCATAGCCACCGCGAGAGCGTCCCATAGAGACACCACGGTAACCGCGATCGGAATAGCCGCCGTCGCCGTAGCCGGCACGAGGGTCACGCGCCACGCCGCGAGCAGCGGGAAGTGCACGGTCCTCGGGCATCGGCGTACTGCGGAACCGGTCACGCTGTGAGCGAATCTCCTCGCCCGAACCCGTCTCAGTAATATAACCGGCCTGCTGAGGACGCTGTCCATAGCGAGTCGAACGACCGCCCTGAACCATCAGGAAGCGCCCGTTATCGACCGAGGAACGCGAATTGACGTAGCCGGCGGCATCCTGAAAACGACCGCCCTGCTGCGACGTCTCGCGTTCGTATGCCATCAGGTCGTCAAAGTAGGCATTGACGACCTCGCGCGGATTGAGGCCCAAAAAGCGAGCATAGCTCGAAATCATGCCCTGCGCATAGCCGCGCGGCGGCATCGAAGCAAAGTTACCGGTCTCGAAAAACTCGATGATCTGCGGCCTGATTTTGATGGTGTTGGCGACCTGCTGAATGGAAAGGCCCATTCGGCGACGCTGCTCGAGCAGCATGTCACCAAAGCGTGCAGCCATCAGAATCCTCCAAACTCACGATCTTCACGTGCCATCTCGGCGTCGACAGATTCCAGCGCGGCAAGCCCCTCCTCGTCCAGCAGGACCTCGCGCGGCTTGGAACCGTCGGGCGGGCCGACGACACCCTTTTCTTCCAGCATATCCATAATACGCCCGGCACGCGCATAGCCAACCTTCAGGCGGCGTTGCAGGCCAGATGTGGAGCCAAGCTGCGAATCCACCACAATATGGGCGGCTTCCCAGATGAGCGGATCATCGTCTTGCGGCTCGGCGACTCCGGTACGGACAATGCCGCCGCCACACGCCATGGACATGGAAGCGGGCGCCACGGCAGACAGGATCTCCTCGTGGTAGTCGGGCTCGCTCTGCGACTTGACGAACTCGACAATCTCGTTGATTTCGTCATCCGAGACAAAGCAGCCCTGGATACGGCGGGGCTTGCCCCAGTCGACCTTGGAGAACAGCATGTCGCCCAAACCGGTGAGCTTTTCGGCACCCATCTGGTCGATGATGACGCGCGAGTCGATGCCCGTGGCGACGTTAAAGGCGATGCGGTTGGTGATGTTGGCCTTGATGAGGCCCGTCACCACATTGGAACTGGGGCGCTGCGTGGCCACGATAAGATGAATACCGGCGGCACGGCCCAGCTGGGCGATACGCACGATCGAGGCCTCGACATCCTTACCGGCGACCATCATCAGGTCCGAGAGCTCGTCAATGATGATGACCAGGTAGGGCATCTTTTGCGGCGGGTTGTCGTAATGCTCAAACTCGCCGGCGGCCTGCTTTTCGTTATAGGTCGAAATCTTACGAACGTTAAGGCGCTCGAAGACCTTCAGGCGACGCTCCATCTCGGACACGGCCCATTGCAGAGCGCTCGCGGCCTGCTTGGGCTCGGTCACTACAGGCACGTAAAGATGCGGCAGACCGTTATAGCCCGCAAGCTCGACGCGCTTGGGATCGACCATGATCAGGCGAACGTCCTCGGGAAGGGCGCGCATGAGCAGAGTCGTGATGATGGAGTTGATCATGACCGACTTACCGGAACCCGTGGTACCGGCGATCAGCAGGTGGGGCATCTTGGCAAGGTCGGCGACGACCGGCGTGCCCTCGGCATCGCGCCCGATTGCGAGCTCAAGCGGACCGCCCTTCACATAGGGCAGCACGTCGCCCAGGTTGACGTTCTGGCGCTTGCGATTGGGGATCTCGATGCCCACGAGCGAGGTGCCGGGGATCGGGGCAAAGATACGCACCGACTGGGCAGCGAGCGAAAGCGCGATATCGTCCTCGAGGCTCGAGATCTTGCTCACGCGCTCGCCCTCGCCAGGTTGCAGCTTAAAGGTCGTCACCGTGGGGCCGGCGATCCAGCCGACCACGCGGGCACTGCGGCCAAACTCAAGCAACGTGGACTGAAGCGACTCGGCAGTCTGTTCCAGCTCCTTGTCAGAAGACGCGGAGGACGCCGACTGCGGGTTGGCATGCAGGATTTCGAGTGGCGGAAGCTTAAGGCCATCCTCTTCTTCGCCCTCGTTATCCGCGGGGGCATTGACCGCTCCCCCATCGCTAGAAGTAGGAGCCTCGGCAGCGCCCGCGACAGCCGTATCGGCAACCTTGGGATGCTTCAAGAAGTCGGGAATCTGCGGAGCTGCCGAGACAGGATTCACGGCAAACGGCGGCTCGGACTCGTCAATCTTATCGGGGTCGTCTTCCATCGAAAGCTGGCCGGTTACCTGGTCGCGCTTTGCATGGCGACGCGGCAGCAAAGTTGTCTTTGCGGTCTCAATCGGAGCCTCGTCGTCCCCGTCATCGCCCTCGGTAAGCTCAATCTCGCTATCGGACCAGGACGGGTCGGGCTCGCTCGTATTGAGCTTAGGCGCAGCCTTGCCCTTCTTGGCATGGCGACGCGGCAGCAGCGTCGTCTTAGCGCGCTCGGCCTCCACGGCATCGGATACGTCGACAAACGGATTCTCGTCCTCGTCGTCATCGTCCAAAACCGGGTCCACATCGTTGCCCATAACCGTGGTCACGGCAGCATCGGAGCCCTTTTGACGAAGAATGCTCAGGTGCGGACGGGCAACGCCGGGCACCGACAGGGCTTCGTCGTCACCCCACGGGCTCGCGTTAACATCGGCACGACGGCGCTCGGCAAAATCGGCCGCACGATCGCGGGCAGAGCGCAGCACGCCACCCACCGAAAAGCCAATGATGACAAAACCAACGACGGCCAGACCCAACAGGACCACCATCGCGATAGGCTTACCCAGGGCATTCTGCAGCGCACTCGCAATAAACGCACCGATGTAGCCACCCGAGGCGGACAGATTTTGCGGCGTGAACATAAGGTCACACGAGTCGCTCGTACCCGGCACCATCAGCGAAAGAATGGAGACGACGGCGATAAAGACCACGGCTCCGCCCGCGACCGAGCGAATGTTGAGCGGCGAGTCCTCGCCTAAAAAGAGCGTAGCGGCAAACAGCAAAATGACGATCGGCAGCACGTAGGCACCCAGACCAAAGCCCAGGTGGTAGAAACCGGCAACCGCAGCCGTAACGGGTGCGGTCGCCGGCGAAATCACGGCAATGAAGGACGCAATCGCCAAAACGGCGATGACCACGCCGGCGATATCGCGGTTGGCCGAGGGCTCGACCAGCGGCTCAAAATCGTCGAAGTCGGCCTCGTGGCCCTTATTGGCACGAAGATGGGAACCGGCACCCTTAGCAGATGCCGGTTGGTTATTGGCCTTATTACCTTTGGCGTTTTGTGCAGATCCGCGCGCCAAACTAAACCTCCATGACGACCGGGATGATCATCGGACGGGTGCGCGTACGGCTCCAGATAAAGTTAGAGAGCGAATCGCGCACGGCCTTGCGAATGGCATCGGAACCGCTGCTGGTAAAGCTAAACTTACCCTTCTCGATCGTCTTCATAATGGATGCGGAGGCATCCTCGGAGAACTGGTCGTCGATGGCAAACGAGACGCCGCGACCCGAAAACTCGATGGCCTCGATCTTCTTGTGCTTGAGCGAGACGATGGCAACAGCGGTAACCATACCGTCGTTGGCGAGCTTCTGACGATCGCGCAGGACGATGGGGTCGGTATCGCCGATACGCAGGCCGTCGACGTAGACGACGCCGGACTCGACGGGCGTACCGCGTTTGACGATACCGCCGCGCATCTCGAGCGTGTCGCCGTTATCGAGGATAAAGATATGATCGTCCTTGATGCCCATCTTGCGAGCCAGCTGGGCATGGGCGCGCAGATGCACGGCCTCACCGTGAACCGGCATAAAGTACGTGGGCTTGGCCATGGCCATCAGGAGCTTAAGCTCCTCCTGGCTGCCGTGGCCCGAGACGTGAACAAGAGCGCGGTTCTTATCCCACACGTCGCAGCCGAGCTTGGCCAGGCTGTTGACGACCTGCTGGACGGCTTTCTCGTTGCCGGGAACGGGAGTTGCCGAGAGGATGACGGTATCGCCCTCGTGGATGGAGAGCGTCTTGTGCTCGCCGTTGGCCATGCGGGACAGGGCCGACAGCGGCTCGCCCTGCGAACCAGTGCACATGACGACGATCTTGTCGTCAGGCAGGTTATCGATATCGAAGGCATCGATAATATCGGCATCGTCGATGTTGAGGTAGCCCAGCTCGCGCGCGACGCGGGTGTTGGTGAGCATAGAGCGACCGGTCACAACGACCTTACGGCCGCACTTGCGGGCGGCATCGCAGATCTGCTGCAGACGATGGATGTGGCTCGAGAACGACGCGACGAACACGCGACCCGGGGCATTCTTGATGGCGTGCAACAGGTTGGGACCAACCTCGGCCTCGGACTTGGTAAAGCCGGGAACCGTGGCATTGGTGGAGTCGGAAAGCAGCAGGTCGATGCCCTGCTTGGCAAAGCGGCTGATAGCGGCATAGTCGGGCGTGACGCCGTCGATGGGGGTCTGGTCGAGCTTAAAGTCGCCGGTATGCATAACGGTGCCCTGATTGGTGCGGATGAACACGCCCAGAGCGCCGGGGATGGAGTGCGTCATCGAGAAGAAGTCGAGCGAGATGCCGCCGAGGTTGACATGGCTGCCGCCCTTGACCTCGCGGAACTTGGGTGCGCGAATGCGGAACTCAGAAAGCTTGCCCTCGATAAAGCCAAGTGTCAGCTTACTCGAGAAGATGGGCACCTTGTTGTTGAGGTCCTGCAGCAGATACGGAAGCGAACCGGTGTGGTCCTCGTGGCCGTGGGTGACAACGATACCGCGGAGTTTCTCCTCGTTCTCCAAAACATAGGTGTAGTCGGGAAGTACCAGATCGATACCGGGCTGGGAGTCATCCGGGAACATGAGACCGGCATCGACGAGCACCATGTCGTCGCCGCACTCGAAGACCGTCATGTTCTTGCCGATGCCGTCAAGGCCGCCGAGCGGGATGATCTTCAAGGGAGATGATTTTTTAGCTGCCATAGGTGAGTGTTGTTTCCTTTCTTCGAAACGGGTCTGGAACAACCGACGGGGCGCTTCTGGCAAACCGACCGCCGGGAACGTACAAACATGCATCACAGAGTCGACGCAGTAACCACAGTATGATACCCATTTGCACAACAACAGACCACCCATGCATCAAAGCCCCATCTGAACTGGTCTATCCCGACGGTTTCCCGTAGAGCAGGAAACTTCATATGCGTCCCTCCCGGGCGCAAGCAAAAGGGCGACCCCCTTAGGAGTCGCCCTTGTTGAGCTGCTTATGTACGACTGTTACTCGGCGTCGTGGTGACGGCGAGGCTTTCGGCCTCCGTTGTCGCCGGGACGGCGCGAACGGTCGCTGCGCTCAGAGCGCTCGCGACGCGGACGCTCACGGCGCTGGAAGTGCTCGACGTCGCCCTCGGAGGCACCCTCGGCACGAGCCGGGGCCTCGGGCTTATCAAGACGATCGAGCGAGATCTTGCCGCGATCGTCGACCTCGATGACGACGACCTTGACCTCGTCGCCCACGTTGAGGACGTCCTCGACCTTCTCCACGCGGCCCTTGGCGACGCGGGAGATGTGCAGCAGGCCGTCCTTACCGGGCAGCAGGTTGACGAAGGCGCCGAAGGGCTGGATGGAGACCACGCGACCGGTGTACTCCTCGGCCGGCTCGGGAACCTTGATGATGAGCTTGATGCGCTCGACGGCCTGGTCCACGGACTCGCCGGTGCCGCCGACAAAGACGGTGCCGTCCTCCTGGATGTCGACCGAAGCGCCGGTCTCGTCCTGGATACCGCGGATGACCTTACCGCCGGAACCGATGACGTCGCGGATCTTGTCGGTCGGAACCTGGATGGAGACGATGCGCGGGGCGGTGCTGCGCGTGGTGTGGCGCGGCTCGGGGATCACATCGAGCATCTTCTGCAGGATGAAGGCGCGACCCTCCTTGGCCTGCTGCAGGGCGCGGGCCAGGATGTCGAAGGTGAGGCCGGTAGCCTTGTTGTCCATCTGCAGGGCGGTGATGCCCTCGGTGGTGCCGGTGACCTTAAAGTCCATGTCGCCCAGGAAGTCCTCGAGACCCTGGATGTCGGACAGGACCACGGTCTTGCCCTCCTCCTGGATCAGGCCCATGGCGATACCGGAGACCGGGCGCTTAATGGGCACGCCGCCGTCCATAAGGGCGAGCGTGGAGCCGCAGGTCGAAGCCATCGAAGAGGAGCCGTTCGACTCCATGACCTCGGAGACGACGCGGATGGCGTAGGGGAACTCGTTCTCGTCGGGAAGCACCGGAAGCAGAGCGCGCTCGGCCAGATTGCCATGGCCGATCTCGCGGCGCTTGGGGCTGCCCATGCGGCCGGTCTCGCCGGTGCAGAACGGCGGGAAGTTGTAGTGGTGCATGTAGCGCTTGCCCTCGGTGGGCTCGATGGTATCCAGACGCTGGCCCTCGTTGAGCATACCGAGCGACAGGACGGAAAGCACCTGGGTCTGGCCACGCTGGAACAGACCAGAGCCGTGAACGAGCGGCAGGTAGTTGTCCTTCACCATGATGGGACGGATCTCGTCGGCGGCACGGCCGTCGACGCGCTCGCCGGTCTCAACGACCATGGTGCGCATGGCCTTCTTCTCGAGCTTCTTGAGCGCCACGGGGATCTCGCGCTCCCAAGCGGCCTGCTCCTCCTCGGTGAACTCGGCGCGGATGGACTCCTTCAGAGCCTCGACCTTACCGATACGGGAGAGCTTGTCGGCGTCGCGAAGGGCGGCAGCCATCTCGTCGTAGTGGGCGAAGATGCGCTCCTGGACCTCCTCGACGGGCTGGTCGAGCGGGTACTCCTTCTTGACGATGGGGCCGTTAACCTGCTCCCACTCGGCGACGAACTCGTCCTGAGCCTGGCAGAAAGCAGCAAGGGCCTCCTGGCCAAACTTCATAGCGGCGAGCATGTCGTCCTCGGAGATCTCCTCGGCGCCGGCCTCGACCATCGAGATGAAGTCGGCGGATCCGCCCAGCTCCAGGTCCAGATCGGAGTTCTCGCGCTCCTCGTAGGTGGGGTTGACGATAAACTCGCCGGTCTCCACGTTACGGCCGATGCGCACGCAGGCAAGCGGGCCCTCGAAGGGCACGCCGCCGAGCGTCATGGCCAGGGAAGCACCCATGACGTTGATGACGTCAAAGGGGTTGACCTGGTCGGCGACAAGCGAGGTAGCGACGATGTGCACCTCGTTGCGGAAGCCGTCCGGGAAGCTCGGGCGAATCGGACGGTCGATCATGCGCGCGGTGAGCGTGGCCTTCTCGCTGGGACGGCCCTCACGCTTGAGGTAGCCACCCGGGATGCGGCCGGCAGCGTACATCTTCTCGTTGAAGTCGACGGTCAGCGGGAAGAAGTCATAGTTCTTGCGCTCCTTGGAGACGACCACGGTATCGAGCATCGTGGTGTCGCCCTGCTTGACCAGGCAGGCGCCGGTGGCCTGCTTGGCAAGCTCGCCCGACTCAAAGGTGTAGGTCTTGCCGTACAGCTCAAAGGTCTTGGATACGAGTGTCATTGTTCTCCTTTACCCCACAGGCCCCTTGCCTGCGGGCTTCTCATGTGACGCGGACCCCCTGCCCCCGCCACGCTTCAGAGCGTGATTGTTCGCGCCCTTACACAAAAAGAGCGCCCCGCTGCGCAGGACGCTCTTAGCATGTACAAATCCTACTGGATGTTGTCGCGGATGCCCAGAGCCTTGATGAGCTCACGGTACTCGACGATGTCGTTCTTCTTGATGTAGGAGAGAAGACGACGACGACGACCGACGAGCATGAGCAGACCACGACGGGTGTGGAAGTCCTTCTGATGGGACTTCATGTGCTCGGTTAGCTCCTTGATGCGCTCGGACAGGATGGCGACCTGAACCTTGGGGTTGCCGGTGTCGACCGGGGTGTTACCGAACTGGGCAGTCAGCTCCGCCTTGCGCTCTTTGGAAACAGTCATTGTTTCACCTTTCTTTTTGCGTCGCCATCGGGCGACTCGATTCGCCTCGGACTGGGAAGCCGCCGGTGGAGCGAGCAACCAAGGTCGAGGTACCAACAGGTCGGTATGTTACCACAAGCAGCCCGCGCCTGCGCATCATCACCGACCCAACATGAATTCCATCGCACGGAGGCGCTGATCGGTGTGCGTCGCAGCCCAAACATGCGAAAGCCCCAGCAAAAAGGCTGCGGTATGCGGGTCGATTCGCTCGGCCAAAAGCGCATCGAAGGTCATGGACATGAGGGCGCGCAGCCACGCGACCTCACCGGTCGACACCAGTTCGGCACCCGGAACGCTCGACGCGCACGACCCGCACATGAGACCGCCCGCCTGGGGCGAAAAATACGACAACATGGGGTCTCCGCACAGCACGCAGGCCGAAAAATCGGGTCGATAGCCAACGTGCGACAGCAGCTTAAAGACATATGCCGCCACAAGTAGATCCATGTGCGCCGTGTCGAGCCCACTGCCCACCAGGGCAAGCGCTCGCTGCGTTATAGTAAAGGTAAACGGGTCCTCGGCGTCCTCGAACGAGCACACGCGCGCGACCTCGGCGACCGCGCTTGCGGCGCATGTCGTCTCGTAATCGGGTGCAACGCCGAGCGGCGCCTCCATAAGCTCGGCCTGAGAAACCACGTCAAGCGACCGTCCATGTGCGAGCAGCATATCAACGGTACAGAACAGCTCGCAGCGCGCAGCCAGGCGCCCACCGGGTTTGCGGGCGCCCTTTGCCACGGCACGAACCTGCCGACCCCGCTCGTCAAGCATCGTCAAGATCAGGTCGGTCTCTTTGAGCTTCGTCTTGTCGAGAACGAGCACTTTCGTGCGATATGTGCGAGAACCTGCCATTCGCGCCGCGTGTCCCTAATCCTCGGCGTTATAGCCAAAGCGGCGAATCTGTGCCTCGTCGTCGCGCCAGCCGGCCTTGACCTTCACGTCCAGCTCCAAAAAGACCTGGGTGCCAAAGATGCGTTCAAGGTCGCGACGGGCGTCGATGCCGATATGTTTGATCATCTCGCCGCCCTTGCCGATGATGATGCCCTTTTGGCCCTCACGCTCGACGTAAATGGTGGCGTGCACGCGCAGCACCTTCTTGGTCTGCTCGAGCGCATCGCAGATCACGCCCACGGAGTGCGGGATCTCGTCACGGGTGCGGCGCAGAACCTTCTCCCGCACAAACTCGGCAACGAGCGTCTCGTCGGAAGCGTCGGTACCCATGTCCTCGGGGAACCAACGCGGACCCTCGGGCAAAAAGTGCGCAACGGTCTCGATAAAGGCATCGACGTTGAAGTTCTTGACCGACGACGTCACGATCTCGTCGTCATACTCCATGAGCTCGTGGGCGGCCTTGAGCTGTTCCATAACCTGGGCGGGATCGGCCTCATCGGCCTTGGTGAGCACCAGGACCTTCTTGCAACGGGCGCATCTGACGCGCTCGGCAACCCAAGCGTCTCCCCTGCCGATCGGCTTGGTGGCATCAATCAAAAACGCGACGACATCGACATCGTTCAGCTCGAACAACGCGCTCTTGTTGAGCTCGGATCCCAGACCGTCCTTGGGCTTATGAATACCCGGGGTATCGACAAAGACTAGCTGGTAGCCGGGACGGTTGACGACGGCGCGCATGCGGCGACGGGTCGTCTGAGCCACCGGCGAGGTGATGGCGACCTTTTTGCCATAGCAGGCATTAAGCAGCGTGGACTTGCCGGCGTTGGGGCGTCCGACCAGGGCCACAAAGCCGCTGCGGAAACCGGGTTCCACGTCACCAAAGCCCGCGAGGTTCTCATCCTCGTCGCACAGGGCGTCGAGCTCCTCATCGCTCATGCCCTCAAACGGGTCGAACTCCTCGACATCCTCGAGCCCCTCGGTATCCACCGCGTCCAAAGTCTCGTCGTCCAGGATCTCATCGGTAGGCTGCATATTGTCGGACATGGGAATCCCTTTCTAAATAAAGCCGAGCGCGTGGGCAAATACCAGCACGCCCACAATCGCGGCGGTGATGGAAAGAATGTATACAGAGGCGGCGGCGATGTCCTTCGCACGCTTGGCCAGCGGATGGAGCTCCTGGGTCGCTAGGTCGACGATAGCCTCCATAGCGGTGTTGCACAGCTCGCCGTGAATCACCAGGCCACAACAGATGATAATCGTGGCCCACTCGGCAATGTCAAGGCCCACGATACAGCCGGCAATGACGGTGCACACGCCCGCCACGAGCATGACCTTAATGTTGCGCTCGGTCTTGACGGCGGTGACGAAGCCCTCCATGGCGTAGGAAAACGACTTTAAGAAGGACGGATGGTCCTTGTTCGATCCGGGAATCATAGACGGCTCCTAGTCGTGGGCGTGGTTGGTGATGGGGCCGACGTGGACTAGCTTGGGGTCCTCGCCGCGCTCGAGCGCCAGATCGCGCAGGATGGCGTCCTCGCGGGCCTCCATGACCTCGGCCTCGTCGTCATCAATATGGTCATAGCCCAGCAGGTGCAGCATGCCGTGTACGAGCATCAGACGACACTCGTCAGCGGGGCTATTGCCAAAACCGGGGGCCTGACGGGCAATAACCTGCGGGGCCAAGATAATATCGCCGAGCTCGAGCGTCTCATCGGCGGGAATATCCTCGTCAAAGGCCGAATCGCACTCAAACGAGAGCACATCGGTGGTGCGGTCGATACCGCGCCACTCGTGGTTGAGCTCGTGCATCTCGTCCTCGTCGACATACGAAAGGGAAATCTCAACTTCACGTTCAACGCCCTCGGCGGCAAGCACAACCTCGCAGATGTGCTCCACCTCTTGCGCGTCGAGCAGCGTATCGAGCTCGGCATCGTTGCTGATCAATACACTCAACGGGACTCCTTTCGATCGTGCGCGCGCTGCTCGCGCGCATCATCATACGCATCGTAGGCTTCGACGATACGACCCACAAGGGCATGGCGCACCACGTCGGCACGCTCCAGGTGCGCAAACGCCACATCATCGACACGGCCCAAAATCTTCTCGACATCCGCCAAGCCACCACGACGACCCAACAGGTCACGCTGGCTCAGGTCGCCGGTAATCACGAACTTGGAGTTGAAGCCCAGGCGCGTCAGGAACATCTTCATCTGCTCGGGCGTGGTATTTTGCGCCTCGTCGAGCACCACGAAGGCATCACTCAGCGTGCGGCCGCGCATGTAGGCAAGCGGGGCGATCTCGATCACGCCGCGCTCCATAAGCTCATCAGTGCGCTCGCGATCCATCATGTCAAAAAGGGCATCATAGAGCGGACGCATGTAGGGATCGATCTTTTCCTCGAGGGTGCCGGGCAAAAAGCCCAGATTCTCCCCCGCCTCGACAACCGGACGCGTCAAGATCAGACGGCCCACCTCGTGACGCTTGAGCGCGGCAACGGCGAGCGCCATAGCCAGATAGGTCTTACCGGTACCGGCAGGACCCAAGCCAAACGTGATGGTATGCGAGCGGATGGCATCCACATAGCGCTTTTGCCCGAGCGTCTTGGGGCGAATGACGCGGCCGCGATACGAAAGCAGCACGTCATCGCGAAGCGACGTAGCCTCGTGCTCACCGTCGCGCAAGACGGCCAGGCAGCGAGAGACATCGTCGGCAGACAGCGTGCGCCCGGCGGCCGCCTCGCGAAAAGCGTGCTCGAAAAAGCGCGCCACGAGTTCGACCTCGTCCGGGTCGCCGCTCACGGCGATGCTATCGCCACGGGCGACCACGTGAGCGCGAACCAAGCTCTCGAGCGCGCGAAGGACGCCGTCGCCGGCGCCCAAAACGCACGAGGGATCAATTCCCTCGGGAACGGTAAGTCTAATCTTCGAGGCTTCCATGAACCTCCCTGCGTGCATGGACCAAGCCGGAATCATCGACTCCGATGATAGCAACATCGAGCAGGCACGGGGCTGTAAGTCCACAGGTATCGTCAAGACGGGCATGATGGAACGAGCCGAGCGTCAGGTTGTCACCATACTCGAGCACGGCACGCTCGACGGTGCCCACGCGACGACGAGCGTCGGCAATAGCGAGCTCCTGTGCGGCGGCCCGCATACGGCGGCTGCGCTCGGCCATAACCTCGGGTGGCACCTGGTCGGGCATGTCGGCAGCAAGGGTACCGGGACGCTTGCTGTAGCGGAACACGTGCATACGCGAGAAACCCACACGGCGGCACAGCGCCAGCGACTCCTCGAACTCCTCGTCCGTCTCACCAGGAAAACCGACGATGACATCGCACGAAAGGGACGCCTGGGGCAAGTTGGAGCGAATCATACGCACCGTGTCCTCAAAGGCCTCGGCGCTATAGGGACGGCCCATGCGATGCAGGGTCGCCGTGCAGCCGGACTGCACGGGCAGGTGCAAAAACGGGGCGATACGCTGCGGGTAGCGCGCCATAACCTTAAGCAGGCGCTCGGAGATATCCATGGGCTCGACTGAGGAAATGCGCACATGCGGAATAGACGTGCGCTCCATGATGGCCTCGAGCAGCTCATCGATTTCGACGTGCTCGTCGGTCGCGCTCTTGCCATCGTAGGCACCCAGGTTCACACCGGTCAGCACCACCTCGGGCACGCCGGCCTCCTGGGCCTCGCGAACTTGCTCGAGCACGGACTCGAAGGGCACGGAGCGCTCGGGGCCGCGCGCCTTCCACACAATGCAATAGGTGCAGCGATGGTTGCAGCCGTCCTGAATCTTCACGCCCAGGCGAGAGCGACCGAGCGCATCGACCACCTCACCATCGCTGCAGGCGGGAACGCTATCGGACTCAACGCCCAGCACCTCGCAGACACGATCGGCGACATCGATCTTGGACGGCTCGGCGATCACGCGATCGGAGAGCTCCAGCAACTCCTCAGGATGCAGGTTGACGACGCAGCCGGTCACGAGCACATAGGGCTCGTTTGGATGGGCCAGCGCATGACGGACGGCCTTACGGGTCTTAGCCTCGGCCTCGCCCGTAACGGCACAGGTGTTAATGACGATCAGATCGGCATCCCGGGGCTCCACAATAGCAAAGCCCAGGCGCATAAGATCGGCAGTGATACGGTCAGACTCAACCCGGTTGACACGGCAGCCGAGGTTGACGACGGAAATATGGGGTGCGAGCACGCGGGCTCCTTAATCGAGGATATCGTCGAGGGCACTCTTGATACGGTCGGTCACCGACTTCTTACCGGAAGCGACGTCATCGCCCATCTCATCGGCAAAAGCACGGAGCAGCTCGCGCTGCTTATTGGAAAGATTGGTGGGAACGACCACGCGCAGTTGCACGATCAGGCGGCCACGCGAACCGCCGCCGCCAATGCGCGGCATGCCGTAATTATTGACGCTCACGGTGTCGCCGTACTGAGCGCCGGCGGGAACCGTCACCTTAACGACCTCGTCGGGCATAATGCCCTCGACCTCGATCTCGCAGCCGAGCGCAGCCTGCGCAATCGAGATATCGCTCACCAGGTACAGGTCATCACCGTTGCGCTTAAAGCGCTCATGGTCGGCGACGCGCACGTTGACAATCAGGTCGCCCGAAGGCTCGCCGCGAAGGCCGGCCTCGCCAAAGCAGCTCACACGCAGCTGGCGACCGGTCGAAACGCCGGCGGGGATATCGATGTCGATCTTTTCATGCGAAGGCGTGCGGCCCTGACCGTCGCAGGTCTCGCAGGGCTGGTCGATGACCGTGCCCTCGCCGTGGCAGTCGGGGCAAGGCGAAGAGGACTGAACCTGGCCCAGGAACGAACGCTGAACCGTCGTGACGTAGCCCGTACCGTGGCAGCGGCCGCACTGCTTTTCCCGTGCGCCCTCTGCCCTACCGGTGCCGTTGCAGTCCTCGCAAGGAGCAAGGCGGTCATAGCTGATCGTCTTTTTGCAGCCGAGCGCCGCCTCCTCGAGCGTCACCGAAAGCGAGATGGCCATGTCACGCCCGCGACGACGCTCACGGCGATTTCGGGCGCCACCGCCGGCACCGCCGCCAAAGAACGACGAGAAGAGGTCGTCCATGCCCATGCCGCCAAAGATATCGTTAATGTCGACATAGCCGGAACCACCGGGGCCATCCGCGGTGCCGTAGCGGTCGTAGTTAGCACGCTTCTGCTCGTCGGAAAGAACGGAATACGCCTCGTTGAGCTCTTTGAACTTGGCCTCGGCCTCGGGGTCGTCCGAAACGTCCGGGTGTACGGTACGGGCCTTCTTTAGAAACGCGCGCTTAATCGTCCGCGCGTCGGCATCCCTGTCGACGCCAAGCACCTCGTAGTAATCCCTATTTTCCGACACGACCGAATCCTTCCGACTTTCATTATTGTCACAGTGCGTCCTATACCCAAGCAGGGCCGACCGCAAACAGAGGGTTTGATGTTATTGCATTTGGTACGGCGAAAGCATGGCCCGTTGCGAGCAGCTCGCGAACCAAACCGACACGAGCGCGAACATGAAGCCGTTGGCAAAACCGTTAGCAAACTGCATCGCGCCGCGCTTCCACCACAGCAGGCTGCGATGAAGCACACCGTCCGAAAGCACCATAAACAGGCCCATGGCAAACGGAATAAAGCACATCACGGCAAAGGCAGAGAACACGCCCGAGATGGCCGACAGCACCAAAAACGGCGCCACAATGCCCATCAGGTAAAAGCCGGTACGGGCTTTGCCCTCCAGGCGCTCGGCCTCAACATGGGCGCGGCCGACCAGGTCGCCGCCCGCGGCACCGTTGGTGCCAGCATGACCCATGCCGCCAATGCGGACCTCGTCGCCATCGTGCGTGCCGGCAGGAAACTCAATCGTCTGCTCGGAGGTTACGCGAGTACGACCGCTGCCACCGCAATCAGGGCAGGGGTCTGCCACGACCTTACCGGAACCGCCGCACTCGGGGCAGACCGACTGGAACGTGCCCGCACCAAACAGGAAGGACAGGTCGACGTCGATGTGGCCGCGGCCACCGCAGCTCGGGCAGATATGGTCATGCTCGGAGGAGACAGAACCCGAGCCGCCGCAATGTCCGCACGTATCGAAGCGCGTGTAGCGGACGGTCTTGCGGGCACCGCCCTTGGCCTCCTTGGCGTCGAGTTTAATATCGACGACCACATTGGCGCCGTTCTCGGGATTGTAGGCAGCCTGCCCACGACGCTGCTGGCCCCAGGCACCGCCAAAAGGAAAGCCGCCCTCAAAAGGATTGACATAACCCGTGCTACCGGCGTAGCCGCCACCATAGGGCGAAGCTGTAGGAGCACCGGCAAAGGGATTGCCAGAACGCATAGCATCGTAGCGCGCACGTTTTTGCTCATCCGAAAGCACGGCGTAGGCCTCGGAAACCTCTTTAAACTTTTCCTCGGCATCCGGCTCTTTGTTGACGTCCGGATGAAGCTTGCGGGCCTTTTGCTGGAAGGCCTTTTGAATATCACGCGAGGTGGCGTCTTTGGAGACACCCAGAATCTCGTAGTAATCTTTTTCGTTCATCGTCGCCATGCGCGGCAACCTCCTGCTCACAGCAGCGTATATATTCCGGTAATTCTACCCGAGCGGCCTAAGCTAGATCCCAAAACAGCTCGAACAGAACATTTCCATCGAGCCAGCCCAGGTGGGTCGGCGCCAGACGAGCTCGAACATGGCCCGCGACGACATCTGCCGAAGTGAAGGGTCCCTCATGGACCCCGAGCGTCTCGGGCACCCAAGTGGCAAGACCCAATTCGAGCGCGCGATCGCAAGCGGCTGTCAGCCCATCGACCGGGATGACACGAGCCGCGCGAACCAACAGGTCGGACGCGATACCGCGCGTCATGCGACAAGCAAGCATCAGGTCTTCGGCCGCAGCCTCGCGCTGCGAGAGATATTCGGTCTCGAACGCCATCGCGTCATCGTCACGTTGCACCAGACGCACGCGGTACGCATCGCCTCGAGAAGACACGCCGGGGAACAAACCTGCAAGACGGTCGAAATCCCCGGCGTCGAGCATGCCCGCGGCAGAACGACCCAGGCCCAGATAGCCCCGTCCGGTCCAGTAGGCAATGTTATGGGCGCACTCATGGCCGTCGAGCGCGTAGCTCGCCACCTCATACGGGTGATAGCCGGCGGCACCCAGGAGCTCGCGTGCCAAGTCCATGCACGAAGCCTGAAAATCCTCGTCGGGCTCGAGCGACTCGTCGCGGCACGCCATGCGATAAAGGGGCGTCCCCTCCTCAAGCGTGAGCGGGTAGACCGACACATGATGCGGGGCCGCCGCCAGCACGCCATCGAGCGTGCGCTTCCAACTCACTGCGGTCTGCCCGGGAAGTCCGCACATAAGGTCGCACGACACGTCAAGCCCAGCGTTCTTGACCGTCGAGATGGCAGCGAGCGCCCGATCGGTATCGTGAATACGGCCGATGGCAGTAAGTTCGGCATTATCGAGCGTTTGCACGCCCAAAGAGACGCGTGTGACACCAACCTTGACAAGTGCAGTGGCAAGATCGGCGGTCAGCGACTCGGGATTGGCCTCGCAGGTAAACTCAACGGGGGCGCACCACGCACGAATACGCCGCGCCAGCTCCACCAGGCGCTCCCCCGCCAGCGACGGCGTACCACCGCCAACATAGACGGTGCGGATCTGGTCGAGGGCCCCAGCCTTGCCAAAAGCATCGAGGCGCGCGTACAACTGCTCAAAATAGACATCGAGCGCAGCGCTCAGGTCGCACGGAGCAAAACTGCGCGAGTCAAAGTCGCAGTACCGGCACTTTTGGGCGCAAAACGGCACGTGCACGTACAGTGCGGTAACGGCCACCCTTAAGCCTCCAGCGGATGAGGGGGCACCGATTCGCCGGCGGCAAGGGCAGCCTCGCAGGCCACCACATCGCGCTCGATCTCATCGACCAGCGCCATAAACTCCTCGTAAGTGGAACAGCGCACCACATGGGCACGCCAAGCGGCGGCATGGGGCATGCCTTTTAAGTACCAGCTTGCGTACGTACGGGCACGCGACATGAGCGGCAGGAGCTCATGCGTCAGCGTTAGGTGCTCACGCAGGGCGTCCAGGCGCTCGACGGAACTGCGCGCCGGCACCGGCGTGCCATCGAGCGCAAGGGCGCGAGCATCGCCGAACACCCACGGATTGCCGTAGATGCCGCGCGCGATAAACACCGCGCTGGCACCCGAGCCTTGCAGATGCTCAGCAGCGTCCTCGGCCGAGAACACATCGCCCGAACCGATCACGGGAATCTCGACGGCATCTGCGACCTCATCGACGACCGACCAATCCGCCTGGCCCGTGTAGAGCTGCGTGGCGCAACGACCATGCACCGCCACCGCGGCGGCACCGGCACCTTCGAGCATCTGGGCAAACGTCGCGGCATTACGGTCCTCGGCGTAAAAGCCCTTGCGGATCTTTACGGTCACGGGCACGTGCGCCGCACCCACCGTGGCCTCGACGATCTTCTCCGCCAGGTCGGGCGTGCGCATGAGCGCCGAGCCCTCGCCCTTGGTGACAACCTTGCGGGCAGGACAGGCCATGTTGATATCGATGAGCGACAGGCGATCGCCCACACGCTCCTCGACGGCGGCGACGGCACTCGCAAACTGATCGGGCTTGGAGCCAAAGAGCTGCACGCAAATCTGCTGCTCCTCGTCGGCCGGTAGCACCAGGCGCCAGGTCTTGTTGCTGGCATAGGCAAGGCCCGCCACGCTCACCATCTCGCTGTAGGCAAGGTTGGCACCGCGGCGACGACACATGATGCGGTAGGCAGGGTCGGTCACGCCCGCCATGGGAGCCATAAGGAACGGCTGCTCGGCATAGGCGCCCAGCAGCCGCTTGCTGTATTCAGAAAGCGCCATAGACCTACTCGTCCACCTTGAGGATCGCCATAAAGGCCTCCTGCGGGACCTCGACCGAGCCGATGGCCTTCATGCGTTTCTTGCCCTCTTTCTGCTTCTCGAGCAGCTTACGCTTACGCGAAATATCGCCGCCGTAGCACTTAGCAAGCACGTCCTTGCGACGCGCCTTGACGGTGGAGCGGGCAATGATCTTGTTGCCGATAGCACCCTGGATGGGCACCTCGAACAGCTGACGCGGAATAATCTCCTTGAGCTTGTCGCATAGGCCGCGGGCAAGACCGTAGGCCTTGTCCTTGTGGACGATAAACGACAGCGCGTCCACCTCGTCGCCCGAAAGCAAGATATCGAGCTTGACGAGCTCGGAGGGACGATACTCGTTGAACTCGTAGTCGAGCGAGGCATAGCCCTTGGTACGGCTCTTGAGCTGGTCAAAGAAGTCCAAGATGAGCTCGGCGAGCGGCATATCAAAGCGCATCTCGACCGACTTGCTCGTGAGATGAATCATGTCGGTAGTAATGCCGCGGTGCTCGATAGCGAGCTGCATGACGGCACCCGTATACTCGGGCGGGCAGATAATCTTGGCCTTGAGGTAGGGTTCCTCGATACGCTCGATGCGCGTAGCCTCGGGCAGATCCTGCGGGCTGCGGACATCAATCATCTCGCCGTCAGTCTTGTAGACGTGATAGTCCACCGAGGGGCTCGTGGCAATGAGGTCAAGATTGAACTCGCGCTCCAGGCGCTCCTTGACGACCTCCATATGCAGCAGGCCCAAGAAGCCCACGCGGAAGCCAAAGCCGAGCGCCACCGAGGTCTCGGGCTCCCACACCAACGACGGGTCGTTGACGTGCAGCTTATCGAGCGCGTCACGCAGGTTCTCGTAGTCCTTGTTATCGATCGGGAACAGGCCCGTATAGACCATGGGCTTGGCCTCGCGGTAGCCGGGAAGCGGCTCGGGGCAGGGATTCGACGCCCACGTGAGGGTATCGCCCACGCGAACGGCCTCGGGGTCCTTCAGGCCCGTGACCACGTATCCGACCTCGCCGACCGTGAGCGCGTCGACCGGGGTCTCGGCGGGACGCTTGACGCCCACGCCATCGACCAAAAAGTCGCCCTTTGCCTGCATCATGCGTAGGGTATCGCCCTTTTTGATGGAGCCGTCAAAGATGCGCACCGTGGCGACGACGCCACGATACTCGTCGAAGTACGAATCCAGAATGAGTGCCTTGAGCGGCGCGTTCGCATCGCCCTTGGGCGGAGAGATCAAAAAGACAATGGACTCCAGCAGATCGTGGATGCCCTCGCCGGTCTTGCCCGAGACGCACACGGCATCATCGGCAGGGATCGCCAGGTCATCCTCGATCTCGGTCTTAACCTCGTCGGGATGGGCCGAGGGCAGGTCGATCTTGTTGATGGCCGGCACAATGTCCAGATTGGCGTTCATGGCGAGCGTCGCGTTGGAGACGGTCTGCGCCTCGACGCCCTGCGTGGCGTCGACAACGAGCACCGCGCCCTCACAGGCTGCCAGCGAGCGCGAGACCTCATAGGTAAAGTCCACGTGGCCCGGCGTATCGATCAGATTGAACTGATACGTCTCGCCATCGTCGGCGTCATAGGACACGCGAACGGCATTGGACTTGATCGTGATGCCGCGCTCGCGCTCGATATCCATGGTGTCGAGCAGCTGCGACTCCATGTCGCGTTCGTCGACGGTATGGGTGAGCTCGAGGATGCGATCGCTGATCGTGGACTTGCCATGGTCGATGTGCGCAACGATTGAGAAGTTGCGGATGTGGGAAATGTCAATTGAAGTATTCATGCGGACTATCTTACCCGAGCGGTACAAAAAAATGGAGCCTGTTCCATAAAACAGGCTCCATTTATGCGCGTAATCTGTGTGGTGTGAAATTTACAACTTAGGCGTTGATGCTGTTCACGAGCTTGGCAAGACCGGACTTGCGGTTGGAAGCCTGGTTCTTGTGGATAACATGCTTGGCGGCAGCCATGTCGAGACGCTTGGTGACGGTCTTGAGGGCAGCCTGGGCCTTCTCGGCGTCGCCCTCGGCAACGGCGGACTGGACGTGCTTGGTCAGCGTCTTGAGCTCGGACTTGACAGCCTTGTTACGCATGCGAGCTGCCTCATTGGTGCGGATACGCTTCTTCTGAGACTTGATGTTTGCCACTTCTGGAGTTCCTTTCGAGTTCCTTGCAAAAAATGTATGACACCTCTGAGACACGGTGAGGTCATGCAAGCGCCTACTATAGCACGCTCCCCCTCAAAGGGATAGAACGAATTTGTCAAATAGGCAGGTATCATCACGATTTTCTCAAGATGTACGTAATCCAGAGCAAAAGCGCGGTCTGAGAATCGGCCGAACCCTTCAGCGCGAGCTCCACATCGACCGCGCCCTCGAGCGCGGCAACGAGCTCTGCCATCGAAAAGCGACGTGCCCAGGTCAGGTGATTCTTGACCTGCCAGGACTGGAGCTTAAGCGTTGCGGCCAGCTCACGACCCTGTCCGCGCGCATCGAGCGCCTTGGCAACGATAAGCTCGCGGATGCGGCCGCACAGCAATGTGTAAGTCCACACGTAGCTCTTGGCGGGCAGTAGATTGAAGAGCTCGAGCGAGCGTCGCATGTCACGGGCCGAGACCGCATTGAGAAAGTCCCAGGGCTGGACTTCGGCCGTGCGCACAATCCAGCGCTCCACATCAGCAAGCTCAATCTGGGGCGCCTCGACCATCTGGGCAAGCTTAGCCAAATCGTTATCGAGCATGCGAGTGTTTTCACCCGAACGCGAGACGAGCTCCTCGGCGGCCGCCGTCGAGATCGACTTGCCGTGCTGCGTCGCCATCTGCTGCACGCGGCGCGGTAGCTCCCAGCGCTTGGTACCGGAGCAATCGATCACCGCCTTCTTGTCGATCTTGGCGATCGCCTTATACAGGCGCGTGTTCTTGGCAAGCGAGTCGGCGATGATGAGACAAACCGTCGTGGGGCTGGGACTCGCCAGATAGTCGACAAGCGGCTCGGAGATCGCTTTGGCGAGTTTTGAGCAGCCGTCAAGGATTACCAGGCGAAACTCGCTGCCCATGGGAAAGGTGTTGAGCGATCCGATAATCGACTCGATATCGGGGTCTTTGGTCATATCGCGCTCGTCGAGGTTGAACTCGACCATACCCGACTTTTCCAGACGCGCTTTCATACGCGAGACGGCGTGATCGCGCTTGACTCCGTCGGTACCGACGATCAGATATGCCGGCAGCAGACCGGTTTCGGACATTGCGCTCCCCTCCCGCAGACTCTCGAATTCGTACCGTGCCATTTTAGCCCAGGGGTTGGTCCCGCGCCAACGGCAGCATCACGGTCGCTGGCATCGCATGGCAAAACCTGTTACGGTCGGCGAGACGGTAATGTCTCCTTGTTCAATGGTACATGCGAACGCGCCGCCCGCATCGCGAACGGCATCGATGCAGGCATCGGATGGATGGCCGTAGCGGTTGCCCTCGCCCGCACTCGCCATAGAGAGCTCGGGCTTAAGCGTTTCCAGCAGGTCTTTGTCGACGGAAACTTTTGAGCCGTGATGCCCCAGCTTGAGCACATCGATATCACCCACCTCCTGTACAAACTCGCGCTCCTGATCGAGCTCGGCATCACCAGTGAGGAGCATACGCAGGCTCTTGCATTCCCGGGCATAGGAGAGCAGCAAGACAAGCGAGTCCTCATTGCCCTCGCCATCCACCGTGTCAAACGGCCACATCACACGAGCCCGAAATGCGCCGATATCGACCGTATCCCCGCGAGCCACCTGCCGATACGTTACGCCGGGGCGATTCAGGACCTCAGCAGGCGCACCGTCCAGCGCATCCGCTGCAACTGCAATGGTTCCAACCGAAAACCGATCGAGCACGTCGGGAAGACCACCCCAATGATCTTCGTCCCAATGTGTCACGAAGACGGCGTCGATATGGTGGACATTGTTGCGAACCAACGCCGCTACCACGCGCTCGTCGAGCCCGCAGTCGACGAGCGCTACTGCGCCGCCCTCGCGGATAAGAATCGCATCGGCCTGGCCCACATCGAGCACCGTCACAGAAGGCGGAGCGAATCGATCCCAGTAGACGTACGGAATCGCAGCCAGGAACACCAGACATGCAAGCCCCACCGCCACAGGACGTGCACGGGGACGCGGCCACCAGACCAGCAGCACCGCCAGCAAACACGGCACTAGATAAATCCACATGCTATCGGGCGGCACGCTCACGGATGCACCCGGCACGGCGGCAAACAGCTGCTCGAAGAACAGCGCGCAACGGGCGACAATCATAGGCACAACGAGCACCCAAGTCCGCAACGGTGTCACAAGCGAAAAGGGAACCAGCACGATCGATACGGCAAGCAGCACGCTCACCACCGGACCGATGACCGCATTCGCCAACGGAGCAATGAGCGAGAACGTACCAAAGGCAGGAATGGTAATGGGAAGTGTCGGCAGTTGCGAGCACAGCGTGACGGAAAGCATGCTGGCGACGCCCGATGGCACACCCAGCTCACCCAAAGCGTAGGTCGCATAGGGACAAAAGCACAAAATGGCAAAGACGCTGGCACATGAAAGCTGAAAGCCCATCTCGAACAGCACCGTCGGCCGCAGCAGCACAAAGATGGACATGGTTGCGAAGAGTGCCGATGCGCCGTGCCGACGACGCCCCGCGCCGTTTACGACAAGCGTCGCGAACACCATGCAGCACGCGCGCACGGCCGAGGGAGACGCGCCAGTAAAGGCAGCGTAGCCAACAAGCGTTATCGCCAATATCGCCCGCTGAAGACCACGTGAGCACCGAGTTTTTTGCAATAAACCCTCGATTACAAACCCCACGATAGCCAAATGGCTGCCCGAGACGGCGATAAGATGCGCCGTTCCCGTTACCGAAAACCAGTCGCCCGCCGGCTTGGCGCGCAGCTCGGCCGAACGACCGCAGACGACACCGGCTATGAGCGCACGCGCCGGGTCGGTCGCAGGCGCGATGGACGCAAGCAGCCCATTTCGCAGCCGAAGCAGCGGCCCCGGAGAGCCCTCATCGACCGATAAAATCCGAACGGCTTTTACCTTGCATACCTCGCCTCGGAGCACACGCGATCGTCCATAAGCATCGTTCTCAAAACGTGAAACGCGACCGATAACGCGCACGTGCGCCCCGACCTTGAGCTCGCGGTCACACGATAGGCGAACCGTTGCCAAGTTCTTACCGTCCGCGCGTGCCTCGCAGGTATAGGAATACACGTCCTCGTTTATGGATGGATCGCCCTGCACGACAAACTCGAGGCTGCTTGCCGCCCGACCGTCGAGCGCCTTCGAGGCGCTGAGCGCACCCACAGCCCACCACGCCGAGACGACCGCTCCCGCCACGAGACCGACGGACGCAGCATACAGCCACCGCTTCCAAAGGGCAAGCCGCGCACAAGATTGAGCCAGCACAACGAATACCGCCGCCGCAACGGGAATGGCCCATAGCAGCCCGACCGCCGGCGCCTGCTCCCTCAGCAGCGCATCAGCGGCCACGTTGAGCACCAAGGCGCAGCTCATGCACATGCCGGCACACAGGGCCATCGTCCACGGCATCAGGGGCCGCGGAGGCATCACATGTTCACGCTCGGTCGCACTCATACGCAGATGCAATCTTTGATTTTGGCAAGCTTCTTCTCGCCGATTCCCGACACACGCATCAGATCGTCAACCGAGGCAAAAGCACCGTTCTTTGTCCGCTCATCGATAATCGACTGGGCCATGGAGGGACCGATGCCCGAGAGCGTCTGTAGCTCTGCCGCGCTTGCCGTATTGATATTTACCAGTCCTGTTGCGCCACTCACGCCCGATGGTGCGGAAGCCCCACCATCAACACCGGCTTCCGCAATGGACGCCTGATGCTCCCCTACCGTTGGAACGTGAATCTTCTGTCCATCGACGACCTTAGATGCCCGATTGAGCCCCGTAACGTCTGCCTCGGGCGCCAGCCCGCCGGCGGCATCAATCGCCTGAGCCACCCGCGCTCCGTCCTTGAGGCGATATACACCGGGCGACACAACGGCGCCATCAACATCGACATAGACCTCTGCCGCGGCAGACGCCTTAGGCGAAGAGCCTTCGGATGTCTTTCCGCTCGAGGCATCGCCGGATCCCGTCTCCACTAACGAGCCCGAACCATCAGTGCGCTCAAACGACACGCCGCCGGCACCGCCGCCAAGGTTCGCCATCGCCAAACCGCTCGCCATCGCAATGACGACCAGTATCGCCATCACCACTGCCTTATGACCGAACAGCTTGTCCGCCAAGCGGTCCATCTTTTTGACCCGTTCGTGTTGTTCGCGCTGCGCCATAGCAAAACCTCCCAACACCATCGTGTCAGGAAAGGAGTTCCGCAACAGCCACGCTCCAAAACCGGTTTTAGCGGTCAAACCAAAAACCGACCAAAACCTTGCACAAATCTGTCCATTTATTCAGGCACACGTCAGCAAATGAACACTTAGCCGCAAAATGCCCAGATAGCAAAAGACCGACGATGCAGGCGCATCGTCGGTCTATGCACAAATTTACTCGTGATCTTGGTAAATCTCACGCGGAGCAAGCTCCGAATGTTTGCGTTTTAAGGTCTTAGGGGCCTTATACGTGTTGCTTTCGAAGTCGATGTACTCGGTCTGCTTGAGCAGGCGCTCGATCATCTCCTCGTGATCGAACAACTCCCAGGCCTCATGCACGGCATCGAGTTTAGCGTGCGTCTCGGGACGGCGCGGCATAAACAGCGTGCAGCAGTCGGGAGCAGCCTCGGTCGAGATATCGAACGTACCGATCTCCTCAGCGCGTGCGATGATCTCCTGCTTGTCCGAACCGATCAACGGACGGAACACGGGGATCTTCACGGCCTCATTGACGGCCATGATGTTCTCGAGCGTCTGGGAGGCAACCTGACCGAGCGATTCACCAGTCACGATAGCCTTGGCGCCCTCGATGTGTGCAATGCGCTCGGCAACCGAATACATAATGCGGCGATACATGATCACGCGCAGGTTGCTGGGACAGGTGACCGAAATCTCACGCTGGCAGTCGCCAAACGGCACCACGTACAGGCGGCCGATCTGGACACCCGGCTCAAGCGCACGGATGATGTCCTGCACCAAATACTCGCTCGTATCGGGCGTCTGCGGACGACCAGAGAAATGCACCGGCACGCACACCGCGCCGCGACGCGCGAGCATCCAGGTCGCCACCGGAGAATCGATACCCGACGACAGCAGCGTCACGACCTTGCCGGCAGAACCAACCGGCAAACCGCCCACACCGCGCTCGGAGCGCGCATACACGTAGACGCTACCCTGGACCACCAGCACGTGCACCATAGCGTCAGGATCGTGCATCTGAACCTTTTTATCAGGAAACGCCTCGCACAACACCTCGCCCACCTGACGATTGATGTCAATCGAGGTGAGCTCATAGTCGGTATTGGAGCGCTTGGCGTGCACCTTAAACGAATCGAAGTAACCAAACTCGCGCAGCGCCTTCACGGCGGCGGCGCAGTACTCCTGAGGGTCGCGATTGGTGTGATACGCCAAAGACACACGAGCAACGCCGGGAACGGTGCGAATGACACGTGCCGCCTCGTCGGCCTGATGCTCGTTAAAGGTCACGAGGATATAACCGGAAATTCGAGACACGGCATTCACGGAAAAGGCGGCCAAGGCCGCCTTAATGTTATCCATGAGGATATGCTCAAAATGTGCGCGGTTCTTACCCTTCAGTCCAACCTCGTGATAGTGGACCAGGCAGACGCGAGCCGCCATTTAGGCTTCAGCAACCTTGTGGCCGAGCGCCTTCTCGTAACGGGCCTCGTCGTAAGAGATGTCGCCGTCGACAATCTCGTCCATAGCCATCGAGATGGTATCGGCACCGGAAAGCCCGATGGTGATGTCATCGACATCCTGGACGGCAAGCACACGGTTGTGCTGGCCACGCAGCATGCTATTGATGTCGCAGGCGCGCTTGGAGGCAAGCGAAGCGAGCAGGAAGCGGTTGTGATCGGTCTTCTCCAGAAGATCGTCAATGCAAGGCTTTACAACGGACACGGACCTCAGATCCTTTCATGCATATCGAGAACGCGAACGAGCTCATCGGTCGCGCGGTCGAGATCGTCATTTACCACGACGTCGTCGTAGCGGTCGGCAAGGGCAAGCTCATCGGCGGCGTTTGCCATACGCAGCTCAATCGTCTCGGGCGTCTCGGTACCGCGACCGACTAGACGCTCGCGGAGCACCTCAAGCGAAGGCGGCTTGATAAAGATCAGCACGGCCTCGGGGAAACGCTCCTTCACCTGCAGGGCGCCCTGGACATCGATCTCCAAAATCAGAGACGCGCCCGAGGCGAGCTTGGATGTGACCTCGCTCACCAACGTGCCGTAGCAGTTACCGTGGACCTCGGCCCACTCGACAAACTCACCGTTTGCCACGCGGCGGTCGAACTCCTCGCGCGTCAGAAAAAAGTAGTTGACGCCGTCGACCTCACCTTTACGTGGTGCTCGCGTGGTAGCCGAAACCGTCAGGCCCAGGTTCGAGCGGCGCTCGCGCACACGAGTGACGAGCGTACCCTTGCCTGCGCCTGACGGTCCAGAAATCACAAAGAGCTTGGAATCCTGAGCGCTCACTTATTTGGTCAGCTGCTCGAGGAGCTGCTCGCGCTGACGGACGCCGAGGCCCTGGACGCGACGGGTAGCGGAGATACCGAGCTCCTCCATGATCTTGGCGGCCTTGGCCTTGCCATAACCAGGGAGAGACTCGATGAGGGTGGAAACCTTCATGCGGGAAGCGATGGGGTCATCGGAGTTGAGCACGGACTCGAGGGACTTCTCACCCTTCTTGATCTGCTCGCGAAGCTCAGCGCGGGCGTGACGTGCGGCAGCAGCCTTCTCAAGAGCCTGCTTACGCTGCTCATCGGTAAGCTGAGGGAGTGCCATTCGTACCTCCAAATAGTTGGGTTATATCTGATTCAATAATTGGCATTTTAGCACGTAGAACGTACAAAAAGCCCAATCGCGGCTCCATAGGTTAGACGATACCCGCAAAAAGTGCAATATACTGCGCCCAAAGTTAAGCCCCTGACCTGCGATTCCACACAAAGGATGGGAAAGTTTACGCAGGCACAGGGGCTATTTTGTGCTAATGAGACCCAAAAGTGGTGACTTAGGGGAATCTTTTACGCGACGTTTTCGACCAGCTCGGCGACGATAGCGTCAAAGGCGGCAACCGGATCGTCGACACCGGTGATGGGACGGCCCACCACAATGTGGCTTGCGCCACGCTCGATAGCCTGGGAAGGCGTCGCCACACGGGACTGGTCACCAAGGGCGGCACCCACAGGACGCACGCCCGGAGTCACGATCAGCGCGTCGGGGCCGAGCAACTCGCGCATGTCATGGGCCTCCATCGGCGAGCACACGATGCCGTCGATGCCGTTGGCCTGAGCGAGCTTTGCCAGGCGGGCGGCCTCCTCGGCCACGGGCGACTCGACGCCGATCTCGCTCAAGGCATCCTGATTCATGCTCGTGAGCACGGTGATGGCGACGAGCTTGGCGCGGTCCTCGCGCGCCTCCTCGGCACCCTCGCGGCAGGCAGCGAGCATGGCGCCCGAACCCAAGCCGTGAACCGAGAGCAGGTCGGCGCCGGCAAGCGAGGCCGAACGGGCGGCACCGCGAACCTGATGCGGAATATCATGGAACTTAAGGTCAAGGAAGACCTTAAAGCCCAGGTCCTTAAAGGTCTTGACGATCTCGGGGCCCTCAGCGTAATAGAGCGTCATACCAACCTTAAGCCAGGCGGCATGGCCCGAAAGCTCGTGGGCGAGCTCGAGCGCACGCTCGCGGTCGCAGTCGAGAGCGACGATTACGCGGTCGCGGGCATCGGTCTCTAGCATTCGAAAGCACCTACCAGTTCGTTGATGTCCTTCACGCCCTGGGACTCAGCCCAGGCCTCGAGCTCATGCGCGATCTTGAGCGAAGCGCACGGATCGACGAAGTTGGCCATGCCGACCGACACGCAGGTGGCGCCGGCTAGGATAAACTCGGCCGCATCCTCGCCGGTCATGACACCGCCGACACCGTTGATGGGGATATCGACGGCCTGGGCAACCTCCCAGACCATGCGCACGGCGATGTGGTGGCACAGCGGGCCCGAAAGGCCGCCCTTGGGCTTGGCCACGCGGGACTTGCGGGTATGGACGTCGATGGCCATGCCCTGGATGGAGTTGATGACTGAAAGGCCGTCGGCGCCGGCAGCCTCGAGGGCCTTGGCGATCTCGGCGACGTTGACCGGCGCCATCTTCACGAACAGTGGCTTATCGGTCACCTTGCGGCAGGCAGCCATAACGGAAGAGGCGCCCTCGGGCGTAGAGCCCATGGCGGCACCGCCGGCGGCGATATTAGGGCAGCTCACGTTGATCTCGTAGCCGGCAGCCCAAGGGCACAGCTCGACATACATCTCGAGTGCGCGGACAAACTCCTCGACGGAGTGACCGGCGACCTGACAGATGACCTGGCAGCCGTCCTTGGAAAGCTGCTCGAGCCACGGACCGGACTCGCGGGCAAAGGCGGCCACGCCGGGATTCTGAAGGCCCACGGAGTTGATCATGCCGCCGGGAATCTCGGCCATGCGGGGCGCGGGATTGCCAGGCCAGGGCTCGGCAGCGCAGCCCTTGGTGGTGATGGCGCCCAGCTGGGAAACATCAAAGAAGTTCTGGAACTGCCAGCCGTAGCCAAAGGTACCGGCTGCGGTGTTGATGGGGTTCTGCATCTTGACGCCGCCGAAATCGACGGCCATGTTCACGGTACCCACTAGAAGACCACCACCTTGGAAGCATCGAACACGGGGCCGCACATGCAAGCACCCTTCATACCGTCGACCGTCTCGACATTGCAGGTGTTGCAGGCGCCAAAGCCGCAGCTCATCATGCGCTCGAGCGACACCTCGCAGTACGCACCGGCCTCGGCGGCAGCGGAGGCGACCTTCTTCATCATGACGGCGGGACCGCAGCTGGCGACATAGTCGTAGCCGCCCTCGCCGAGCAACTCGGCTGCCGGGTCGGTGCAAAAACCATGCGTGCCCAGCGTGCCATCGTCGGTGCACACGTTAACCGTGGCGCCCAGCGCACGGAACTCATCAACACCCACGGCCTTGGACGCGGTGCCAAAGCCCAGGCACACGTCAACATCCACGCCCTGCTTGGCAAGCATGCCGGCGAGGCACAGCACGGGCGGAACACCGATGCCGCCAGCAACGAGCAGCGCCTTCCTGGTGCCCTCGGGCACAAGCCAGCCGCGGCCGCCAGGGCCCAACAGGTTGGACTTGGAGCCGGGGGCCATCTGCGACAGGCGACGGGTGTCGTCGCCCACGACGGCGTACCACAGCTCGACGGTACCGGCCTGGGCGTCGGCGCGATAGAAGCTCAGGGGCACGCGAAGCAGTGAGGACGCATCGCCGGGCACGGCAATGTTCACAAACTGACCGGGCTTGAGCGCACTTGCAAGCTTGGGGGCCGAGATGACGAGCGAGAAGATGCCGTCGGCGATCTCCTGGTTCGAGACGACCTCGAAGTCGTGCATGCGTGCAGTGGAAGGTGTGGGCATAGACGCTCCAATCCCCCATGCGGTTGCATGGTCAAAACGAACAGAAAGCGCGGCACCGCAAGGGCACCGCGCACAAAAGCGATAAGGCTATGCTAGCAGATGCAGCCGTCGGCAAGCGTCTGCTTACCGCCGACAAACACATCGGTGGCACGACCGGTGAGCGTACGGCCGGCAAAACCGGAGTTCTCGGAGCGCGACTCGTAGCCGTCCTCGCCGACCGTCCAGGTGACGGCGGGGTCGAACACGGTCAGGTCGGCAACGGAGCCCGCCTTGACCTGAACCTGGTCCAGACCCAAGATCTCGCGCGGCTTGATGGCCATGAGCTCGACCATGCGACCCATGCCCATCTTACCGGTGTTGACCAGCTCGGTGAGCACGAGCGACAGCGAGGTCTCGAGGCCGATCATGCCGAAGGGCGCGAGCTCGAACTCGCGGGCCTTCTCCCACGGGGTATGGGGAGCGTGGTCGGTGACGATGACGTCTACGGTGCCGTCGATGACGCCCTGACGGATCGCCTCGGCATCTTCATCGGTACGCAGCGGCGGGTTGACCTTAAGCGAGGTGTTGTAGGTCTCGTCCAGGTCGTTCTCGGTCAGGAACATGTGGTGCGGTGTGGCCTCGCAGGTGACCTGCACGCCAGCTGCCTTACCGGCACGCACGAGCTCCAGGCCATGCGCGGTGGAGATGTGCTGGATGTGCAGCTTGGCACCGGTCAGCTTGGCGATCTCGATATCGCGAGCGATCTGCAGCTCCTCGCCTGCCGCCGGCCAGCCCTCGAGGGCCAGACGGGTAGAGACCTTGCCCTCGTTGATCTGGCCGTGACCGACCAGATCCTCGTCCTGGCAATGGCTCATAAAGACCTTGCCGAACATCTTGCCGTAGTCCATGCAGCGACGGAGCATGCCTGCACCCTGCACGCCGCGACCGTCGTCGGTGAAGGCGACGGCGCCGTGGGCGACCATATCGCCCATCTCGGACATGGCCTCGCCCTTGAGACCGCGGGTCATGGCGCCAGAAGGATAGACGCGACAGTGGCCGACCTCGGCAGCGCGGGACTTGACGAACTCAACGACGGTACCGTTATCGGTAACGGGGTCGGTGTTGGGCATGGCGCACACGCCGGTGAAGCCGCCCTTGGCAGCTGCGCGGGTGCCGCTCTCGATGTCCTCTTTGACCTCGTAGCCGGGCTCGCGCAGGTGGACATGCATGTCCACCAGGCCAGGGACAAGGTACTTACCGGAAAGGTCGCGGACCTCGGCTCCCTCGGCGGCGAGGTTCTCGCCGACCTCGGCGATCTTGTCGCCGTCGATCAGGACGTCAACGACACCGTCAAGCTCGACAGACGGGTCGACGACGTGGGCATTCTTAAGAAGCAAGGCCATTATCGGCACCTCCAAGCAGCAGATACAGGATAGCCATACGCACGCAGATACCGGCGTAGACCTGCTCCAGAATGACGGAGCGTTGCGGGTGGTCGGCCATATAGGAGTCGAACTCGACACCGCGGTTGATGGGGCCCGGGTGGCAGATGATCGCGTCGGGCTTCATGAGCTTCTCGCGGTCCTTGGTCAGGCCGAAGAGCTTGTGGTACTCGCGAATGGTCGGGAACGGGGCACCCTCGAGGCGCTCCTGCTGCACGCGCAGCATGTAGACAACGTCCAGCTCGGGCAGGACGGAATCGAGGTCGCTCGTCACGTGGTCGCAGCCCAGGACCTCGGGCGACGGCGGCAGCAGCGTGCCGGGGGCGACGGCGTAGGTCTCGCAGCCCATGATCTTAAGGGCGGGGATCAGCGAGCCGCAGACACGGGAGTGCGCGATATCGCCGACGACAGCGACCTTCAGACCGTGGAAGTCACCCTTGTGTTCCCAGATGGTGTACAGGTCGAGCAGAGCCTGCGTGGGGTGGTTGTGCTTACCGTCACCGGCGCAGATGACGCTCGCGGGCGAATTCTGGGTGACGATGTAGGGAGCACCGGCATGCTTGTCGCGCACGACGATGCAGTCGATCTTGTAAGCGTTGAGGGTCTCGACGGTATCGACGAGGCTCTCGCCCTTGACCGTGGAGGTCGAGGAGCCGCCGAAGTTGAGGCTGTCGGCCGAAAGGCGCTTCTCGGCGAGCTCGAAGGAGCTGCGGGTACGCGTCGAGGGCTCGTTGAACATGTTGACGATGGTCTTGCCCTTGAGCGTGGGGACCTTCTTGATGGCACGCTCGTTGACCTCGGAGAACGCCTTGGCGGTCTCGAGGATGAGCTTGATGTCCTCTTCGGAGTACTCGGTAATGTCAATCAGGTGCTTATGGTTGAACGCCACGGTACTACTCACCTCCCAGCGGCGCGGAGCCCACGTGGGAACCCGGCGCGACGTCGTTGATCTCGACAGCGGTACGGCCGTCGACTTCCTTCATATATAGGTGCACGTTCTCCTCGTGCGACGAGGGAACGTTCTTGCCGACAAAGTCCGGTGAGATAGGGAGCTCGCGGTGACCGCGGTCAACGAGAACTGCCAGCTCGATACGGTTCGGACGGCCCAGGTCCATAACGGCGTCCAGAGCGGCGCGGATGGTACGACCCGTGTACAGGATGTCGTCCACCAGCACGACGCGCTTGCCGTCGACGCTGAAGGGAATGTTGGTAGCGTGGATCGCGGGAGCGAAATTGGTCGCATAGTCATCGCGATAGAAGCTGATGTCCAGGCTGCCGAGCGGAACGTCGACACCCTCGATCTCCTTGATCGCCTCGGCGAGCTTCTTTGCCAGAAGGTCACCGCGCGTGACGATGCCGACCAGAGCGAGGTCTTCACAGCCCTCGTTGCGCTCGAGAATCTCGTGCGCGATGCGGGTCATCGCTCGGTTGACGGCGGTCTCGTCCATGATGACCGCCTTGGGGGAAGTCGTGCCCATCGATCTCCTTCCTCACATGTCTTGACTGCTGACACAGTCAAAAAAATAGATGCCCGACCGCTCAAAGCGGACCAGACACCCACAGGAAGTACTGCTTATTGACAGCTATGTAATTCCATGTGGGTATCTCGTACCCCTTTAATGGTCAAGGCATAGTGTAGCCAACCTCGGGCTCAAATGCGAGCATAAATACTAGTCAATCCGTAAACGGAGCCAATAGCTCCATAAACCTATATATATTTATGGGACGCGCTTGAAAACCTTGTTGCGAGCTGGCATAATCCCCTCTGCTGCACGCAAATCGGATCTACGTCCAGGGCCGTGGCGTGGGCACTATCGCCAAAAGAGAAATATCTCTGTGTAGATTGCGCACAGAGGCATGCTTCTGTGCTATAGTTCAGGCTTGTTTGTTAACGCGACATGTTCGTTTGTCGCCCAAGGAGGGTCAGTTATGTCCAAAGTTTGCGAAGTTTGCGGTAAGCACCCCGTTGCCGGTCGCTCCATCAGCCACTCTCACCGCGTCACCAACCGTAAGTTCCGCCCCAACATCCAGCGCGTCTACGTCGTCGTCGATGGTCACCGTCGCAAGATGAACGTTTGCTCCACCTGCCTCAAGTCCGGCAAGGTTGCGCGCTCCTAAATAAGGTCTTAGCAACAAGTACCTCGGACTCTCCGGGTCAAAGACCTCGCGTTCACATAGAACTTACCAAAGGCGTCCTCCATGTGGAGGGCGCCTTTTTGCACTCATTGGGGACAGACTCACCCATTGGGGACAGACTTACATGAGTGCTTTCACACATTTGGGACAGACATAACGCGTGCCGGCAGCGGTTCGCCCCTGCCTCACGCTGCCTCATTCCAGCCTATGGTGGCCTTGGTCACGCTTGTAGCGCCGATACCGGTGATACGGGCAATTTGCTTGACCGTGAGATGCGCCCGCCTGAGCCTCAAAAGACAGGCATCGCGTTCGGGGCGTGGCAGAGCCTTGAGCAGCGCAGGATCTATGCTCGGCAGGACTTCGCGCGCAACGGAAAAGGCCTCCTCATCGGGGATCCGCCGGCGTGGAAGAACCTCCACTGACCAGATGCGCCCGGCAACTTCCTTGAGATGCTCGCAATAGCGACGGGAGCCTCCGACAATATCGAGCATAGGGGCCGCATCGCAGATGTCAAAGGGATCATAGCCCAGCTGATATGCCTTGTAGCTTGACCAACGGTACGCCTCGAGTGAGTTGATTGCGCCTTTCACCGGATTGAGATGGATATAGTCGAGCAGCTGCACCGCCTGCGTGTCCGACTCAACCGCGACCCGCGAATAGCGATTGTCAAACAGATGCCCCGTTCTTCCCGTTTTCCCATTGAAATATTTAGCATATGCCGTCAATGCGCACTGCATTGCCTTTGAAAGGTTGTCATATGGGTCATCAACCATCAAATGGAAGTGATTGTCCATAAGGCACCAAGCCAACACCGCCACTTCATGGCGCGAGAACCTATCCGAGATATCCGATAAGAAACGATAACGGTCGGAGTCATCTTCAAAAATAATCTGTTTGGAGTTACCACGGTCAAAGACATGGTAATAGCCGGTGATCGAAACGGCGCGGGCACATCGGGGCATAATCTCTCCTTCCAAAACTGTACAGGCAACACCTAAAAGGAGAGAAGCAACGCGAAATGCTGAGCCTGTGACCTATTTATATCCAATGAGCGGCAAAAACAGGTCCAGAGCGGCAAAATGGCAAAACAATGTCTGTCCCAAATGAGTGAAAGCACTCATGTAAGTCTGTCCCCAATGAGTGGGGCGGTGCATCATTAGTTGAAACGGTTCATTTAGTTGAAGCGTTTTAGTGTGCCTTTTACGGGAATCTTACCGTTCGCCGAATAATTTCTTGCTATCATGCAAGGCGTAGGGTAAATCTCCGATCGCAAGGAGACACAAATGGTGAAAAAGTCACCGGAAAACACTACTCCCGCAATTGTGGACAACGTAGAGGCGCTTGAGGCTAAGCTCGCTCAGATGCGAGAGGCCCAGGCGCTTTTTGCTACGTACACGCAGGAGCAGGTCGACAAGATCTTCTATGAGGCCGCCATGGCCGCCAACAAGGCTCGTATCCCGTTGGCGAAGATGGCCATCGAGGAGACCGGCCGCGGCGTTCTTGAGGACAAGGTCATCAAGAACCACTACGCCGCAGAGTACATCTACAACGCTTACAAGAACACCAAGACCTGTGGTGTCCTGGAGCGCGACGAGGCCTACGGCATCACCAAGATCGCCGAGCCCATCGGTATCGTGGGCGCCGTCATCCCGACGACCAACCCCACCTCCACCGCGATCTTCAAGACGCTGATCTGCCTGAAGACCCGCAACGCCATCATCATCTCCCCGCACCCGGCTGCCGCCAAGTGCACCATCGCCGCCGCCAAGCTCGTGCTTGACGCCGCCGTCAAGGCCGGCGCCCCCGAGGGCATCATCGGCTGGGTCGATGTCCCCTCCATCGAGCTGACCAACATGGTCATGCGCGACGTCGACATCATCCTCGCCACCGGTGGCCCAGGTATGGTCAAGGCCGCCTACTCCTCGGGCAAGCCCGCCCTGGGCGTTGGCGCCGGTAACACCCCGGTCGTCATCGACGACACCGCCGACGTGCTGCTCGCCGTCAACTCCATCATCCACTCCAAGACCTTCGACAACGGCATGATCTGCGCTTCCGAGCAGTCCGTGACCGTCATCGACACCATCTATGACCAGGTTAAGGCCGAGTTCCAGAAGCGCGGCTGCTACTTCGTCAAGCAGGGTGCCGAGATGGAGGCCCTGCGTGCCGCTATGTTCAAGAACGGCGCCCTCGATCACCGCATCCCCGGCATGGCTGCCGCCAAGATCGCCGAGCTCGCCGGCATCGAGGTTCCCGCCAAGACCAAGATCCTGATCGCCGAGGTCACCTCCACCGACCCCGCCAAGGAGGAGTTCTCCCACGAGAAGCTCTCCCCGGTCCTGGCCATGTACCACGCCAAGGACTTCCAGGAGGCCGTCGACAAGGCCGAGCACCTGGTGCTCGCCGGTGGCCCGGGCCACACCGCCTCTCTGTACGTGCACCCCGCCCAGGCCGAGAAGATCAGCCTGTTCGAGCACGTCATGAAGGCCTGCCGTATCGTCATCAACACCCCGTCCTCGCACGGCGGCATCGGTGACCTGTACAACTTTGGCATGAAGCCGTCTCTGACCCTGGGCTGCGGCTCCTGGGGCGGCAACTCCGTCTCCGAGAACGTTGGGGTGAAGCACTTGATCAACGTTAAGACTGTGGCCGAGCGCCGTGAGAACATGCTGTGGTTCCGCGCTCCCGAGAAGGTCTACTTCAAGAAGGGTTCCACGCCCGTCGCCCTCGACGAGCTTGGCAACGTCATGGGCAAGAAGCGCGCCTTCATCGTCACCGACCAGTTCCTCTTCAAGAATGGCAACACCCGCGCCATCGAGGCCAAGCTCGACGAGATGGGCATCGCCCACGACTGCTTCTACGACGTCGAGCCCGATCCGTCGCTGCAGTGCGCACGTCGTGGTGCCAAGCAGATGGCTCTCTTTGAGCCGGACGTCATCATCGCCGTCGGCGGTGGCTCCGCTATGGACGCCGGCAAGATCATGTGGATGATGTACGAGCACCCCGAGTGCAAGTTTGAGGACATGGCCATGGACTTCATGGACATCCGCAAGCGTATCTTCACCTTCCCCGAGATGGGCAAGAAGGCCTACTTCGTCGCCGTCCCGACCTCCTCGGGTACCGGCTCCGAGTGCACGCCGTTCGCCATCATCACCGACAAGGAGACCGGCATCAAGTGGCCGCTCGCCGACTACGCGCTGCTCCCCAACATGGCTATCGTCGACGCCGACAACTGCATGACCGCCCCGCGCGGCCTGACCGCTGCCTCCGGCATCGACGTCATGACCCACGCCATCGAGTCCTACGTCTCCATCATGGCTTCCGACTACACCAAGGGCCTCTCCGAGCGCGCTGCTAAGCTCGTCTTCGAGAACCTGCCCTCCAGCTTCACGAACGGAGCCAAGGACCCGCACGCCCGCGAGGAGATGCACAACGCCTCCTGCATGGCCGGTATGGCCTTCGCCAACGCCTTCCTGGGCCTCAACCACTCCATGGCCCACAAGCTCGGCGCTTTCCATCACCTGCCCCACGGCCTCGCAAACGCCGTCATCCTGACTCGCGTCATGCGCTACAACGCCGCCGAGGCTCCCGTCAAGATGGGTACCTTCTCCCAGTATCCTTACCCCAACGCGCTGCACAACTACGCCGAGATGGCCAAGTACTGCGGCATCGAGGGCAAGGACGACAAGGAGGTCTTCGAGAACTTCATCACGAAGCTCGAGGAGCTCAAGGACTTCATCGGTGTCAAGAAGACCATCGCCGACTACGGTGTTGACGAGCAGTACTTCCTCGACACCCTCGACGAGATGACCGAGCAGGCATTCAACGACCAGTGCACCGGCGCTAACCCGCGCTACCCGCTCATGAGCGAGATCAAGGAGCTCTACCTGGACGCCTACTACGGCCGCGAGCCTCAGGATTACGCCGTCTGCTAGTTCTAGCACGGTTTTTAACGGCGGGGGTGCACGGGTGTTTCACACACCCCCGCCGTCGCTTCTATCGCATCGTTGAAAGGATGCAACCATGCTGCTACCCGATTCCAAGACCGAGCTCGTCCGCCGTGGCAACAAGGTCGTTTACGACCTGGGCGACAAGATCGTCAAGGTCTTTAACGAGACCAAGCCCGTCTCCGACGTGTTCAACGAGGCTTTGAATCTTGCCCGCATCAATGAGTGCGGCATCCGCAGCCCCAAGGCTCTCGAGGTTTCCCAGCTCGAGAACGCCAACGGCTGGGCGCTCGTGACCGAGAAGGTTCCGGGCACCACCCTTGCCGAGAAGATGACTGCCGAGCCCCAGCGCTTCGGTGAGTACCTCGAGATGTTCGTCGACCTCCAGATTGAGATCAACGGCTACACCTCCCCGCTGCTCAACCGTCAGCGCGACAAGTTCGCCCGCATGATCGACAGCCTTGATCAGCTCAATGCCACCACGCGCTACAACCTTCAGGAGCGTCTGGACGGTATGACCAAGGAGTTCAAGGTCTGCCACGGCGACTTCAACCCCTCCAACGTCATCGTCGGCGACGACGGCCAGCTCTATGTGTGCGACTGGGCACACGCTACCCAGGGCTCCCCTGCTGCCGACGTTGCCACCACCTACCTGCTCTTTGCCCTCAACAGCAAGGACCAGGCCGAGGCTTATCTGGAGCTCTACTGCGACCGCGCCGACATGCCCATGCAGGTCGTGCGTCAGTGGACGAGCATCGTCGCCGCTTCCGAGCTCGCTCGTAAGCGCAACGTGAACGATGAGTTCCTTAAGAACTGGATCGACGTCGTCGATTATCAGTAATATCTGAGCGATTTATTTCGCATCGGAGGCACAAAGGAAGCCCCGCAGCTCGCATGGGCTGTGGGGTTTCCTTTTAGCGATTGAGTACGTCGACAAGATAAAAGGACGGCCCCGCATCTCCCCTATCTGGAGAAATGCGGGGCCGTCCCGTATATCGAACTACAAGCGAAATCGGCGATTAGCGGCGGGCAGCCTTCACAAGCTCAGCGACCTTGGCGACGACCTCGTCGATCGCCACATCCTGACGGTCGCCCGTGGCACGATCCTTGAGCTCGACAGTGCCGTTCTTAAGGCCACGCTTGCCGAGCACCACCTGATACGGGAAGCCCATAAGGTCGTTGTCGGCAAACTTAAAGCCGGGACGCTCATCGCGATCGTCGACGACGACCTCGATACCCTCGGCGCACAGGCCATCAACGATCTGCTCGCAGACGGAAGCGCACTCCTCCTTCTTGGGGTCGAGCGGAATCACCGCGACCTCGTACGGAGCGACGGAGACCGGCCAGACTATGCCGTGCTCGTCGTTGTGCTGTTCCACGACGGCAGCGAGCGAGCGAGACACGCCCACGCCGTAGCAACCCATGATAAGCGGCTTCTCCTTGCCGTCCTCGTCCATGAAGGTGGCCCCCATGGCCTCGGAGTACTTGGTGCCCAGCTGGAAGACCTGGGAAACCTCGATGCCGCGAGCAGCAGAGAGCGGCTTGCCGCAGTGAGGGCAGGGATCGCCGGCGACGACGGTGACCAGGTCGGCCCACTCGTCGACGGTAAAGTCGCGCTCGGGGCAGGCACCGGTAAAGTGATAGTCGACCTCGTTGGCACCGCAGGCCCACTGCTTGGACTCACGCAGACTCTCATCGCACACCAGGCGGATGCCCTCGGGCAGGTTGACCGGTCCGATAAAGCCCTTGTGCAGCCCGTAGGTCTGGAGCTCCTCGTCGGTCATCATGCGATAGCCCTTGCCAAAGACGTGCTCGGCCTTACAGTCGTTGAGCTCGTGGTCGCCCGGAACAATGGCCACGACCGGCTTGCCCTCGGAGTCAATCAACGCCAGCGACTTGCGCGTGCCGTTCTCGGGGAAGCCGAAGAACTTGGCGACGGCCTCGATGGTGCCCATGCCCGGAGTCTCGACCTTGGTGAGCGTGCCGTCGCCGGGACCCTCGGTCACAACGACCTTGGTGCTTGCAGCCTCGTCATCGGCAGCAAAGCCGCAATCGTCGCAGTACACGAGCGAGGCCTCGCCGGCGTCGGCCAGGGCCATGTACTCGACGGAAGTGTCGCCGCCGATCTCGCCGGAGTCGGCGACAACGGGCAGAGCCTTGATGTAACAGCGCTCGCAGATGTTGGCGTAAGCCTGCTTCATCTTGTCGTACTCCTCCTGCAGACTCTCCTGCGTGGCAGAGAAGCTATAGGCGTCCTTCATGATGAACTCACGACCGCGCATCAGGCCAAAGCGGGGACGGAACTCATCGCGGAACTTGTCCTGAATGTGGTACAGGTTGACGGGCAGCTGCTTATAGGAGCGCAGCTCGTTGCGCACCAGGGCCGTGACGGTCTCCTCATGCGTGGGGCCCAGCACAAACTCGCGACCATGACGGTCGTCAAAGCGCACGAGCTCCTTGCCATAGGCATCGATGCGGCCGGACTCACGCCACAGCTCGGCATCGACCATAATGGGCATCATGAGCTCCTGGGCGCCAGCGGCGTCCATCTCGTCGCGCACGATGTTCTCGATCTTACGAATCGAGCGCCAAGCGAGCGGCAGATAGGAATAGAGACCGGCGGCCTCCTTGCGAATCATGCCGGCACGAAGCAGCAGGCGATGGCTCGCAAGCTCGGCGTCGGCCGGATCCTCTTTGAGCGTCGGAGCATACAGCTTAGACATATACATTGCTCGAGTCATTTATTTCTCCTCAATAAGTTTGTCGACCTCTGCCATAAGCGCTTCGACAATTTGGTCCTCAGCTACTTTACCAATGATCTGGCCATGCGAAAAGAGCAGAGCCTGACCACGTCCGCAAGCAACGCCCAGGTCGGCATCAGAAGCCTCACCGGGGCCATTAACGACACATCCCATGACGGCAATCGAAAGCGGTGCGGCATAGTTCTTAAGCCGCTCGGTTACTTCCTCAGCGATGGGAATCAGGTTAACCTGGCAGCGGGCGCACGTGGGGCACGAGACAATCTCGGGGCCACGGCGACGCAGGCCCAGGGACTGCAGGATACCCCAGGCGACCGGCGGCTCCTCAACCGGATCGGCTGTGAGCGAGACGCGCATGGTGTCACCGATACCCTCAGACAGCAGGATACCAAGGCCCACCGAGCTTTTAATGGTGCCCTGCAGCTTGGTACCCGCCTCGGTTACGCCCAAGTGAAGCGGGACGTGGGGAATCTCACGCGACAGGGCTCGATAGGTATCGAGCGTCGTTTGCACGCTATGGGCCTTGGCCGAAAGCACAATGTTCGTAAAGCCGCGGTCTTCAAAATGCTTGACGAAACGCTCGCTCGACATCACGAGCTTTTCGGGCTGCGTGAGGTCGTCGCGCTCGGCGATATCCTGCTCAAGCGAACCGGCATTGACGCCGATACGAATCGCACAGCCAGCGGCACCCGCAGCATCGATCACCGCGTCAACCTTGGCCCAATCGCCGATATTGCCGGGATTGATGCGCAGCTTGGCAGCACCGGCCTCAACGGCACCAATGGCGAGCTTATGGTTAAAGTGGATATCGGCGACAATCGGCACCGGAGACTCGGCGCAGATGGTGCGGAAACCCTCAAGCGCAGCCTCGGTGGGCACGCTCACGCGCACGATATCGCAGCCAGCCTGCACCAAAGCACGCACTTGCGCAAGCGTTGCCTGGGCATCAGCGGTATCGGTGCAGGTCATGGATTGGACCACCACCGGCGCACCGCCACCGATCTGCACGCCGCCCACATGCACGGGGCGCGTCAGCTCGCGAGGCAAAGGATGGGATAAAGACAATCCAAACACTCCCCTACAGAATAAATCGAAGGATGTCGGAACGAAGCATATAGACAAACAGCAGCGCAAAAAGCGCGATGCCCACATAGCTCACGATCGACTGGACCTTGAGCGGAAGCTCGCGGCCAGCAATCTTTTGAATGATCTCGATGACCAGCTTGCCGCCATCGAGCGGTGGGATAGGCAGCAGGTTCATAAAGCCAAGCGAGAACGAAATGAGGGCGGCAAACGAAAGGAACGTTGCAGGGCCAGCGGCAGCAGCCTGTGAGGACATAACGCTAATACCCACGATCGATGAGGACTGATCGAGAATCTCCATCGTATGCTGCGGCTGGAGCAGGCGCATCACGCCCTCCGCTGTCTGCACGACATAGGATAAGGACAGACGAGCCGACGTGATGGGGTCTAAACGGACCACCTGCGTAGAGGCATACACACCGAGGCGCTCGTCCTCTTTGAGTGCAACCGTGGTTGAATGCCGCTTGCCGTCACGCTCATACTCGATGGCGATATCGTCCTTACCGGCAGCCTTGCCGATGGCATCGTATACGTCCATCCAAGTAGAGCACGATACTCCGTCGACCGAAAGGATCGCGTCGCCGCCCTCGATTCCCGCCGCTGCGGCAACCGAGCCTTCGTCAACCTGGCCGATCACATTGGTATCCACCGGCACCGTGACACCTGCGATGGAATAGATGCTCATAAGGAGCAAAAAGCCCGTCAGGATATTGACGATAATGCCCGCAAGCAGCATAAAGGCACGCTTGACAAAGCCCTGACCCAAATAGGTGTGCGAGCGCTCGCGTGCAAGGAATTCGGACTCGCCGCACGGCAGTTCCCATACATCGCCCTCGGCAGTCGCGTGCTCACGATCGAACAGACGGCCGTCAAAGGTGGTATAGCCCGCGGCATCACGCGGCAGGGTCTGGTACTTGGTGGGATAGTAACTGGGCGAAGGCTTTTCCCCTTCTTCATACCAGGGAGCGATGGAGCCCCAGCCCAACAGCAAAGCACAGGCCTCGAGCACAACCTCCTCGGACAGCTCGAGCTCGACGGCAAGATCGGCCACCGTCACACGGCCGTGACGATAGATGGCAGCAAGCACGCGGTCGGCACACGAGACGTCGGTCGGATCCATGCCACAAATGGCCGCATAACCACCCAGCAGCAGCGGCGTCACGCCAAACTTGGTGCCGATACGACGAGACGTGTGGTGGATATCAAAACGACACGGCAGGCCCAAAAAGAACTCAGTTACGCGGACACCGCAGGCACGCGCCGCCAAAAAGTGGCCGCCCTCGTGCAAAAACACGAGGACGGAAAGCATCAGCAGGCCCCAAAAGACCGATGAGAGAACGCTCAGAACAGTATCCATAAAACGAAAAAGCAATCCTTATGGGTTAAGAACGGGTTGCGGCGAGCACCTGCGCGGCCTTTTCACGCGCCCAGCCATCGATGTCGCGAAGCTGTTCAAACGAATCGACCGTCTGCGCATCGTGAGCATCCATGCAGGATTCCACAATGCGGTCGATATCGGTAAAACTGCAGCCATCATGCAAGAAGGCATCGACGGCGACCTCGTTGGCGGCATTGAGCACGCACGGCATGGTGCCGCCCGTCTTGCCGGCACGCTCGGCCAGCGCAAGGCAGCGGAAGGTATCCATATCGGCCGCGTCAAAGGTAAGCTGCCCCAACTCGCGGAAATCGATACGCGGAGCCGGCGTATCCCAACGCTCGGGATACGAGAAGGCAAACTGGATGGGAATGCGCATGTCGGAGGCACCGAGATGCGCCATCACAGAGCCGTCGGCAAACTCGACCATGGAGTGAATCTTAGACTGGCGCTGCACGACCACGTTAATGAAATCGAGATCGCAGCCAAATAGATGCATGGCCTCGATACGCTCCAGACCTTTGTTCATGAGGGTGGCGGAGTCAATCGTGATCTTGGCACCCATAGCCCACGTAGGATGCGCCAGGGCATCGGCACGCGTCACGCGATCGAGCTCGTCACGCGTGCGGCCAAAGAACGGGCCGCCCGAGCAGGTAAGCCAAATGCAGTGAGCCTCACGCGGATTCTCGCCAAGATAGCACTGGTAGATGGCAGAATGCTCGGAGTCGACAGGGATAAGCTGGCCCGGCTGCGCCAACGGCATAAGCAGATCGCCACCGACGACGAGCGACTCCTTGTTAGCCAGGGCAAGACGCTTGTTCGAGGTCAGGGCAGCATGGCTCGCCTCGAGACCGGCAGCGCCCACGATGGCCACGAGCACGCAATCGACATCATCGCGGCATGCGAGCTCGCACACGGCCTGCGCGCCAACGCCGAACTCCGTGCCCTCGGGCAGTTCCTGCAGCACGGCGTCGGCGCCATGGGAGGCGTCCGCCACGGCAACCGCCGGAACCGAGAACTCACGGGCAGCGGCAACGAGCTCGGAGGTGCTGGAATTAACAGACAGCGCCGTCACCTGCAGGCGATCGGCATGCTGACGGCACACATCGAGCGCCTGAGTGCCGATAGAACCAGTACAGCCCAGAACGGCAACACGAAGACGCCCGTCGGGACCGTAGGTGGTCTGATAAGCCATTACAGCACGCCTCCGATCATCAGCAGCAGCTGCGCGGTAATGCAGCCAAAGATGAGCGAATCGCTGCGGTCGAGCATGCCGCCGTGGCCCGGGATGAGATTGCCGGAATCTTTGACGCCCACGCCGCGCTTGATACGCGACTCGATGAGGTCGCCGATAACGCCCAGGATGGAGACGACCACGCCGCACAGCAGTGCATAGGGTAGGCTCAGCTTATAGAAGTGCGTTGCCCACAGGATGAGCCAGATCAAGACAGAGCCCAAGATGCCGCCGACAAAGCCTTCCCAGCTCTTTTTGGGAGAGATCTTGGGAACCATCTTATGCTTGCCGATGCGGCTGCCCACGATGTAGGCAAACGAGTCGGAGACCCAAAGGGACGCGCAAACGCCCACCGAAAGCAGGGCGCCGGCAAAACCGGGCACGGCATCGCGCAGCAGCACGATAGCCGACAGCATAAAGCCAGTGTAGATAGGGCCCATGAGCGTCACGGCAACGTCAGAGATGCGAGTGCGCGGAGACCAGACATACCAGATACCAACCGCAAGCATCAAAGCGAACAGCAGGGCGTTCAACAGCAGCGAATCGCCCAGAGCCGAGAGCGGAAAGAGCACGGCGGCAGTGATACCAAGGCGCTCGTTGGCAACCTTGCCGTCGAGCCTCGTCATGCGGAAGAACTCATAGCAGCACAGACCGCTCATGACGGACACGAAGATGGCCGTGGGCACAATACCCAAAACCAGGCACAGGATAAAGACAACGGCATAGACGATACCGGCGGCGGCACGGGTGATAAAGCCCGCCAGCCACGAACCGGAGCCGCTCTTCGCTGCAGGGGCGCCTGCAGCGGAAGCCTTACGCGCGGGCTTCGCGGAAGTAGGCGCCTTGGGAGCGGATGCCTTGGGACGTTCGGACACGATTAAGCCTCCTCGGTCTTGCTCAGTCCACCAAACCTACGGTCGCGACCCTGGTAGGCCAAAATGGCGTCGACAAGGCCCCAACGATCAAAGTCAGGCCAATAGGTATCGGTGACATAGAACTCGGAATAAGCAACCTGCCACAGCAGATAGTTCGAAAGACGAAGCTCGCCAGAGGTGCGAATCACGAGCTCCGGATCGGGAAGGCCGGCGGTGTACAGGTGCGAAGCAACCATATCATCGTCGATAGCGGCGGGGTCGATCTTCCCAGCGGCGGCATCAAGCGCGATCTGGCGGACAGCGCGGGTGATCTCAGCACGGGCGCCGTAGTTAACGGCCAGCGCCAGCGTCATACCGGTATGGTCGGCGCACTCGGCAAGGCCGCGCTCAAAGACGTCGCGGGTCTTCTTGGGCAGCGCAGAAATATCGCCCAAAAAGACAACGCGGACGTTCTCGCGCTTAAGCAGCGGCAGCTCATCGATAAACGTCTTGGCAAACAGTTGCATCAGAACGTTGACTTCGTGCTGCGGGCGATTCCAGTTTTCGGTTGAGAACGCATAGGCCGAAAGCACGTCGACGCCCAGGCGCACGCAGGCGGTAATGATCTCGCGCAGCGAGACGATGCCGGCCTTGTGGCCTTCGGTGCGGGCAAGACCGCGCGACGTGGCCCAACGGCCGTTGCCGTCCATGATGCACGAAATATGGTGCGGAATGTTATTGAGGTCAAGGTCGGAAAAACCGACGCCCGCAGGGGCGTCGGCAAAGTACTCGACCAGTTTATGCTCGTCGTATTGCACCTTAGATCTCCATGACCTCGGCTTCTTTTTCCTTCAGAAGCTCCTCGACCTTGGCAACATACTCGTCGGTATGCTTCTGAACCTTGGCCTGCTCGCGACGAACATCGTCCTCGGTGAGCTCCTCGTCGCGCTCGAGCTTGTTGTTAAAGTCGCGGCGGATGTTGCGGATGGAGACCTTGGCCTGCTCGGCGTACTCGCGGCACTCCTTAACGAGCTCGCGACGACGCTCCTCGGTGGGAGCCGGGAACGGCAGACGCACGACGGTACCATCGGAGTTGGGGGTAATGCCCAGGTCGGAGGCACTGATAGCCTTGACGATGGCATTGATGAGCGCCTTATCCCACGGCTCGATAAGCAGCATGTGGGCCTCGGGGGTCTTAACGGCGGCAACCTGCGTGACGGGCGTGGCAACACCGTAGTAGTCGACGGTGATGTCGGACAGAATGTTAGCGTTGGCGCGGCCAGTGCGGACCTTGGAGAAGTTATGCTTGAGGGACTCGAGTGACTTGTCCATGTGGGCGGTGATGTTCTCTGCCATGCTTAATCCTCCTGATAGACGAGCGTGCCGACGGGCTCACCCGCGAGCGCGCGCTTGACGGTGTCCTCGCCATCGATGTTGAGGACCAAAATGGGCATACGGTTGTCCTGGCAAAGAGCCGTAGCCGTGGAATCCATAACCTGCAGGCCGCGAACGAGCACCTCGTGATAGGTGATCTTGTCAAAGCGGACGGCGTCAGCGCACTTGACGGGATCCTTGTCGTAGATGCCATCAACCTTGGTGGCTTTAATCAGAATCTCGGCACCGATCTCACAGGCGCGAAGGGCCGCGGCGGTGTCAGTCGTAAAGTACGGATTACCCGATCCGGCGGCAAAGATAACGACGTTGCCCTTGGACAGGTGGTTGATGGCGCGACGGCGAATATAGGGCTCGCAGATCTCGTTCATCTGGATAGCGCTCATCACGCGGCAGGGAACATCGTTGTGCTCGAAGGCATCCTGCAGGGCAAGCGCGTTCATAACGGTAGCGAGCATACCCATGTAATCGGCCTGGGCGCGGTCCATACCACCGGCGGCACCGGCCATGCCGCGGAAAATATTGCCGCCGCCGACAACGACGCCGACCTCATGACCAACGGCGAGCAGCTCCTTGACCTGCTTGGCAAGATGATCGGTAACCTTGGGGTCGATGCCGTAGTTGCCATCGCCCATCAGCGCTTCACCGGAGAGCTTCAGAAGCACGCGTTTATATCGGATGTCGGACAAAGCGATCCTCCTTTAATTAGACTCATAACATAATATCAAAGGCTTAACGGGGAGCCATGAAAAAGCAGGCTGTGAGTAAAACCCACAGCCTGCTCATTACCAGCTACAAGAGCTTATTTACTCGCCACGCACCAGACGGTCAAAGGCAACGACGGTAATGGTGTCGCCGAGCTCCTTGGAGACCTGCTCAGCGTACTTCTTGATGGTGAGGGAGCTGTCCTTGATGAACTCCTGCTCGGTGAGCACGGACTGCTTGTAGAACTTCTCCAGACGGCCAACAGCCATCTTCTCCTGGATAGCCTCGGGCTTGCCGGACTCGGCAGCCTGAGCCATGTAGATCTGCTTCTCGTGCTCGACGGTCTCGGCCGGAACCTGATCGCGGGTAGCGCAAATCGGGGCGACGGCGGCAACCTGAAGGGCAACGTCATGAGCAAAGGTCTTGAAGGACTCAGCCTGAGCGGTCTCGGCCTTCTCGAAAGCGAACTCGACGAGAACGCCGATCTTACCACCCATGTGGATGTAAGAAGCGAGAGCGCCGTTCTCAGCCTTGCGGGCGGCGAAACGGGAGATCTTCATGTTCTCGCCCATGATGTGAATCATCTCGGTGAGCTCGGAGGAAACGGTCTCCTCGCCCATCGGCTTCTCGAGCAGAGCGTCGACGTCAGCAGGCTCGGTGGTAGCGACAACCTCAGCGACCTTGGAAGCAAAGCCGGTGAACTTAGCATTGGAGCCGACGAAGTCGGTCTCGCAGGAGAGCTCGAGCAGAGCGCCGGTCTTGCCGTCCTCGGAGACGAACGCGGCGACAGCGCCCTCGTTGGTCTCACGGCCAGCCTTCTTGGCAGCCTTGGCGAGGCCGTTCTTGCGCAGAACGTCGACAGCGGCGTCCATGTCGCCGTCAGCCTCGACGAGAGCCTTCTTGCACTCCATCATCGGGGAGTCGGTCATCTCGCGGAGCTGCTTGACCATAGCGGCGGTAATCTGGGCCATTGTGGTTCCTTTCAAAGAGATGAAAAAGAATTAACTAAGACTGATTTACTCGGCCTTGGGCTCAGCGGCCATCTCGGCCTCGGAGACCTGCTCCTTGCCGGAGCCAGCGAGGCAGGCGTCAGCCATGAGCTCGCACATAAGGGTGACAGCGGAGATAGCGTCATCGTTGCAGGGGATGCCGTACTCGACCTCATCGGGATCGGAGTTGGTGTCGATCAGAGCGACGACGGGGATGTTCAGGCGCTGAGCCTCCTTGATAGCGTTCTCCTCGCGCTTGGTGTCGATAACGAAGAGAGCCTGGGGCAGACCCTTCATGTCGCGGGCGCCACCGAGGTTGGTCTGGAGCTTGGTGAGCTCCTTGCCCAGAACAGCCTGCTCCTTCTTGGGGAGCACTGCCATGCGGCCGTCCTCGACCATGGCCTCGAGCTCCTCCATGCGGTTGATGCGGGAGCGGATGGTGACGAAGTTGGTCAGCATACCGCCGAGCCAACGCTGGTTGATGTAAGGCATGTTGGCGCGCTCAGCAGCGTTCTTGACGGCCTCCTGAGCCTGCTTCTTGGTGCCGACGAACAGCACGTTGCCACCCTTGGCGACGTTCTTGACGAAGGTGTAGGCCTGGTCGGCGTCGAGGATGGTCTGCTTGAGGTCGAGGATGTAGATGCCGTTGCGCTCACCGAAGATGAACGGCTTCATCTTGGGGTTCCAGCGACGGGTCTGGTGACCGAAGTGGCAGCCGGCCTCGAGCAGGGTGCGGATATTAATCTTGGTAGCCATGTTAAACCTCCTGTGGTTTGCCTCCGCGCGGGGTCATCCTCCAAAACCAACCCGGACATGTGCTACCAAAGCCCGGGCACCACGGTATGAAGTAGCCGCGCGTGCGTGATAAAAACATGTTGCCGTGAAGCAACCCGATGAATGATAGCAGGAATGCCTCTTCCTGCCAACCCGCAATCAAAACCACACACCTGAGTGCGGCGCGGGACGTCCCAGCCACTATTCGCCGCGGGGATGGGCTTGAGCCACGGCACGTTTAAGCCGATCGGGTGTGAGATGCGTGTAGATCTGCGTCGTGGACAGGCTCGCATGACCTAGCAGCTCTTGAACCGAGCGCAGGTCCGCACCGCCCTCGAGCAAGTCGGTCGCAAAGGTATGGCGCATCGCATGCGGGGCGATGTCAGCCGGAATGCCGGCGAGCGTCGCCAGCGTATGGAACCGCCGCCGGAGCATCGCGGCGCTCATGCGATTGCCGCGCGCCGATATAAGCAGCGGATGCGGCCCGGTAGCGAGGTCGCGGCGCTTTGCCCGAGCGAGCAACTCCGGCCTCCCCTCTTCAATATAGAGACGCGTCACATCGAGCGCACGACGATACAGAGGGACGATACGCTCCTTGCTCCCCTTGCCCCACAGGCGCAGCGTGCGCTCGGACCATGAGATGGATTCCACATTGAGCGCCGCAAGCTCTGAGATGCGGGCACCCGAGGCATAGAGCAACTCGAGCATCGCCGCATCGCGCAGTCCCGCGGGTGTTGAGGTATCAGGCGTCTTGAGCAGCGCCTCGACCTGCTGGGTCGTAAGGACGCCCGGCAGGTCACGCGGCAGCTTGGGCGACGCGATCGCCGAGACCGCATCGCCCTCGACAATCCCCTCGGCAGCCATCCAGCGATAGAGAGAGCGGATAGCCGACAGGTGCGCCGCAAGCGTTCGGGGAGCCACCTGTTCACGCGAAAGCTCAGCAAGATAGCGACGAATGGTGCGCACGTCGGCAGCGAAAGCATCAATATCCTCGCGCTCGCACCAGGCAGCAAAGCGCTCCAGTCTCGAGCCATAGGCCGTCACCGTGTTGGGAGAAAGCCCCTCAACGCGTGCGATATAGGCGATAAAAGAGTCGACGGTGTCGTACAGGTCAAAGGCTATGACCGGTCGCCTCCAAACAAGTCGGAACGCGTGGCCAAGTAGGCATCGAGGGCCTCGAGCGCACGGTCCGCATAGGCCTGATAGCGGTCGCGCTTGCTGCGGCGCTTACCGTCCTCGAGCGGCGGCACCAGGCCAAAGTTGACATGCATGGGCTGATAGCCCACGGTGGCAGGATCGGTCGCATAGCCCACGAGCGCACCCAGGGCGCCCACGCGGGGCAACTCGACGGAATCGGCGCCGATAGCCTCTGCATGGGTGTTGAGCGCCGCGAGCAGACCGGTCGCCACGGCTTCCATGTACCCCTCGGTGCCGGTGATCTGACCGGCCAGGCGCACGCCGGTACCGGGCACGGCAAAGGTGCCATCGAGCACGTGCGGGGCGTCGACAAAGGTATTGCGGTGCATGACACCGTAGCGGAAGAACTCAGCGTTCTCCAGGCCCGGCACCATATGGAAGACGCGCTTCTGCTCGCCAAAGGTCAGGTTGGTCTGGAAGCCCACCAGGTTATAGGCGGTCTTCTCCTTGTTCTCGGCACGCAGCTGAATCGCCGCCCAAGGGCGACGTCCGGTACGCGGGTCGGTGAGGCCGACGGGCTTCATGGCGCCAAAGCGAATGGCGTCCTTGCCGGTGCGCGCAACCTCCTCGGCAGGCTGGCAGGCCTGGAACAGATCGCCGCCCTCAAAGTCCTTGAGCACCACGCGGTCGGCCGTGGTGAGCGCCTCGATAAAGGCCTCGTACTCCTCCTTGTTGAGCGGAGCGTTGAGATAGTCGCCGCTCCCCTGCTCCTCGTAGCGCGACTGCGAAAACAGCACGTCCATATCGAGCGTGGAGGCATCGACGATCGGCGCCGCGGCATCGAAGAACGCAAGGGCGTCGCCACCGACGAGCTTCATGACCTCTTCGCTCAGCGCCGGTGAACACAGCGGGCCCGCGGCAATGACCACGTGGCCCTCGGGGATCTGGGTGACCTCGCCGTGAACGACCTCGATATTGGGGCGGGCGGCAACCTCAGCCTCGACGAGCTCGGAGAATGTAACACGGTCGACCGCCAGGGCGCCACCAGCGGGAACAGCAGCGCGATGAGCGCAGTCGAGCAGCACCGAGCCCATACGCTCAAGCTCGGCCTTTAGCAAACCAGCCGCGGAATCCGGACGGGTCGACTTAAACGAATTGGAGCAGACGAGCTCTGCCAGGTGATCGGTATGGTGAGCCGGGGAGCTCACCTGGGGGCGCATCTCGCACAGCTTTACGGCAAACCCGCGGTCTGCCAGCTGGATCGCGCATTCCGAACCCGCCAGACCGCCACCGATAACCGTCACCTGATCGAACTGCATCTGCAAACACCTTTCTAATTGACACGTTTTCCATTGTGACCGAAGGGCGTCTGGGCGTGAAGGGCAAACCTGGAGGGCGCATACCTTCCATCCATCATGCGCTCGATAAGGCCCTCGAGTTCAAGCGAACCCAAGAGTTTGAGTACGCCGACAGCATCGAGTGAGACGAGCGCCGCGATGTCGTCGACCTTGAGCGGAGAGGCGATGAGCGCATGCATCACGGTCTGCTGTGTTGGATTCAGGTCGGCAATGCCGGGAGCATCGGGGCGCGAGTAGCGCAGGGTGCCGTATATGCGAGAGATAGCCATCTCGATGGACTCCTCGTCGACAATGCAGCAGGCACCGTTCGCAATGAGGTAATTCGTGCCACGCGACTCGGGCGATAGGATCGACCCCGGCACGGCAAGAAGTTCGCGCCCCAAATCCATAGCAGCCTCGGCTGTAGAAAACGTCCCAGAAGGCATACCCGCCTCGGATACAAAGAGGGCTTGCGACAGGGCCGCGATCACGCGATTGCGGCGCGGGAAGGCGAACTTGCGCGGACCCATGCCCCACGGAGAGATCGACACGACCGCGCCACCCGTATCGAGCGTGCGAGTAATAAGCCCCGCGCTCGAACGCGGGTAGACCACGTCGGCGCCCGTCCCCAGCACCACGACGTGTTTGCCGCCGGCGTTGACCGCAGCCCAACCCGAGGCCTGGTCACAACCGACCGCGCCGCCCGAAACTACCGTCACTCCCGCATCAACCGCCACCTTCGCCGCAAGCTCTGCCACGGCAAGACCATACGGCGAGGCCTTGCGCGCACCGATGATGGAGAGCGCGGGCGTCGAAAGCGCCTCGGGGTTGCCGCGCACATAGAGCGTCTGAGGTACATCAGAAAGCTCCAAAACGGTCTCGGGATACAACGCGTCACCTGGATGCAGCTCGAAGGTCCCCTCAGCCATCATTGGTCCCTCCTTCCCTGGTACATCGCCGCCTCGAGCACGTGGTCCTGCGTCACCTGCTCGCTCTCGGCGACATCTGCGATCGTGCGCGCAATGCGAACAAGGCGCACGATGCCACGCCCTGTGAGATGCGTGCGCTTCGACAGGCCGAGCACACACTTCTCCGCCGCATCATCGAGCTCAAAGGTCGAAACGACGCCGTCAATGGACCGCGTCTCGTCATCCTCGGCCTCGGCATCCGCATCGTCCATGCGGGATTCGCGCCAAGCGCGAAAGGCGCGACCGCGCACAACGTAGTCACGTAACTCAGCCGACGACATACCCTCCGCACCCTCGATAATCACTTGGGGGTCGGGACGGGTCACATCGATCATCATGTCGATACGGTCGGCCAAAGGACCGCGCAGTTTAGACCGATAGCGCTCGACCATCGATGCCGAGCAGCGGCATGGCACCTCACGGTCGCCCAAAAAGCCGCAGGGGCAGGGATTGCTCGCAGCGAGCAGCTGAAAGCGCGACGGGAAGGTAAAAGCCCCGTCGACGCGTACGATCCTCACGTAGCCGCGCTCGATGGGCTGACGCAGCGTCTGCAGCACGCCAGTGGGAAACTCGGCAAGCTCGTCCAAAAAGAGCACGCCGCCATGAGCAAGGCTGATCTCACCCGGGTGCACCGGGCGCCCGCCGCCGATAAGGCCTGCGGTCGAAATACTGTGGTGGGGACTGCGGAAGGGGCGGTGCCCCGCCAACAAGCCATCAATGTTCTCACCCAAAACCGAATGGATGCACAGTGCCTCCTGCTGATCCTCAACGGAAAGCTCGGGCAGGATGCCGGTCATACGGCGTGCGAGCATCGTCTTGCCCGATCCCGGAGACCCGATCATGAGCAAGCCGAGTTCTCCTGCCGCCGCAAGCGCCATGCCGCGTTTAGCGACTTCCTGCCCCAGCACGTCTGCATAGTCGAGCTCGGGCTCAAAGGTCGCCTCGACACCCTCGGAATCCAAGTAGTGCCGTGCGGCATCGCCCATGCCGTGAGCAAGCTGAGACAGATGGTCGATAAAGCCGCAATCTACGCCCGCGAGTGGCACATGCTGGTCGGACCTGCCGGCGATAAAAGACAGCCCCATGTCGCGAGCCAATAGCTGAAACGCCACCTCGCCCTTGACGGGAAGCACCGTACCGTCCAGACCAAGCTCACCTGCGATAAGGCAGCGATCGAGGTTGTCACGGGGAATCTGCCCATCGGCCGCTAGAACCGCGATGGCGATGGGCAGGTCAAAGCCGCTACCGGTCTTGCGGATATCGCCGGGTGCCAGGTTGACGGTAATGCCCGAGCGCGGGATCTCGAACCCGGCGGAGCGCATCGCGCAGCGAATACGACCGCGTGACTCCATCACCTCCATACTCGGAATGCCGAGCATCTGGATGCCCGGAACGCCACCGGCAAGCGAGACCTCGACCGTGACGGGAATCGCCTCGACGCCGCGGATGCAGGCCGCGTGAACGGCAAACGTCTCGAACGCCATCACGACACCTGCCAATCGAACGCGTTGTACTGGTGCTCGATCTCGGCGATATGCCCGCCGCGGATGGTGACACCCACGGCATCGAAGCGAATCGCCTTGAGCGGATAATGCTCCATGAGATAGCAACTTGCGATGCGGCGGTAGCGGCGTTGCTTTTGGGCGTCCACGGCCTCCTCCGGAAAGACCCTCGTGCTGCAATCCAGTGCAACGCGTCTGGTCTTGACCTCGGCCATTACCACGACATCGTCGAGCTCATCGAGCAGCACCAGATCAGCCTCGCCCTCGGTGCAACGATAGCCCTGCTCCAGCAAGGTGTAGCCGCGCTCGTTAAAGTAGTCGATGGTGATCAGCTCGCCCAGCATGCCCAGCTCGCGGGGACTGAGTCCCTTGATAAACTCGGGCGTCATCGCCCCGGAGTCGAGCTCGCCGTTTTCCCAACGCTCCTTGAGCTGCTGCGTCTTGCTCTTTTTGCTTGCGGCACTCATGGGGTCTCCTTTCCCGCACACTGCATTGCCCCGATGATGAGGTCACCTTTCATGCGGGTAAGTACCGAAAACAAACCAAAAACTGACCAAATGCCGTCAAAAAACGGGCCGTACGCAACAATGGTGTTGCATACGGCCCGCTACCAGCAGGTTTATAAAACCCCAGAGGTCCCTGTCTCCACAATTGACCTAGAAAAGGCGCTCAGTCTGCAGAAAGTTTCCGCAAAAGCTCACGCGGTGCAGTGGACAAAGTCCATGCTTGCGAATGGCCTCGATATGCTCGGGGCTTGCATAGCCCTTCGACTCGGCCAGATGGTACTCGGGGTACTCGGCGTCGTACTCGACCATCATCTCGTCACGCGTGACCTTGGCCATGATGGACGCCGCGGCGATGCAGGCGATCTTGGCATCGCCCTTCACCACATCGCGCTCGTTAGGAACGGCGCCCAAGGGGTTGCCATCCATGAGGACGCAGTCGGGTTCAAGTCCTGTATCGGCCACGGCGCCCGCAACGGCGGTACGGATAGCACGGGCCATGCCCATCTCATCGATATCCTTAGGCGCGATATGGCAAAAACCGATCGCCGTCGCCACCTCGGCAATCTTCACCGAGAGCAGCTCGCGGCGCGCCGGCGTGAGCTTTTTGGAATCGTTGATGCCCCAGACGCGCGGCTCCATAGGAAGGCAGACGGCGCATACCGTCAAAGGACCGGCCACCGATCCGCGACCCACCTCGTCGACACCAACGACCACCCCATCGCCGCCAAGCTCATGCATAAGCTCGTACATGTCATTGACGCGCTCGCGCTCGGCAAGTTCCTTGGCATGGCGCTTAAGGGCACGCTCGCAAGCCTTGATCACCTGCTGGCGCGGGTCCTCGCGATAATGCTCCACGAGGGCGGGGATCTCCTCAAACGTTGCGCTCGCCAGCTCTCCGGCAACCTGCGATGCCGAAACCGAGCTCGTCATATTGGCCATACCAGGCCCTCCTTGCATGCAAATCAGATAAAAAGAAGGGCCACCCGAAGGTGACCCTTGTGTCCAAACGAGTGGACAGACGCTGCGATCTTCTTAGCGCTTCTCGGGGATGCGAGCAGCCTTGCCCACCTTGTCGCGGAGGTAGTACAGCTTGGCGCGACGGACGCGACCATGACGAACGACCTCGAGCTTGGCGATCTTGGGGCTGTGAAGCGGGAAGGTACGCTCAACACCGACACCGAAGGACATCTTGCGGACGGTGAAGGTCTCGCGGGCACCGGCGCCGGCCATGCGGATGACGTCGCCCTGGAAGACCTGGATACGCTCGCGGTCGCCTTCCTTAATGCGGTAGTGAACCTTGACGTTGTCGGCGACGCGAACCTGAGGAATGTCCTCGCGGATCTGCTGACGCTCGATTGCGCGGATGTAATCCATGTGCAATTCCTTACTCTTCTAGAGGTGCCGTACCACCTTGGCCGGCACGTAGTTGAACAAACGTATTCGAGTATACACGCGCGGGTTTCTGCTGCAAGAACAATTTTTTACGCAGACAAAAAGACAAAACCCGAACATGATAACCGCCCGTCTCACGAATGAGACGGGCGGCATGAAGGGGGCTACGCTAGGCGTCTAAACCCAAAACGTTAGGCGGAACGCTTAGCCTCGAGCTTGGCCTGAGCGGCGGCCAGGCGTGCGAGGGGCACGCGGTAGGGCGAACAGGACACATAGTCCACGTCGGCCACGTTAAACAGGCCCTTGATGGACTTGGGATCGCCGCCGTGCTCACCGCACACGCCAAAGTGCATGTCGGGGTTGGTGGCGCGGCCCTTCTCGACAGCCATGCGCACCAGCTCGAGTACTGCCGTATCGATGGTCTCGAAGGGGTTGTCCTTTAAGATCTTATTGTGCAGGTACAGCGGGATGAACTTGGCCTCGGCATCGTCGCGAGAGAAGCCGAAGGTCGTCTGGGTAAGGTCGTTGGTGCCAAAGCAGAAGAAGTCGGCGTGATGGGCGATCTCGTCAGCGACCATGCACGCGCGTGGCAGCTCGAGCATAGTACCCACGGGAATGTTGAGCTCGACGCCCTCTTCGTCGGAAACCTCTGCGATCACGCGCTCGATAACCTCGCGGGTCTGGACATGCTCGGCCGTGATGGAAACGAGCGGAACCATGATCTCGGGGCGCGGGTCGACGCCTTCCTTGATAAGGCGGGCAGCAGCCGTGGCCACAGCGCGGACCTGCATGAGCGGCAGATCGCCAAAGACGACGGACAGGCGCACGCCGCGCAGGCCGAGCATCGGGTTGGACTCAACCATGCCGTCAATACGACGCAGGCGGGCGCGCAGGGCTGCAAGCTCTTCCTCGCTGGCGCCGGCGGCTTCCTTCTTGGTGATGGCGACCTCGAGCTCGCGAGGATTATCCAGGAACTCATGAAGCGGCGGATCGAGCAGGCGGACGACCACATCGCGACCGGACATGGTCTTGAACATCGCCAGGAAGTCCTCGGTCTGAACCTTGAGCAGGTCGGCCAGGGCCTGCTGCTTCACGGCCTCATCGTCAGACAGGATAAAGCTCTGGATGATGTTCTTGCGGTCGCCCAGGAACATGTGCTCGGTGCGGCACAGGCCGATGGCCTCGGCGCCAAACTCGAGCGCAAGCTCGGCATCCTCGGGATTGTCGGCGTTGACGCGCACATGGTTGGCATGGCCACAGGTCTCGTCCAGGCGAATCTCGTCGGCCCAGGACAGGATGGTATCCAGATCACCGGTGAGCTCGGCGGAGACCAGGTCAACGGCGCCGTCGACGACGATACCCTGGGTGCCGTCGATGGAGATGACATCGCCCTCGCGCAGCACGCGGTCACTGCCCTCGATACGCACGACCTTCTCAGCAGCGTCGATGTGGAAGCGCTCAACGCCGCAGACGCAGGGCGTACCCATGCCGCGAGCGATAACGGCGGCATGGCTCGTCTTTCCTCCGTGGCTGGTCAGAATGCCCTCGGCGGCAACCATACCCTTCAGGTCGTCGGGGTTGGTCTCCCAACGAACCAGAATGACCTTGTGGCCCTCGTTGGCGCGCGCGACGGCGTCATCACTCGAGAACACGACCTCGCCCACGGCGGCACCGGGGCTGGCGTTCAGACCGCTGGCCAGCGCCTCGTACCTCTTGGAAGCGTCAAACTGCGGGTGCAGGAGTTGGTCGAGCTGTGCGGGATCGATGCGGCTCACGGCCTCCTCACGGGTGATCAGGCCCTCCTCGACCATCTCGATGGCGATACGCAGGGCGGCGGTGGCGGTGCGCTTGCCCACGCGGGTCTGGAGCATCCAGAGCTTTCCCTGCTCGATAGTGAACTCGATATCGCACATATCGCGGTAGTGGTCCTCGAGCGTCAGGAACACGCGCTCGAGCTCCTCACCTGCAGACTCGAGGCCCGGGGTGGTCTTGAGGTCGGCAATGGGCTCGGTGTTGCGGATGCCGGCGACGACGTCCTCGCCCTGGGCATTAACCAAAAAGTCACCGTAGAACTCTTTGGTGCCGTCGGCCGGATTACGCGTAAAGGCGACGCCCGTCGCAGAGGTCTCGCCCTTGTTGCCAAAGGCCATGGCCTGCACGTTGACGGCGGTGCCGAGCTCGTCGGAAATACCATGCTGCTTGCGGTAGATGCAGGCACGCTCGTTCATCCAGCTGCCAAAGACGGCCTGGATGGCAAGGCGTAGCTGAAGCTCCGGGTCGTGCGGGAAAACGGGCTTGCCGTCAGCGACCTCGAGCTCGGGATACAGGGAGGCATCGACGTTCTCGGAGAAGATCCCCTTGAAGGTCTCGACGAGCTCCTGCAGATCCTCGGCCGAAAGCTCGGAGTCGACGCGGACGCCGGCGACCAGGCGTGCCAGGGTCAGCGCGTTCTCGAACAGGTCGGCGTCAACGCCCATAACGACGTTGGAGAACATCTGAATAAAGCGGCGGTAGCTATCCCAAGCAAAACGCGGATTTTGCGTCTGGGCGATGAGCCCCTGAACGGAGTCGTCGTTGAGGCCCAAGTTGAGAACCGTGTCCATCATGCCGGGCATGGAGAACGGAGCGCCCGAACGAACCGACACGAGCAGCGGATCGGAGGCGTCGCCGAGCTTCTTGCCGCAGCGGGCCTCGAGGTCCGCCTCGGCAGCAACGATCTCATCGAGTGCGCTCTCGGGCCACACGTTGCCGGCACCGGAGTACTCGACGCAAGTCTGGCAGGTAATGGTAAAGCCACCGGGAACCGGCAGGCCGATGCGGCTCATCTCGGCAAGGTTTGCGCCCTTGCCGCCAAGCACGAAGTTCATGGACTTGTCGCCCTCAGTGACACAGGTGCCCTGGGCGTCGGTTCCAAAACGGTAAACCCTCTTGCAATCGCTCACGATACTTCCCCTTCCATGCACTTACGCGCACGACCGTGGTAACGAATCGACCCGCCAGATGTGGGCCGTGAGGGAACTATACGGCGGGTTTTGAGCGGGCTTAAGCAGAGGATGCGCGGTTTGGTAAACGTGCTAAAACTGGCGGTAAACGGTAGGTAAAGGTGGTTACCTTATGAAGATACCAATGCAGCAAACTTGCAGGTCAAATGCTAGTTTCTTGCTAAATCGCTTTACCATAAGTAGCTAATTTGGGACGGGGCTTTTTTAGCTACCCCCGTCGGCAATCGGCCAAAAAGCTCGCGACCTCAGTCGGGGTAGCTAAAAAGCCCCGTCCCAAATTAGCTACTTTTGTTGTGCCCGACGGGCGGCGCGGCGGGCGCGGGCTTCTTGGATTTCCTCCAAGTGGCTGATGATCTCGGCAGCGCTCTCCTCGATGGCCTTGCCGTCGATACGCACCACAAAGCAGCCCAGGCACTTCATGAGGGCACGGGCTTCCTCGAGCTCGCTGCGAACACTCTCAGGCTCGGCATAGGAGCCGGCGACGGCGCGCGCGTAATCATCGCCTAAGCGGCTATCGCGAATCTCAGAAATAACGTCGACGGTTGAAACCAGGCCGAACAGGCGCATCGGGTCGACCTCGTAAATTGACTTCGGCGGCTCCATGCCATGGGCCAAAGGAACATTGGCAACCTTGTAACCTTGATAGGCCAGATACATCGACAGCGGCGTCTTGGACGTGCGCGATACGCCCAGCAGCACGATATCGGCACCCGACAGATCGTCGCAGCCACGCCCGTCATCGTGCTCAACGAAATACTCCATAGCCTCGATGCGGTGGAAATACCTGTCATCGGTCTTATGGATCACACCCGCCACTCCTTTTGGCGGCACGCCAATAAGCGACGACAGCACCGCAAGCGTCGGACCGATCAGGTCGACCGAACGGATATGCAGCATGCCCAGGTAATCGAGCACGCGGGCGCGAAGCGCCGGATCGACAATGGTGTGAAACACGGCAATATCGCGATGGTCGGCATCGACGCGCGGGCCCACAAACGACTCCACCTGCTCCACCGAGGTCACCTTGGGCAGGCGCAACAAACGAAAAGCCCCTTCATCAAATTGCCCGGACGCCGCAAGCACCACCTCACAAGCGGTATCACCGAGCGAGTCGGAGATAACGATAACGGTGGGACGAGCGGTGACCGGGCAATCCATGCGGGGCTCCTTTTGCGCTTACGCGCAGGCTGGCTTACTTTTTACGAGCAAGCTCACCGATGTTGGCGATGCCGGAGAAAACGGCCTCGAAGCGGTTGAGCAGCTTAAGGCGATTATCGCGGAGCTGCTCGTCCTTGTCCATGACCATGACCTCGTCGAAGAAACGGTCGATGGACGCGCGCAGGGCGGCGAGGGCAGCAAATGCGGCCGGATAATCCTCGGTAGCAAGGGCGGCATCGACAGCGGTCTGAGCAGCCTCGGAGGCGTCGGCGAGCGCAAGCTCGACCTCGCCCATCAGTCTGCGGTCGTACTCCACGCCCAGCTCGGGCTTGGAGATATGCGCGGCGCGAGCATAGGCGGTCGCAAGGTTGTCGAACGTCTCGGCGTCGTTCTTGCGGGCCTCGTCGAGGGCGGCGCAGCGGGCGAAGAAGACGGACGGAGCGATGATGTGCACCGCGGAGACGGCGGCAACGGTATCGGCCGGGATCTTTTCGTCGCGGGCCATGCTCACCAGGCGGCCATGGAAGAAGTCACGAACCTGCTGGGCGACCTCGGCGGCGTCGAACTCAATGCCCTGCTCGCTATAGAGCTCGAGGGCGAAGTCGATGAGCGACGTGGGGTCGATCGGCAGGCGGTCGCGCAGGATGTTGATGATGCCGATAGCGGCACGACGCAGCGCGTAGGGGTCCGAAGAGCCGGTCGGGGGCTCGCCGATGGCAAAGATACCGGCGATGGTATCGAGCTTGTCGGCACAGGCCACGATGCAGCCAGCGGTGCCCTCGGGCAGCTCGTCACCGGCAAAGCGAGGACGATAGTGATCGCGAATGGCGTGGGCGACCTCGTCGTTCTCCCCCATCGCGATGGCGTAGTAACCGCCCATCACGCCCTGCTGGCTCGTGAACTCGACGACGGCGTTAGACACCAGGTCGGCCTTGCACAGGTGCGCGGCGCGAGCAGCGTCGGCGGCCAGGTGGGCGCCCAGATGGGCCTCGCGAGCGATGGCAAGCGCGAGTTGCTCAATGCGCTCGGACTTGGCGAGCACGCTACCGAGCTTCTCCTGGAAGGCGACCTTGGCCAGACGCTCGCGGAACTCGTCGAGGGAGATCTTCAGGTCCTCCTCGTAGAAGAACTTGGCGTCGTCCAGACGGGCGCGCACGACGCGCTCGTTGCCGTCAATCACGCGCTCGGCATTCTCGGGCTTGCTGTTGGAAACGACCACGAACTCACGCGTGAGCTTGCCCTCGCCGTCATAGATCGGGAAGTAGCGCTGGTTGGTGAGCATGGACTCGCAGATAATCTCGTGCGGGACCTTGAGAAACTCCTCATCGAAGGTACCGACGAGCACCGTCGGCCACTCGCAGAGGTTAATGACCTCCTCAAAGACCTTCTTGGGCGTATCGACATGGCAGCCGGGACGGGCAGCCTCGACCTCGGCGATACCGGCGAGGATGGCCTCACGACGGCGCTCGGCAGAAAGCACACCGGCGTCCTCGAGCACCTGCTCGTAAACAGCGGGGCTGGCAACCACATGGTCGCCAGGGCCAAGTACGCGATGGCCGCGCGTGGTGTTGCCACTCGTCACGTCGGCAAACGACACGGGCACAACATCCTCGCCCAAAAGGCAGCAGATCCAGCGGACAGGACGCACGAACGTCGCGTGCTCGTGGCCCCAGCGCTGGGAGCGATAGTTGGGCCACTGCAGGCCGGCAATAGTCTTCTCGCACAGAGCGGTCAGAATCGGCGTAGCCGGTGCGGAGGGAATGTTCTTCTCGGCGAACACATACTCGCGACCGTCGGTGTCCTCGCGACGAACCAGATCCTCGGCAGCCACACCGCACTTGCGGGCAAAGCCCTGGGCGGCCTTGGTGGCGTTGCCGTCAGCGTCAAAGGCAATGTTTGCCGCGGGACCGCGCTTGACCTCGTGAACCTCATCGGTCGCGGTGGCGACATTAGCCACGAGCGCGGCAAGACGACGCGGGCTCGAGATCACGCGGACCTCGCCGTGAGCCAGACCGGCCTCGTCGAGACCCTTGGCGATCATGGTGCCAAGCTGCTTGACGGCATTGTTCAGCGGTGCGGAGGGCATTTCCTCCGTACCGATCTCAAACAGGAAATCCTTAGCGTCTGCCATGGCTTACGCCACCTCGCCTTCCTGGTCGGCATTCTCGTTGACTCCGGCGACCTCGGCCATGTAGGCCTCGCAGCACGCCTTGGCGACGGCGCGGACGCGCAGGATGTAGTTGGCACGCTCGACCGCGGACAGGGCGCCGCGGGCATCGAGCAGGTTGAAAGCGTGGCTGCACTTCATGACGCAGTCATATGCCGGCAGCGGCAGCTTGCGCTCCAGGCAGGAATGGCACTCGGCCTCGTAGTCATCAAACTTCTGACGCATCATCTCGACGTTTGCGACCTCAAAGTTATAGGCACTGAACTCGCGCTCGTTCTCCAGGAATACGTCGCCATAGGTCATGGGCGTGCCGTCGGGCAGGTAGCTCCACACCAAGTCGTAGACCGAGTTAACGCCCTGCGCATACATGGCAATGCGCTCTAGGCCATAGGTGATCTCGACGGGTACGGGGTCGACCTCGATGCCGCCTACCTGCTGGAAGTACGTAAACTGCGTGACCTCCATGCCGTTGAGCCAGACCTCCCAGCCAAGGCCCCAGGCGCCGAGCGTCGGGCTCTCCCAGTCGTCCTCGACAAAGCGGACGTCATGGTCGTTGGGGTCCAGACCGATAGCGGCAAGAGACCCCAGGTAAAGCTCCTGGGCGTTGACCGGAGACGGCTTGATGAGCACCTGGAACTGATAGTAGTGCTGCATGCGGTTGGGGTTCTCGCCGTAGCGGCCGTCGGCGGGACGGCGGCAAGGCTGCGCATAGCAGGTGCGCCACTCGGCGGGACCGAGCGAGCGCAGCGTGGTCGCGGTATGGAAGGTACCGGCACCGACCTCGGAGTCATAGGGCTGCATAATGACGCAGCCCTGCTCGCCCCAGTACTGCTGGAGGCGCAGGATGATGTCTTGGAAGGAAAGCGATGAAGCGTTCATGCCTCTAATATCCCCTCGTCGAAACGATTACACGGTTAGGTACTGTACTATAGCGGTTTTTAGTCGATAGCGCCGATGCGGTTGAGCGGCCAGTAGCGAACGAGTGCCACAGCAATCAAATCAGAGCGATCGACGGGACCAAAGTAGCGTGAGTCGGCAGAGTTTTCGCGGTTGTCGCCCATCACCCACACGCACCCGTCGGGAACGGTGTAGGGATAGCTTACCTGAGTGCCGGGTGCTTGGACCGAAAGTGGCCAGCTCATGCCCGTCGTATAGTCCTCGTCGAGCGCTTGGCCGTCAACGACCACCTTGCCATCCTGCAGGTCGACCGTCTGGCCGGCCGTGGCAATAACACGCTTGACAAGAACATCATGCTCGGAGGTGCCATCGGGGTTGTGAAACACCACGATATCGCCCTGCTTGACGGGCTGACCGAGCTCGAGGCTCACCTTTTGTGCCAGGATCTGGTCGCCAATCTCGATCGTGGACTCCATGGAGCCGGTGGGCACCACAAAGGGCTCGACCACAAACGAGCGAATCAAGAAGGTGGCGACCAGTGCGATCGCGATGACCGCGATCCACTCAAAAGCGCCCCTCAACGCGGAATGCTGCGATGGAACCATTCTCACTCCTCGCTCTGCGAATACGAAGCGTCCAAAATCTCCTGCGCGTAAGCGCGCTCCTCGGGCGTGAGCCGCGCCGTCTCGATCAAGTCGGGACGCCAGCGGCAGGTGCGCTCGATGGCGTTCTTGCGACGCCAGACATCGACCTTGGCGTGATCGCCGCTCACAAGCACCGGCGGCACGCCCTCGCCGTTGAACTCGGCGGGACGGGTGTACTGCGCGTACTCGAGCAGGCCTCCGTCCTCGGCGGTCGAGAACGACTCGTCCACATTGCTCATCTCGTCGCCCAGGGCGCCGGGAATCAGGCGTACGACGGCATCGGCAACGACCATAGCGGGAAGTTCGCCACCCGTAAGCACGTAGTCGCCGATCGACAGACGCTCATCGGCATACGCATACGCACGCTCGTCGACGCCCTCGTAGCGGCTGCACACAAACAGCAGGCGCTCACTTTTGAGCAGGCGCTCGGCCACATGCTGCGTAAAGGGCTCGCCACAGGGGGTGAAGAACACTACGGTGGGCTTGGGACCCTCGGAGCTGATGGCCTCGATGGCCTCGGCAATAGGCTCGACCTTCATGAGCATGCCCTGCCCGCCGCCGTATGGCTCGTCATCGACGGTGCGATGGCGGTCGTGCGTCCAGTCGCGCAGGTTATACGCCTTAAAATCAAAAAGGCCGGCCTTGCGGGCACGGCCCAAAATCGACGTGGACATGACGGGCTCAAACATCTCGGGAAAGACCGAAAGGGTCTCAATCAGCATGCTGTCCTCCCTACTTGTCCATATCGATCAAGCCGTCCATAACGTGGACGGAAATTGTTCCTGTGTCGGGAAGATCGAGCACGACCTGCTCGATCACGGGAATCAGCACCTCGCCGTACCGATCGCCCTCGACAACCCAAACATCGTTGGCGGGCGTCGACATGATCTCGACAATCGTGCCGAGCGAGCCAAAACGCTCGTCGATCACCTCGCGACCCATGAGGTCGGTATAGGCGGCGTCGAGCGAATCGAGCTCAAAGTCGTCACGATTTGCCAGCACGTAGCATCCCGTGATGCCCTCGGCGGCCGTCAAGTCGTCAATGCCCTCAAACGAGACCAGATCGCCATCGCCCGTATCGGTGACGGACACGACCGTGCAAAAGCGGTCGCGCTTGAGCGCCGGCGGCGTCAGGGCGACGCGCATACCAGGCTCCAATACAGAAGGAAGCCCCCGCAGCGGCTGCGCGAGGACCTCCCCCTTCCTTCCGTGCGGGTTGACAACACGGGCGATGTTTTTGTACTGGGACCTCAAGGTCCTAGCCCAGAACCTCTACCTCGACAGCAGTGTCGAGGCGAGCGGCCAGTGCACGGGCGAGCGTGCGAATGGCCTTGATGGTACGGCCACGACGGCCGATGACCTTAGCGACGTCATCCTCGGCGACCGAAACCTCAATCGTAGAGGCGTCGTCACCATCGATGACCTCAAGGCTCACGGAATCCGGGTCGTCGACGATCTGAACAACGAGATATTCGACGAGATCGGCGATGCGATCTGAGAGCATTGCCTCACCCTCGAGCTGTGCAGCGTCAACCTCAGGCACGATTTACTCCTCGGCGCCCTCAGCGGCCTCAGCGGCAGCCTTAGCGGCCTCGGCCTCTTTGGCGAGCTGCTTCTTGGACTTCTTGACGACGGTCTCGGTCTTCTCGCCCTCGTTGGCGGCCTTGACCAGAGCGGCGACGGCGTCAGTGAGCTGAGCGCCCTTGGACTGCCAGTCGGCGATCTTCTCGAGGTCGAGGTTGATGGTCTTGGGGGCGGTCATCGGGTTGTAGCGGCCAACCTCCTCGATGATACGACCGTCACGCGGGGCGCGGGAATCGGCAACGACGACACGGTAGTACGGACGCTTCTTAGCGCCGTGACGAGCAAGGCGAATCTTGACTGCCAAAGGAAACTCCTCCAACCAAGCAGCTTTAGGCTGCAACTACAAACAAACAGTTGAACATAATACGCCATCGACGCGGGCAGGTGAAGTCCGTGAGACCAACTTCTTCGGTGTAGTCGAGGGCAAATCCATATCTTAGACAAGAATTCGGGATTTGCAAGCACATACACGCACCCCACATGAGCTGCGCGGTATACTCATGACATGGAAAGACGCGAACATACATACGGTTATGAGGATGCCATGGGCGTCACGCCGCCTCCCTGGACGGGTCCGGCGGTGGGCCTGATGGACCTCGATGCGTTTTTTGCGAGCGTGGAAATGCTCGATCATCCCGAATGGCGCGGAAAGCCGCTCATCGTGGGCGGAGACGCCGATTCGCGTGGCGTCGTGTCCACGTGTTCGTATGAGGCGCGTCGCTTTGGCGTGCACTCTGCCATGGCCTCGGCCGAGGCGCGGCGCCTGTGCCCGCAAGCCATTTGGACGCACGGGCACTTTGATCGCTACCACGAGGTGAGCGCGCAGGTCATGGCGATTCTCGCCGACGAGACCCCGCGCGTCGAGCGCGTATCCATCGACGAAGCCTTTATCGATATCACACCGGGTCGCTTTGCGCCCGAAGACCCGCTGCTGGTTGCGCGGCGTATAAGCGACCGCGTGGCAGGGCTGGGAGTGACCTGTTCCATTGGCGTGGGCTGCAACAAGACGGTCGCAAAGATCGCAAGCGAGCGGGATAAGCCGTTCGGGCTGACCATCGTGCGCCCCGGAACCGAGCAGCGCTTTTTGGCCGCGCTGCCGGTATCTGCCATGAGCGGCATCGGGCGCTCGGCCGAGGAGCGACTGCGCCGCATGCGCATCTACACCCTCGGCGAGCTATCACGTGCACCGGAATCCACCTTGGCCTCTATTTTTGGCGTCAACGGCGAACGCATGCGCAAGCGTGCGCTGGGACTCGAAATCTCCGAAGTCACGAGTCTCGATGAGGAGCGCGAGGTCAAGTCGGTCAGCAATGAACGCACCTTTGCTAAAGATTTGACTGAGCGTGGGGATATTGAGGCGGCGATTGCGCTGTTGGGAGAGTCAGTGGGACGCCGTCTGCGCCGTCAGGGGCTGACGGGTGCCACGGTAACGCTCAAGCTTAAGTATTCGTATGGCAGCGGGCGTACGGCACAGCGCCGGCTGCCTCATCCGACCGACGATGAGAACATCTTCGTGGCGGTTGCACTCGATCTGCTCGACAACATCTGGCAGGAAGGAATGCACGTTCGCTTAGCGGGCATCGGCATGAGCGACTTTGACCATCGGGGCGGCATCCAGACCGACCTGTTCTGCGAGATCGATGACCGCGGAGCCCAATCCAGCGACCGCCGCGACCTCTCCGTCGCCATCGACGCCGTCCGAGACAAATTCGGCGACACCGCCCTATCCTTCGGCCGCCAATCCCGCTTCAATAACTAGTCTTTTTTGGACGGGGGGGTTGCTGCCTTCCGTCCGACACGGCATGGGTAGTCAATTTGGGACGGGGCTATTTTAGCTACCCCTATATTTCGGTTGACCGTCAGCCCGGCCCTTAATCATTCACCGACAGCCAAAGGGTAGCTAAAATAGCCCCGTCCCAAATTGACTACCCCGGATGTCCGGTTTGCCCGCCGTAACAAAACTCTGTCCCAAATAGCTACTGATCTAGCTTGACCTTCTGAATCGTGCAGTGGCCGACGCCCGTGAGACGCACGATCTGCTTGATCGAAAAGCCCTCGCTTTTAAGCTTACGGATACAGTCATCACGCACGCCCTTGGGCAGAGCTTTGAGATGGTGAGGCTCGTAAGGTTTGAGCAACGCCTGCGCAAACTCAAGCGCGTCAGTATCACTCACATGAGCGCCATAACGGAAGCAATAGCCATTAGGCTCGCCCGAGGTGCTAAATGCAAAAAACCTCTGGGAACTCCCGAGCAACCCGAGCACGCAATCAGTCCTACAAATTCCCGGATAACCCATATACTCGCTAAAGCTGCTCCAGCGATAGAGCGAAGCAGTGCCAATTCTTGCTTTCGCAGGGTTATCGTGAATGTAACGAACGCAGTTGAGCAGCTGATCATCATCGAGAATCGGCACGCTCTTAAATCGATCCTGGAAAACAGGACCTTTCCTGCCCGTCTTAGAGTTGAAATACATGGCATACGCCGTCGTAATCGAATGCATACAATCGCTCAGATGAGCATGCCTGTCACCTAGCAACAAGTGAATGTGGTTATCCATAAGGCACCATGCGATGACATCCACTTTGAACTTCTGGCATTTCGAAGCTATCAGTCGAATCAGATAGAGACGATCATCAGCATCCTCAAATATCAGCTGACCACCACAGCCTTTTTGGACGACATGGTAATAGCCGTAAACAGAGATTTCCCGCGCGGTCCGAGTCATACGCATCTCCTCCCTTACAGACAACAAGTACGTTACCCGAGTCAGAAAGCTATATATCACGCAATGAACCGTAAATCTATTCGTTCGGCGAACGGTAGGTAGTAGCTAAAAAAGCCCCGTCCCAAATTAGCTACTTTTGGGCAAAAAGAAGCCGGGCAGCTGCAGGAAGTGCAACTGCCCGGCGAGCGGTAGAGGGTGGCTCTAGAGAAGCCCCGGCCCAAATAAGGTCCTAGAGGAGGTTGAGGGGGAGCTGGGGAGCGTCGCCCCAGAGCTTCTCGAGACGGTAGAAGTCGCGGGCCTCGGGGGTGAAGACGTGGACGACGACCGAGCCGTAGTCCATGAGCATCCAGGTCTTCTGCTCGCGGCCCTCGATGGAGAACGGGTGCTCACCGCAAGCATCGGCGACCTTCTCCTCGATCTCGTCGACGATAGAATCGACCTGACGGTTATTGGCACCGGTGGCGAGCACAAAGTAGTCGCACACGTCGGAGAGCTCGGTCAGATCGAGCACCTGCACGTCCTCGCCCTTCTTGTCGTAGGCGGCCTGCGCGGCGGCGCGGGCGACATCCTCGGCGGCGACACCGCTCGCGGACAGCGAGGCGGCGGTGCGGTCGGACATGGCAACGAAGCTCTTGTGCTCCACATCCTTTAGAATCTGCTCGTCGGTCATGGTCTCGTCGGCCATGGAATACCTCTTTCTAGACACACCCGAGCTAGCGCAGCTGGGCGTAATGGTTGTAAATCGTAATAGCCGTGGGATAAAGATAGCGCCCGGACTGGATCACGTAGACCAGACCCTGCGCAAAACAGGAGAAGAACAACTCGTCAAGCGAGGACTCCCCCACCATCTTGCGCAGCGCGTGGGCATAATCACCATGGCGGTTGGGCTCGATGGCATCGGCCACAAAGACCACCATATCGAGCGGCGTCATGTCGCAGGCGCCCACGGTGTGACGGTCGACAGCCTGAAAGACCGCCGGCGATAGCTCGGGAAAAAGCTGCGGAAGCTCATAGGCGGCAACAGGGCCATGCAAAAGTGGCGTCGCGGCGGAAGGAGAGCCGGCAACCTTGATGCCGTAGTGCAACGCGCGAGCCACGAGCTCGTCATCGGAGAGCACCTTATCCCAGTCGTGAATCAGACCGGCGGCAGCGGCATCAAAGCGATCGACGCCGTAGACCTCGGCCAGATGAAGCGCGGTCTCGGCAACACCCAGCGAATGCACATAGCGCTTGCGTTTATCCTTCATACGCACATCGAGCAGCTCTTGAATGCGCTTGAGCAGCGCGCGCTCATCGCCCTCAAACTGATCCTCTACCGACAACGTAGACCCCCATCACTCAAAATCTTCTTGGCCCAAATCGGCATATAATCTGCGTTTGCGAATATAGCCGAGCACGGACTCGCTCGTAAGATAGCGCACGCTCATACCGCGGGCAACTCGCTTACGAATATTCGTCGAGCTGATCGCCAGCGCCGGAATCTGAATATAGCGCACGTCGAACGGCAGCCCCGACTCTTTGATTCGGGCACGCGCCGTATCGATATCAAAGCCCGGTCGCGTCGCTGCAATAAAGGTAGCAAGCTCAGCGATTCGGTCGGCATCATGCCAGGTCACAATATCGATAATCGCGTCAGCGCCCGTAATAAAGTAGAGCTTTACCTGAGGCGGGTAAAAGTCGCGAAGGGCATGAAGCGTATCGGCCGTATAGGTCACGCCCGGACGGTCGATCTCGAAACGGCTCGCCAAAAAAGCCGGATTCGCAGCAGTGGCGAGGACCGTCATGGCATAACGGTCCTCGGCAGGTGTCACCGGTTTGTCAAGCTTAAAGGCGGGAGAGCCGGCCGGCATAAAGAGCACGGCGTCCAAGTCGAGCGACTCGCGCGCCTGCTCGGCGGTAACCAAGTGCCCGTAATGAATCGGGTCGAAGGTGCCACCCATAATGCCAAGCCGAAACTCCCGACCATCCCTGATAGGCAGCTCAGGCAGACCAATTCCACCGCGCAGCGACATGACTTACTCGCCCTCCGGGGTCTCGACATCGTCCGTGACTTCTGCCGCGTCGACGACCTCGACACCCTCGTCAGCAACATCGGTTACGTCAAAAACCTCAACGGCAACGTCCTCGCCTGCGTCCTCAAGCTCCTCCTCGAACTCCGAGAAGTCCTCGGCGCCCTCAAAGTCAAAGGCGCGCTGGCAAATGCGGACCTCGTCGCCCGCACGGCAGCCGGCCTTTTCGAGCGCATCGTCAACACCCATGCGCGCAAACTTGTGCTGCAGGTAGATGACGGCTTCCTCGTTTTCCCAGTCGGTCTGGATAACCATGCGCTCGATGGCGCGACCGACCACGCGGAAGGCATGGGGCTCTTCCTGAACAATGCGGAAACGCTTCTCACGCTGCAGGCGACGGCGCTCCCACTCATCGTCGCGCAGATCGACCGGCTCATCACAGACAGCCAACTCGGCGCGCAGCTGAGCCACCTGCTCGCCCACGGCAAGCATCAGCGTGTTGAGGCCGGCGCCCGTCACAGCAGACACGGCAAAGAACATATGCCCATCGTCGAGCGCGGCGCGTTTGAGGTCGGCAATCTTGTCAGCCGTGCCCGGCGCGTCGCACTTGTTGGCAACGACGATCTGCGGACGCTCCGAAAGCTCGGCGCCATACTGCTCGAGCTCGCGGTTGATAATGCGATAATCCTCAACCGGATCGCGATCCTCAAAACCGCCCGTCATATCAACGACGTGCATAATCAAAGCAGTGCGCTCGATGTGTCGCAGGAACTGATGGCCCAGGCCACGGCCCTCGCTCGCACCTTCGATAAGGCCGGGGACGTCGGCAACGACATAGGAGTATTCGCCGGCACGTACCATACCCAGGTTGGGCACGAGCGTGGTAAACGGATAGTCGGCGATCTTGGGACGGGCGGCACTCATGCGCGCGATGAGTGAGGACTTGCCCACCGAGGGGAAGCCCACGAGCGCGGCATCGGCCATAAGCTTCATCTCGAGCTCAATCCAGTGCTCCTCGGCCGGTTCGCCCAGCTGAGCGAACGCAGGCGCGCGGCGCACCGACGTCACAAAGTGCGTATTGCCCAGGCCACCGGCACCGCCGGGCGCTACGACAACGCGCTCGCCATCATGCACAAGATCGGCAATCTCGAACATCGGGGTCTGCGTCTCGGGGTCGAGCTCGCGCACCACGGTACCCATGGGAACCTTCAGGATCAGGTCCTCGCCGCTCTTGCCGTTGCGGCGGGCGCCCTGACCGTGCGTTCCGCGCTCGGCACGAAAGTGATGCTTAAAGCGGTAATCGATCAGCGAAGACAGCTGAGCATCGGCCTGGATGACGACATTGCCGCCACGACCGCCGTCGCCGCCATCGGGGCCACCCTTGGGGACAAACGCCTCGCGCCTAAACGACATGCATCCGGCACCGCCGTCGCCGCCGCACACGTTAATGCGGCTGATATCGGTGAACTGTGACAACAGAATCGCCTCCTACAAAAAAGAGGGAGACCCTTGAATCCTAAAACTCAAGTGCCTCCCACATATGTGCTCTATGAAGGGTGAATTACGCGTTCGCGAGCGGGCGTACGCTGACCCTGTGCTTGATACCCTTGTGGAACTCAACGGTACCGTCGACCAGCGCGAACAGCGTGTCGTCCTTGCCACGGCCAACGTTCTCACCCGGGTGGATGTGCGTGCCGTGCTGACGGACGAGAATCGTGCCCGTGGTTACCGTCTGGCCGGCGAAGCGCTTCGTGCCAAGGCGCTGACCGCGGGAGTCACGGCCATTACGGGAGGAACCGAGTCCTTTTTTGTGTGCCATTGTGTATACCTACTCTTTCGTTACGAGTGTAATCTACTCGGCGACGGGAGCCTCGGCAACAGCCTCGGCCTCTGCCTTGACAGCCTTCTTGGCGCGGGACGTAGCCTGGACCTTCACGATCTTCAGCTTGGTGAGCTGCTGACGGTGACCCTTCAGACGACGATAGCGCTTACGCTTGTGGAACTTGAAGACCAGCTGCTTCTCGCCCTTGAACTGCTCAACGATCTGAGCGGTAACCTTGGCCTTGGCCAGCTTGTCGGGATCGGTGACGATCTTCTTGCCATCGTTGAGGAAGATGACCGGCAGGGTGACCTTGTCGCCCTCATTGCCCTCGATCTTCTCGACGGTGATGACATCGTCGGTGGCGACCTTGTACTGCTTGCCGCCCGTGTTAACGATTGCGTACATGTTTACTTGCCCTTCATGCATCAGTTAGTGCAACAGCCGAATATAGTAGCAGGCGATAATACCCCCGTCAACGAGTATGTGGAGCAAATCCACAAGTTCGCACAGGTATGGGGCTGACGAGTCGGCCCTCGTCGTCCTCGCATGCTTGATTCTGACGCTCGACATCGTAGGAGCAGATGGTCACGAGGTCTTGCATACCGGTGGAAACAATAGGTGCATCGACGCCCGGGGTCAAGCCCTGCAACAAAACATCAGCAGCAGAAAGCAAAATCTCCGGACGCATGGAGCCCTCGTTGTCGGCATGGGTGTCGAGCATGAGCACCAGATGGTCCTCACACTCCCCCGCCGTGAGCTCATAGCCCACCAGTGTGTGGTCAAGGTCTAAGCGCTTGCTCTTTTTGCCGCGCGCATAGTCAATGCCATGACCCGCGCGCAGCGTGTCGATCGCAGCGCGCACCTCGTCGGCGCTCACGGGGGCTTCGGGGTCAAGGTGCAAGTCGATGCGGTACGACAGGCGCGTAAGCTGAGCCGTCAGCGCCGGCGTGCGCACGTCGATATAAGCGGCCTCGATGGGCGCCAAATCGTCCGGGGACGCCGCGGCCAGGCGCTCAAAGGCCTCGTCAAGCGCGACAAACTCAGTCATAAACAGGTCATACCACTCGCAGGTCGACGACGTGCCCACGGGCAGCGCCGACGAAAAGCCCACGCGCATATGCGGCGAGAAGCCCTGCGTCACGGCATAGGGCAGGCCCGCTCGGCGCACGATGCGCTCAATGGTATGGATCAGTTCCAGATGGCCCAGGTACTTAAGGCGATCACGCTTGCCGTAGCGAACGCGCAACCTAAAGAGCGTGGAATTGTCGGTCAGGCGCTCACTCATGCGCGATCACCCATCAATACGTTCTTGGCGTGGAGCATGGGACAGATTCCGCAGCCGGTGCACGACGTGCGGGTGCAATCGGGCGTCGTGACGCCCTCGAGCGAACGGCGGTATTCGCGCTCGAGGAAGCCGCGCGTGCAGCCGGGGCTCACGTGCTCCCAGGGCAGACGCCAGTCCAGCTCGTAGGGCAGGTGCACCAGCTCGTTGAGGTCGATACCGTTTTTGGCGGCGGCCTCCTTCCAGTTGTCGAGCGAGAAGTGCTCCACCCAGGCGTCGAAGCGCGAGCCCGCACGCCAGGCATCGATGATGACCGGCGTCATATCGCGGCCGGCACGGGAGAGCGCAGCCTCGATAAGCGAGGTCTCCGCATCGTGGTAGTGTACGCGAACGGCGCGGTTGCGCACGCTCGTGATGAGCAGCTTCTGGCGGCGCTTGACCTCGTCGTAATCGAGCTGCGGGCACCACTGGAAGGGTGTTGCCGCCTTGGGGATGAACACCGAAACCGAGATAGACACCGAGATGGACCCGCGGCGCGCCTTGGGCACCACGGAGCGGCCGAGCTCCAGCACATGATCGGCCAGGTTAGCGATAGCCACGATGTCCTCGTCGCGCTCGCCGGGAAGGCCCATCATAAAGTAGAGCTTCATGCGGTTCCAGCCGGCCTCGAAGGCTGCCTTGGCCGCGCGATCCAAGTCCTCCTCGGTCACGTTCTTGTTGATGATGTCGCGCATACGCTGGCTGCCCGCCTCGGGCGCGAACGTCAGGCCGCCCTTCTTTTCGCCGGCGACCGACTCGGCCATATCAACGCCAAACGAATCCAAGCGCTGCGACGGAATGGACACGCGAATGCCCGTGTCCTCCAGACGGCGGTTGAGCCTACCGAGCACGTCGCGGATGCAGGAGTGGTCGGTCGTCGAAAGCGAGGTCAGCGACACCTCGTCATAACCGGTCTTTTCCAAGCCCTGGATCACCGAGGACACGATCTGGTCAGCCGAGCGCTCGCGTACCGGACGATACGTCATGCCCGCCTGGCAAAAACGGCAGCCGCGGGCGCAGCCACGCAGGATCTCGATAGACAGGCGATCGTGGACGAGCTGCGCATACGGCACGCACGACTGAGAAAGCGGATTGGTGGCACCAAAGTCCTCGACGACGCGCTTGTAGACTACCGGCGGGACGTCCTTGCCTTCGCGCGGCACGGTGTAGCCATGCGGCGAGCAGGGCTCGTCATAGCGCACCTCATACAGGGACGGCACATAGGTACCAGCAACCGTCGTGAGCTGCTCGACAATCTGAGCGCGCGAGACGCCCTCGTCGCGCAAGCGGCGATGCAGCTGGCAGATCTCGAGCAGCGACTCCTCGCCCTCGCCAATCAGGATGGCATCGAAGAAGGCCGCATACGGCTCAGGGTTATACACCGAGGGACCGCCGGCGATGATAATGGGATCATCCTCGGTACGGTCGGCAGCCAACAGCGGAATGCCGGCGAGATCGAGTGCCTCGAGAAAGTTTGTCACAGCCATCTCGTGCGGCACGTGCATGCCGACGATGTCGAACGAGGCCACGGGCGCTGCGCCCTCGAGCGACAGCAGCGGAATCCCCGCCTCGCGCATGGCATCGCCCATATCGGGCCACGGCACGTAGCCGCGCTCGCAGGAAATGCCCTCGGCCTGATTAAGGATGTTGTAGAGAATGGCGATGCCCTGGTTGGGCAGACCGACCTCATACACGTCCGGATAGATCATGCAGCAGCGATAGTCGGCATCGGCCTTTGAGAGCGTGCCCCACTCGTGGTCGATATAGCGACTCGGCTTCTCGACCTTGGCGAGCAGCGGCTCGATCAGATGAAAACAGTCTTGGTATGGAACGCGCAAAAGAAACCCCTAAGCAGCGAGATCAGATGCATCTTGGTAGGACGCCATAGGACGGGTAGCGCCCGCGACCGTGGTCACCAGATCGCGAACGCGGGAGAACGTGGCAGTGACTACCTCGTTGGCGCGGCTGTAGTCGACATCGCGCTCGTAGAGCGAAACGAGCGCACGGCCCATGCCATAGGTGCCCGCGGCAGCAGTGAGCGCCTTAACAGCAAAGCCGATGTGCGGCGTCTGCTTCACCAATGCGCGGGTGACGGCGCGAATCACCAGACCGCCGGCGAGCACGCCCGCGACCTCGTAGCCGCGCTCGGGCTTTATGCGGCGCCCAAAGATGGCCGCCAGCTCAAAGAGCATGCCCACCTGCGCCAGCGCCATCACGGGATAGTCGGCACCCGGCAAAAACACCAGGGCGCCCGTCGCCATGTTGGTGAGCGCGCACGAGGTAATGATGCGATTTGCCGCCGCGATGCGCATAAAGGCAAAGTTGGCGGCAAAAGCCGTCTCCTTGTCCGTACGATCGAGGATCCAGCGGGCAAGCGTCTCGAGCAGATAGGTCTTATCGGTCGCCGCCACCACGCCGAGCATGGGCGTAGATTCCTCAACGAACGGTACCTCGACGGCGGACTCGGCAAGCACGCACACGGGCGCGCCGGCAATCACGAGTTCCTGCACAGCACTCTCCAGGCGGTCGGATCCGCACGAGAGGACCAACACCACGTCGGTATCGGCTTTGGGAACGATACGGTCCTCCCCCAGGCGATCAACACGCACAATGCCCGAAGTCGTCTGCGGCACAAAGGCATCGCGCACCGTCTCGACCAAAAAGCGAGACGCAGTCGAATCAAGGTAAACCGAGACACGCACCGGTGTATCGGAATCCTTCTTAACAGACGCGCCCATCTTAAAAGCACTGGTCAACTTATCTACGGGAATCTTCATGACAAACCCCTCCAGCGGTTACGCGGCGCCCGAACGATGCCGCCATATGGATTGTACGATACCCACCGTCAGCAACTGAATCATCATCGACGACGAACCGAAGCTAATAAACGGTAGCGGAATACCGGTAATCGGCATCATGCCAATGCACATGCCGATGTTCTCGAAGGTCTGGAACGCCCACATGCCGACGATACCCACGCACGATAAGCGCAAGAACAGCGACTCGCACTTAAAGGCAACGCGAATTGTCGAGAAGATCAACAGCACGTAGAGACACAGGAGCAAAAAGGAGCCGCAAAAGCCAAAGGTCTCGGACAGGAAGGCGAAGACGAAGTCGGTGTGAAACTCGGGTAGAAAGCCACCGACCGACTGCGTCGCGTGGCCCAGGCCCTTACCAAAGAAGCCACCCGACCCGACGGCAATGAGCGACTGCTGCAGGTTGTAGGCATTATCCGAATCGGCTTTGTCGGGGTCGATGAAGACTGTCAGACGGTTCATCTGATACTGCTTGATAAGCACGTCGTGGCCAAGGAGCGAATCAAAGACCGAGTCAAGCGCCAGGATGAGTGCAATCAAACCAACCAGCAGGGCCAAGGTCGACAGCACCCATTCACGGCGTGCGCCGCTCATGCAGATGACGATAGCACCCGAGACCAGCACGACCAGGCCCGAGCCCAGGTCACCCATGGCGACGACGGCCAAAAACGGGATGGACAGCATGCCGCAGAGCTTGACGTAGTCGCGAACGGTATCGATGCGGCCGTTGTATTGCGAGCCGAGCGTGGCGATAAAGAAGATGGTGATGAGCTTGGCAAGCTCAACCGGCTGGAAAGTCAGGCCGATACCGGGAATCTTGATCCAGCCCGTCATGCCCAGACCGCCCGTATAGGACAGGCCCGGAATCTTGGGCGAGAAGATCACGATCAGGTCGATGACGAGCAACGCCGTCGAGAAATTGGAAATACCGCGCAGGTCGGTACGCCAGACCAGCACTGCCAGCACCGCCCCGATACCGATTCCCAGCAGATGGCGTGAGAACGAGGCATCGGCCTTAAACTGCGAGGCCGACCAAATGATGATGGCGCCATAGGCAACGAGTGCGACGGTAGCTAGCAGCACACCGATGTGTACCTTCTGGCGAAACGTGCCGCGCGAGGCCGAGAGCTGCTTGTTAACGCGATCCAGGCTGCTGCGGGAGCCGGTCTTGGTTGAGCGGAACAGGTCCGCCGGCGAAAAATCCATCGCAACCTCCTATCGAACCGAAGAATCGCCCGTAGCCGATGAGGTATCGGGCTCGTCATAAATCACGCCGAGCACGTCGCGCACGACATGCATCGCGGTATCTGAGCCGCCGCCGCCCTGCTCCAGGACAGTCGCGATGACATACTTGGGATCATCGGCCGGTGCATAGGCGCAAAACCATGCGTATTCGTCCTCACCGCTTTTCTCGCCCGTGCCCGACTTGCCGTAAACCTGCGGCGTCAGGCTGCTAAAATGGGCGGCCAGCGATGTCGAGGCCGTGTAGATCACGTCGTGCATGCCGTTGCGAACAAGAGCCAAATCCGAATCGCTGTTGATCTTGGCCTCCAGGCGCTTCTTCTTACCCTTACCGTTGTACCTATAGGCATCGCCATCGCCATCGCGCGACACGGCAGACAAAAACACGTGAGGCACGTACTGTTTGCCACCGTTGGCAAGGCCCATGTAGGCGCATGCCATCTGCAGCGGCGTCACCAGGATGTCACCCTGGCCGATGGCGATGTTCGTCATATCGCCGGCATTCCATTTGCGGTCTTCGGCAGAGGCATCGGTGAAGTACGACTCTTTCCACTCGGCATCGGGAATGCGACCGGCACCCTCGCTTGGCAGGTCAATGCCACAGGTCTTGCCCAGCCCCCAACGGCGAAAGACCTCCTGCAGACCCTCGGGGTGCTGGTCGTTGTAGAAAAACGCTTTGCCCATGTCGTAGAAGACGGGGTCGCAGGAATTGGCGATACCCGACTGCAGCGTCATGATGCCGTGGCCAGACGTCAGCCAGCAGCGCTTGCCCCAAGCCTTGCCCAGGCCCGTCCAATAGCCCGTGCAGTTGGTTGTCTGCGTTGAAGTGTAGGTTCCAAACTCAAGGCCCGCCAAGGCCGAGAGCGGCTTAATGGTCGAGGCCGACATGTACTGGCCGCTAATAGCGCGGTTGAGCAGCGGATGTGAGCCCTTATCATCGTTGAGCTCGGTCCACACGTCGTTGGAGACACCACCGATAAACACGGACGGATCAAACTTGGGCTCACTTGCCATGCCCAAAATCTCGCCATTGTTGGGATCGAGACACACCACAGCGCCGTTGCCGGCATTACTGTGGCCCGTGTTCTTGGCAAGCTCGATAGCACCCGCAAGCGCCGTCTCACAGGCCTGTTGGATCTTAAGGTCAAGCGTGAGCTTAATATCGGAGCCGGCCTTGGCGGGCACGGCGCCGGCCTGCCCGGTCACGTTGCCCGAGGCATCGACCTTCACCGTCTGCTCGCCGCGAATACCCTGCAGCAGGTTTTCGTAGTAGCTCTCGACGCCCGCCTGGCCCACGATATCGCCCGACTGGTACGTAATCTGACCGGCGGCGCTATCGTTATCGCCCGAAGCCTTCTTATTCTGCGCCTCGAGCTGTTCGGAGGTGATGGTACCGGTGTAGCCCAAAATGTGACAGGCCGTCTCGCCGTACGGGTACTGGCGCTCGGTGCGCTCGGCAATCTTCACGCCCGGGAACTCACCGGCATGCTCCTTGATATAGGCAACCGTGGAGCGGCGCACGTCCGTCGCGATGGTATGCAGGCTCTGAGCGCCCTCGGAATTGTCCTGGATATTGCGCAGCACCGCAACATAGGGCATACCGAGCACATTGGCAAGATGGTGCACCAGCACGGTGTCATCGGCCAGGTCGCGATAAGCGACGACGGCAAGCGAGGGACGGTTTTGCACAAGTGCCACGCCATTGCGATCAAGGATTCGTCCGCGCACAGCCGGCGTGGTGACAGTACGGGTCTGGTTGCTCTTAGCCTGCTTGTCGTAGTAGCCCGACGAGACCATCTGCATACCCCACAGCTTGACGGCAAGCGCGGCAAACATCGTACCCACGCCGGTGGTGAGGATGGAGAAGCGACCCTTGAAGGCGGTCGCGGCGGTATTGCCCTCGCCCTCGGTGGCGCGCGGGGCCGTTCCATGCTGCGTATCGTAGGTAAAACGGGAATCGCCGCGGCGCATGATGACCAGCGCGACCACAATGGCCACGACCAGCACGATACCGGCGATGATGACCGTCATCTGGGAAGACATCTATGGGCCTCCCCTATTTGAGTTTGCGGGTCTTGGGCTTGAAGCGCATGCCCGCCTGACGACCACCGCGTGCGGAGAATCCGTAACCGGACTGCGGCACGACACCGGACAGCAAAAACGGAATGGCAACCAGGCCCGTCAGGATCGAAGACGGCAGCGCGTGTCCAAAAACAGCCACCACAAAGCTCGTCTCCAGACCCATAAACAGCAAGATGATGCTGTAAACCACGTTGATGGCAAGCGCGAAGGCGCCCACGGTAATACCGCGTGCGCTCGGGGAGCCGCCCGTCTGACCGGCCGCACTGTGTACCAGGGCAAAACTGCCCACCGTCAGCAGCAGCGACATAACGCCCACCGGAACGGCGGCGGAAAGATCATAGAACAGGCCACTGCAAAAACCGCAGACGACAGCCCGCGTGGGGTCGCCCGAGAACACACTCAGGCACACCAGGATAATCATGAAGTTGGCGCGACCGCCCGCAATGGAGATCTGCGGTGCCAGGCCTGCCTGCAGAAGCACGCACACGATGGCAGCGATCACAAACGTGCGGGAGCTCGCCCCCTGCTCGTGTAGATCCATGGACACGCCCTCCCTATTCGTTCGAGCCGGAATCGGTTGTCTCGGACGGGTCGGAGCTCTCGTCCGAACCCCCGTCCTTCGTCTTGGTCGCAGCGTTGCGCGAGGTGCCCTGCGGCGTGCTGTTGGCCGTGCTCACGTCCTCATCCGAGGCCGACTGCTCGTCGGTCAGCGAGGTGATGACGAGCACCTCCTCATTATTCTCTGCCGTGGTCTGGGCGCGTACGACGATGGTGTAATACACATCGTTGGCCGACTTCTCCACCGAGGAAACGGTGCCGAGCGGCAGGCCCTTGGGGAACACGCCGCCAATGCCAGAGGTCACGATGATGTCGCCCACTTTGACATCGGAGTCGACGCTCACGTACTCAAGGCGCAGGGTGCCATCGGGCTGGCCCTGCAGCATACCCTGGGCGCGCGTATCCTGCACCATAGCCGACACGCCCGAGTTCTCGTCGCCGATCAGGCGCACAGTAGAGGTCTTGGCCGATACCTCGATAATCTGGCCGATAACACCGGCAGAACTCGTCACGGGCTTGTTGATGGTAAGGCCGTCGGCAGAGCCCTTGTCGATGGTAACGGTCGAGGTCCAGGCATCGCCCGACGCACCGACAATACGGGCAGCGGTCGACTTAAGGTTATAGGTCGATTGCAGCCCGACCAAACCCTCCAGGCGCTCGGCAGTCTTTTGAGCCTCGGAAAGCTCGGCAACCTTAGAGGTCAGTACCTCGTTTTGCTTCTTGAGGTCGTCGAGCGACTCCTGCGAAGCCGTGAGGTTGGAGAACACGTTGCCGATCGCGTTGAAGGGAGCCGCCGCGGCCGAGCCCACAAAGCGCACCGGCGAGGTAATCGTCGTCACACCCGAGCGCACGGCATGAATCGGCCCGGCCTCGCCCTCACGGATATAAAACGTGAGCAGCAACACCGAAATCAGGCTGAAAACAATCAACGGGCGCATACCCGTTGATTGTCGCTTGGTATTCAGATTTGGAGAGAAACCCGAAGATCGTGCCAAATGGAATCCACCTTTTGGAAATTAAGCGTTGGTCTGGACGAAGCCGCCGTCAAAGGCGTTGGCCTCGAGCACGCGGGCGCAGCCGTTTACGACGTTATCGAGCGCCGTGGGGCTGACGTTGACCGAAACGCCGGTCTCGTCGCGCAGGCGCACGTCGAGACCGCGCAGCAGCGCGCCGCCGCCGGTCAGCAGAATGCCGTAGTACATAAGGTCCGAGGCAAGATCGGGCGGCGTGGCGTCCAGAGCGTCCTTAACGGCCTTGGCCATCTCGTCGAGCGGCTTGTTAAGCGCGCGACGTATCTCCTCGCTCTCGATACGCACAGTCTTGGGCAGGCCCGTGATAACGTCGCGTCCGTTGACCTCGACGTCGAGCTCATCCTTGAGCGGCACAGCGGAGCCGACCTTGATCTTGATGTCCTCGGCCGTGCGCTCGCCGATAGCCAGGTTGTAGGCATCGCGAACATGGGTGAGGATAGCCTGGTCGAACTCGTCGCCGGCAATGCGGATGGACTGCGACACGACGATACCGCCCATAGCGATAACGGCGACCTCGGTGGTGCCGCCGCCGATATCGATGACCATGGAGCCCGTGGGCTCCTCGACGGGTAGGTCGGCTCCGATGGCAGCCGCCATGGGCTCCTCGATCAGGTAGGCCTGGCGAGCGCCGGCCTGGATCGTGGCCTCAAAGACGGCTCGCTTCTCGACCGACGTGACGCCGGAGGGAACGCAGACGACGACGCGCGGACGCGGAGTCCACGGATAGCGCTTCTCGGAAGCCTTGTCGATAAAGTACCGAAGCATGGCCTCGGTGACATCGAAGTCGGCGATGACGCCGTCCTTAAGGGGGCGAACGGCCACGATGTTGCCGGGCGTGCGACCGAGCATACGCTTGGCCTCGATGCCGACTGCCAGGATGCGCTCGTCGTTCTTGTCGATAGCGACAACGGAGGGCTCGCGGATGACGATGCCCTTGCCGCGCACGGAGACGAGCGTATTGGCAGTACCGAGGTCGATAGCGAGATCGCCCGCATAGCTACCGAAGAACATATCCATCAAAGAAAACAACGCAACTCCTGATGTGTTGGATGATTGCTGGAAGACTACTAGCCCATCATACTAGCGCAAGCCCGGCACCTCACTTGCGGTGAAGCGCCGGGCAGAGCCAAATCTCATAAGGTCACTACTGCTTGTCAGCGGCCGGGAAATCGATATCGAAGGAGGAAACGGCCCAACCGATATGGTTGTCGGAGCGCACGAATTTAACGGTGTACTCCTGCTCGCCGCCCTTGGACAGCGAAGCCTTCACCTTGGCGGTGGTCTCGGTCATGGACTGATCCATACCCTCGATCGAGACGGTGGCGCCCTGCGGGATCGAGGAGATGATCATCGACTTGGCGTCCTCGGACAGGCTCGAGGCCAGGCAGGACTCGGCCTTGGCGGTATCGCCGTCACCGGCAGCCTGGAACAGGTCGGTGATGACGGACTCCTGCGAAGGGTAGCCCATACCGCGCGTATAAGCATAACCAAGACCACCGGCAGCGATCACGATGAGCAGGAGTAGCACCAGGAAGATCTTAAGACCCGTGTGGCGGTGGCGACGGCGAACCTTGGCCTGCTTGCGGTCCTGCTGGACCATCTCGGACTCGGACAGCGTAAAGAAGCCGGTGTCAGAGGGGTCGGGCATAAACTGACCGGTCGCACCCGTGGGATCGAGCGGGTCGACAGCGGGAGCATCCATCGCGGGAGCCGGAGCCGTGGCCATGGCCGTCTGGGCCGAAAGCGCGTCAAGCGAGTCGTGCACGCGGGCAAGCTCGTCGGCCTGCTCGGGCGTGAGCTGGTAGATGCCGTCGGCGGTAGCGGCGTTAAAGGCATCGAGCGCATCGGAGGGACGGCCGGCGGCGGAAAGCGCTTGGCCCATGCCGGCGTTGAGGGCGCGCGTATCGTCGCGCGGGCCGGCAAAGTCGATAGCCGTGCGGTAGGTCTCAACGGCGTCCGCGGGGCGGCCGAGCTTGATGAAGCAGCGGCCCAAATCGCCGAGGGCGGCGGCAGGAGCCGGGTTGGCGCCGTCGATGGCAGCCTGACGGAAGGCGGTACCGGCGTTGGCATAGTCACCCGACTGGAACAGCGCGTTGCCCAGACCCAGGTAGGCCTTAAACGGTGTGGCGTAGGAGGCGTCCTGGGTAGCTGCAGAGAAGGCCTGGGCGGCCGTGGTGTAGTCGCCCGCCGCGGCGAGTGCCTTGCCGCGGTTGGTGAGCAGGGCGCCGCGCTTGCCATAGGCGCCGTCGTTGAGGGCGGCGGCGTAGGCCTCGGCGGCCTCGGCGTACATGCCCAGATGCATCAGGGCGTTGCCGCGCAGGTGGTCGGCCTCACCCTTGATCTCGTCGGGAGTCTTTGCCGCGCCAAGCATCTGGGCGGCAGCGGAAAAATCACCCGCGCGATAAGCGGCGCGGCCCTGTTGGATCAGCTGGCTATTCAAGGAAGTCCCCTTTACTCGTGAACGATCTCGACATGAACGATCTCGTCGCCGGCGCGCAGCTGCGAGATGACGTCGAGGCCCTCGACCGTGGTGCCAAAGACGGTATAGCCGGAGTCGAGGTTGTGTTGGGCACCCAGGCAGAAATAAAACTGCGAGCCCGCGGAATCGGGATCCATGGAGCGGGCCATGGCAAGCGCACCGTCAACATGGCTGTTGCGCGGATTGGTGGCGAACTCGCCCTTGATGCAGTAGCCGGGGCCGCCGGTACCGGGCATGCCGTCGGGACCCTCAAGGCCGGCAGCGACGTCGGCGCCGGACATATCGCGGGTATTGGGGTCGCCGCCCTGGATCACAAAGCCGGGCACATAGCGATGGAACTTAAGGCCGTCATAGAAGCCCATCGTGGAAAGCTCGCAGAAGTTCGCCACATGGATGGGGGCGCCTTCACCGTCAAACTTGACCTTGATGGTGCCCTTCGACGTCTCGATCACCGCGCACTCGTCACCGACGAGCTGGTACTCGGGCGTATAGAGCTCTTTCTTAAAACCAAACATGTGGTTCCTTCCTCGTGCGTTTAAAGCATATTTGTACGAATTGTAGCAATAAGCACGGGCTTCCATCAATTGCGCACGCAGGTTATGCCGCCGGAGGGCAACAAATTACGAGCGCTGCTGCGGCTTCCATGCGCTCACGTTGGCGTCGTACTGGTTAAGCGCGCTGTTGCCGCCTTGCGCGATGGGCGCCAGGATCTCGCTTTGTCGGGCGCTCAGCGACTCGCCGTCAGGAATGGACAGCGAGATATCCCAGCTCTGGCAGATCACGTCGACACGCTCGTACATCCACTGGGCAAGCTGCTTTAGATGATCGATGTCCTCCGCATAGGCCGTGTCGTCTTGAACCTTGAGGTTGTTGAGCTCATCCTGGGTCTTTTTAATCTGATCGCGTAGGGCATAGGCGCTCTGCGACAGCTCCTGGCGGGTGGAGAGCGGTGTACGCAGATAGCCGTTATTAAACGAATCGATGACCTCACCGATCTGATCATCGTCGCTGTACGACACGATGGTCTGGTACAGGCCGTCGATCTTTGTGTAGAGCTGGTCGTCGGTTAAGACGGTCTCCTTTTGAACGGCCTCGGACGCATCCTCTTGCTTGGACTCTTTCTGGGTGGCCTCGCCCTTTTGGCGCGACGGGAAGGTGGTCTTGGCAGCCTGGCCAAACTGGTCGTAGAAGCCGGGCATGACGCCCATGGGATCAGCAGTCACAAACCAATACGCACCACCGCACACGGCGGCGAGCACCGCGATGACGATGAGCGGTTTGGGGATATGGCGCTTGTGCTTGTGATAGGCATCCTCGTCGGGGTGGGCCTTGCGCTTGGGCTTTTGCTTTTTGGGCTGGGCATCATCGCGCAGGGACACCGGCGTGGGGATATCGACCTTGGGGATGCCAAAGTCCTTATCGAAGGCAGGCAGCACGCAGGTCTCGTTGGGGTCGGCTGCATCGGAGAGCACCGCGGCGGCAGATGCCGGTGCGTGGGGTACCTCGGTATCGATCTGCTCCTGCGTCAGGCGCGGAAAGCCGGCCGTGCGCCCTGCGGCCAGGTCGGATGCAGCCGCGTTCTCGGAAAGGATGCCCGGCGCGGGGCGACCGCACTTGGGACAGGTACGGTCATGCGGGGACAGACGGGCGCCGCAGCCGTCGCAGAACACGAACTCGGTATGCTCGGGGCCATCGCCCGGACCAACGTATGCGTTGCAATAGGGGCAGAACGAGGCGCCGTCCTCGATGGTCTTTAGGCAATGCGGGCAGATCACGGCATCCTCTTTCCGAAGCAATTCAAACGATTGAGGTTAGAGCATAACATCGCCACGGCTCCACAAGCGCAAGGCACCAATTCAACATCGCTAAGGTAGCTAATTTGGGACGGGGCTTTTTAGCTGCCCTGCCGCCAATTGGCCAAATCGATCGCGTCATCAACTAGGGCAGCTAAAAAAGCCCCGTCCCAAATTAGCTACCCTGTGAGGTGTGGTTATTTTTTCTTCTTGCTTGGCATCGAGACTTTGATGCCCTGGGCCGATTTGGTCACGCGGGAGCGCTTGGCAACGTCGCTCTTCTTATTCTTGGGCTGGGCCTTTTCCACACCCTCGAGTGCACGGGCCTCGGCATCGCGGACAGTGCGCGCCTCACGGCGCTGCGCCATATCGGCGGCAACGCGCTTGGCAAAACGCTCGGCGGTCGATCCCGTCGAGCTCACCTTACCGCCGCCGCGACCCAGGCGAACGCGCACGCCACGGCCAAAGCCGGTGGCCGCATGACGGCGACGGGGCTTAAGCGAGTCCATCATCGTGGCGAGCTTAAAGAACACTGCGCAGGTAAAGACGACGATAACCGCCAAGATAACCATCTGACCCATCGACAGGTTGGCGATGGACAGCAGCTCCGGCAACCCGATAACGCCCACTAGGATGCCGGCGACTACAAACACAAAGAGCACCACGCGTAAGGGCGTGAGCGGCTGCGAGATGCGCCAGATCAGGCTGACGCTCGCCGCGCACGACGTGAGCAGGCACATGGTCGAAAGCGTAAGCTGGCTAAAGCCAAATACGCGCGCCACAAAGATATCGAGCACCGCGGCCAAAATGACCGCAATCGACGCCGGCAGCGCACGCTTGAGCACGTTGGTCAAGAACGACCCCTTCACGCGGGCGTTGTTGGGCTCCAGGCCCAGCACAAAGGCCGGCGCGCCGATGCAGAAGAAGTTGATGAGCGTCATCTGAATGGGCTCAAAGGGATACGGCGGCAGCGCGATGCACAGCGCCGCCAGGCCCATCGAGAAAAGCGTCTTGGTCAGAAAGAGCGCGGCAGAGCGCTGCAGGTTATTAATAGAACGACGGCCCTCGGCCACCACAGCGGGCATCGAGGCAAAGTCGTTATCGACGAGCACGATCTCGGCCACATTGCGCGCGGCATCGGAGCCGGCGGCCATCGCCACGGAACAGTCGGCCTCCTTGAGCGCCAGCACGTCGTTGACGCCGTCGCCCGTCATGGCCACGGTGTGCCCGCGGCGTTTGAGCGCCTGTACGAGCTCGCGCTTCTGCTGCGGCGTCACACGCCCAAAGACGTGGTAACGGTCCACTGCCGCATCAATCTTGGACGGCGTATCGAGGGTCGTGGCGTCCACGTAAGCGTCGGCGCCCGGCACGCCCACCACGCGCGCGATCGACGACACCGTACGCGGGTCGTCGCCGCTGATCACGTTGAGGGTCACGCCCTGCTCGTTAAAGTAGCCGATAGTCTCGGCTGCCGAGGTACGGATCTCGTCACGGATGGTCACAAAACCCACGGGCTCGGCCTCGCCCACCATATCGCCGTCGGGCGTAAAGCCGTCCACGCGCGCCGCCACGAGCACACGGCAGGTATCGGCGAGCTCGGCCACACGATTCTCGACCTGCGCAAACGCGCGATCAGAGAGCACAAACTGCGCGGCGCCCATCACATAGGAGCCCTGCGCAAACGACGCGCCGCTCCACTTTTTGGACGACGAGAACGGAATGACCGACAGCGGCTCGGACACCTCGACCGGACGATCGGCGTAGTAGTTGAGCAGCGCCTGGCAGGTCTCGTTGGCATCTGCCGAGGTCGCACGCGCCACGTTGGAGAGCGCGAAGTCGAGCACCGTGGTCTCGACGGGAACAGCTGCCTCGTCCGAGTCCGCGCCAAAGCCAACACCCTCAACAGGCAGCGAGTAGGTGCCCTCGACCTCCATACGGCCCGAGGTAATAGTGCCCGTCTTGTCCAGGCACAGCACATCGACGCGCGCGAGCGTTTCGATGCAGTAGAGCTGCTGTGCCAGCACCTTGCGACGCGCCAGGCGCACCGTGGCAATCGCGAGCACCGACGAAGTCAGCAGCACCAGGCCCTGCGGAATCATGCCCAACAGGGCACCCACCGTGGAAAGCATTGCCGAAGAAGGCACACGACCGGCCAGCAGCTCGGAGAAGCACCAGGAAAGCGCGCTATCGCCCGGGGATCCCGCGGCATCCCAAAGCTCGCTCACACTCGAGGAAAAGAGCGCCAGACCAAGCGGAATCATGATAATGCTCGCGAACCGCACGATGGCGTTCAGCGCGTTCATGATCTCGGAATTGACTTTTTTGACGTACTTGGCCTCGTTGTTGATCTTTTCCACGTAGTTATCGGCGCCGACATGGATCACGCGGGCGCGCAGCAGGCCCGAATCGATAAAACTGCCGCTCATGAGCTCGGAGCCTGGCTGTTTCTTAATGAGGTCGCTCTCGCCCGTCAGCAGGCTCTCGTTGACGAGCGCCTCGCCCGACACTACCACGGCGTCGGCGGGAATCTGGTCACCGCGCCCCAGGCGAATGATATCGTCGAGCACGATCTGGTCCAGGTCGAGCTCCACCTCGTCGCCGTCACGCACCGCGATGGCCTTCTTAGAGGTGAGCAGCGTAAGCTTGTCGACCATCCGCTTGGAACGCATGGACTGGATGACGCCAATTGCCGTGTTCAAGAACACCACGAACAGGAACGTCAGGTTCTTAAACGAACCGGTCATCAACACCAAAATCGCCAAGACCACGTTGATTAAGTTAAACAGCGTGCAGAGGTTCTCGATGATGAGCTCTTTGACCGACTTGGTCTTGAGCTCCATGTTGCGGTTGATCTTACCGGCGGCGATGCGCTCCTCGACCTCTGCGGTCGAGAGTCCGCGCTCGATATCCGTTGCTGCCATACCACGTCCCATCACGTCGCGTCGGTATAAGAAAACCGCCCGGACCATGCGAGGTTCGGACGGTCTTACGTTCGATGGTGCCCCATGTTGGATTCGAACCAACGGCCTTCTGCTCCGGAGGCAGACGCTCTAATCCCCTGAGCTAATAGGGCGAACGGTAGGCATTATACCCAAGTGCACCGCGGGCTAACAAAATAATAGAAAAAGCTTTGCAATTACGTGGGAGACACGCCGCGACGACGCGCTTTAGGCGGCACAAGCGAGTCAGATAGTATAAACTCACATGCACCATATAATACGGCTCGCGATGCGGGCCGTTTTTTGCAAGGGCCATCCATCGAGGTGAGAGGCACACCATGATTGCAATTTTAAAGCAGAGCGCCAGCGACGAGGCCGTAAGCCACATCGTTAGCTGGATCGAGAAAAAGGGACTCAAGACCGACGTCTCGCGCGGCGAGAACGAGACCATCATCGGCCTGGTGGGCGATACGACCAAGATCGACCCGTTCCTGCTCGAGTCTATGGACGTCGTCGAGCGCGTGCAGCGCGTCTCCGAGCCGTTCAAGCGCGCCAACCGCAAGTTCCACCCCGAGGACTCCGTCATCGACTGCGGCCACGGCGTCAAGATCGGCGGCGACCAGTTCCAGGTCATCGCCGGCCCGTGCTCCGTCGAGGGCGAGAATCTCATCCGCATCGCCCGCCGCGTGAAGGCCGCCGGCGCCACGATGCTGCGCGGCGGCGCCTACAAGCCCCGCACCTCCCCGTACGCCTACCAGGGCATGGGCCCCGCCGGCCTGGACCTGCTGTGCGAGGCATCCGCCGAGCTCCACATGCCGATCGTCACCGAGATCATGGACCCGCGCGACGTGCAGGTCTTCCTCGACAAGAAAATCGACGTCATGCAGATCGGCGCTCGCAACGCCCAGAACTTCCCGCTGCTCAAGGAGGTCGGCAAGACGCAGACCCCGATCCTGCTCAAGCGCGGCATGTCCGGCACCGTCGATGAGCTGCTTATGGCGGCCGAGTACATCATGAGCGAGGGCAACGACAACGTCATCCTGTGCGAGCGCGGCATCCGCACCTTCGATACCCGCACCCGCAACACCTTCGACCTCAACGCCGTGCCGGTGCTGCACCACCTGTCGCACCTGCCCGTCGTCGCCGACCCCAGCCACGCCACCGGTTACACGCGCTATGTTGAGCCCATGGCGCTCGCCGCGACCGCCTGCGGCGCCAACGGTCTGGAGATCGAGGTCCACGATGACCCGAGCCACGCCTGGTCCGACGGCGCTCAGGCCCTCACCCCCGACCAGTTCGACGACACCATGCGCCGCATCCGCGCCATCCGCGAGGTCGTCTGCCAAGAGACCGTTCAGGAGTAGCCCATGGGTACGGTGAGAAACGCACGCGTTAACCAAGGTGGCCCCAAGTGCGCCGGCATCGTGGGCCTGGGCCTCATCGGCGGCAGCTTTGCCCGCGGCTATGCGCAGGCGGGCGTCCGCGTGCTGGCCTGGGACCCCGACGACGACGTCATGACGGCCGCCAGCATGGGCACCGTTGCCGGCGAGCTCAACGACGAGACGCTCGGCGAATGTGACATCATCGTCCTGGCATGCTATCCCGAGGCTTGCATCGATTGGCTCGAGGCGCACGCCCAGGCACTCGCCGACGCCACCGACACCGAGGCCATCATGGGCCCCGTGGTGATCGACACCGTGGGCGTCAAGGGTATCGTGTGCGAGCGCGCCTTTGAGCTTGCCCGCGAGCACGGTTTTTACTTTGTGGGCGCGCACCCCATGGCGGGCACGCAGTTCTCGGGCTACGCGCATTCCCGCACCGACCTGTTCCAGGGCGCACCGCTCGTGCTCGTTCCGCCCGCGGTGGACGACGCACTTAAGCTGGAGCTTTTGGGCCAGGTGCGCGAGATGGTACGTCCCTTGGGCTTTGGCAAGTTCAGCGTAACGAGCGCCGCCGAGCACGACCGCGTCATCGCCTTTACGAGCCAGCTCGCGCACGTCGTCTCCAACGCCTACGTTAAGAGCCCGACCGCACAGGTCCACCACGGCTTTTCGGCCGGCAGCTACCGCGACCTCACCCGCGTGGCGCACCTCAATCCGCAGATGTGGTCCGAGCTCATGATCGACGACGCCGATGCGCTCGCCTTCGAGATCGACCATCTGATCGACTCGCTCGCCACCTACAGCCGCGCCCTTAAGGACCGCGACCAGCGCTATCTAGAGAATCTCCTTGCCGAGGGCGACCGCATCAAGCGCGCGCTCGACGACGAGGCCTCCCACTAGACCACCCATCACGCCAGGTCGAAAGGACCGAAGCTTATGGCGATTACCATCGATATCGACACCGCACGCCCCTACCAGGTGCATGTGGGCACGTTTTTGCTGGAGCAGGCAGGTCCGCTCGTACGCGCCACCGCCGGCGGCTCGCGCGCCGTCATCGTGACGGACACCAACGTAGGCCCCCTCTACCAGATGCCCGTTAAGCAGAGCCTGGAGGCGTCAGGCTACGAGGTGAGCATCTGCACTTTCGAGGCGGGCGAGGCCCATAAGCGCGCCGAGACCTACGTTGCCATTTTGGAGTTTGTGGCCGAGCACGAGCTTTCGCGCTCCGACGTGATCGTGGCACTCGGCGGCGGCGTCGTGGGCGACGTGGCGGGCTTTGTGGCCGCCACCTACATGCGCGGCTGCAAGTTTGTGCAGATTCCCACAAGCCTGCTCGCCATGGTGGATTCGTCGGTGGGCGGCAAGACGGCCATCGACCTGGCTGCCGGCAAGAACCTGGCCGGCGCCTTTTGGCAGCCGAGCGTGGTCATCGCCGACGTGGGGTGCCTTGCCACCCTCACGCCCGATCAGTTCGCCGATGGCTGCGGCGAGGTCATAAAGCACGCCGTGATCGCCGACCCGGAGCTCTTCGCCGAGTTGGAGAAGACCCCGCTCACGCTTGAGCTGCTCAATCGCGACGTGGCCCGCGTGGCGCTCATCATTGCCCGCAACATCGACATCAAGCGCGCCGTGGTCGTTGCCGACGAGCGCGAAACCAATCAGCGCAAGCTCCTCAACTTTGGCCACAGCGCCGGGCACGCCGTCGAAGCCTGCGAGCACTTTGAGCTCGGACACGGCAACTGCGTGTCGATCGGCATGGGCATCATCACGCGTGCCGCATCCCTGCATGGCATCTGCGATGCTGCACTGCCCGGTCGTATTGAGGAGCTTTGCGCCCGCCATGGCCTCAAGACCCGCTGTGACCTAGATGCCGATGCCGTCTTTGCCGAGGCGCTCCACGACAAAAAGCGCGCAGGCGACACCATTGACCTGGTAATTCCGCACGACATTGGCCGCTGCAGCATCGACCGCACGCCGCTTTCCACCTTCCACGAACTCATTGCCGGGGGCCTCGGTCAGAAGGGAGACGCATCCGCATGTTAGCCCGCATCACCCCCTCCCCGCTCAAGGGCACTGTTCCCGCCATCGCGTCCAAATCGATGGCGCATCGTCTCATCATCTGCGCCGCGCTTGCCAACGGCGAGACGCACGTTACCTGCAACACCGCCTGCGCCGATATCGAGGCCACGGTGCGCTGCCTTACGGCACTCGGCGCCCGCATCGAGACCGTCGAGGACGGCTTCCAGGTCCACCCCACCATGAAGAGTGTTGAGTTTGGCCTGCTCAAGGCCCTTGCAGGCGGCACGCTCGACTGCGGTGAGAGCGGCTCCACACTACGCTTTATGCTGCCCGTCGCCTGCGCGCTGGGCGCTGAGGCCACCTTCGTGGGCCAGGGCCGCCTGGGCGCCCGCCCGCTCTCCCCACTTTCGGACGAGATCATCGCCGCCGGTTGCGACCTGCAGGGCCTGGGCGGTTTTCCGCTCAAGACGAGCGGCCGCATGCGCCCGGGCACCTTTGTGCTTCCGGGCAACGTGAGCTCGCAGTATATCTCCGGCCTGCTGCTGGCGGCCCCGCTGCTGGCCCAGCCCTCCTGCGTGCAGGTAACCGGCCTCATCGAGAGCCGCCCCTACATCAACCTGACGATCCAGGCCATGAAGGCCTTCGGCATCGAGGTCAATGTCGAGCGAATTCCGGCCAAGGGCGGCCAGCCCGAGGTCACGAACTTCCGCGTGAACAGCGGCTCGTACCGCACGCCCGGCAGCGTAGCCGTCGAGGGCGACTGGTCCAATGCGGCCTTTTGGCTGTGCGCCGGCGCCATCGGCACCGACCCCATCACCGTCGAGGGCGTGTCGCTGAGCTCCGCACAGGGCGACCGCAACGTGCTCGCCGCGCTTTCGCGCTTTGGCGCCCGCATCGTGCGCTCCACGAACGCCGCCACCGTCCAGTCCGACAAGCTCGCCGGCTTTGAGATGAGCGCCCACGACATTCCGGACCTGGTGCCTGTTATCTCGGCCGTGGCATCGCTGGCGCAGGGCCGCACGTTCATCCGTGACTGCGCGCGTCTACGCATCAAGGAGTCTGACCGTCTGGTCACCACCACCCGCGAGCTCACCGCGCTGGGCGCGCAGGTGCGCATTGCCGGTGACGATCTCATCATCAAGGGCGTCGATGCCTTTACCGGCGGCGAGGTCGATTCGCACAACGACCACCGCATCGCCATGATGGCCGCCATCGCCGCGAGTCGCGCCGCCGGCGAGGTCGTGATCCACGGCGCCGAGGCCGTCAACAAGTCCTATCCCGATTTCTTCGACCACTACCGCCTGCTGGGCGGCAAGGTCACACTCGAGGAGGAATAGCATGTCCTCGACCTTTGGCAACGTTTTGCATCTGAGCATTTTCGGCCAGTCGCACTCCCCTGCTATCGGCTGCTCACTCGACGGCATCCCGGCGGGCATCGCCGTGGACCAGGAGAAGCTGCAAGCCTTCCTCGACCGTCGCGCCCCCGGTCGCGACGAGACCGCAACCAAGCGCCGCGAGGCCGACGCCGCCCACATCATCGCCGGTGTTGTCGATGGACATACCACCGGCGCGCCCATCGCCGCGATTATCGAGAACACCAACACGCGCTCCAAGGATTACTCCGAGCTGCGCCGCAAGCCCCGTCCCGGACATGCGGACTTCCCTGCGCGCGTGAAGTATCACAACATGCACGATGTCGCTGGTGGCGGGCATTTTTCCGGCCGCCTAACGGCCCCCTTATGCATCGCCGGCGGCATTGCGCTGCAGGCACTCGAGGCCCGCGGTATTCGGGTGATGGCTCACGTGGCGCAAATCGGCGGCATCTCCGACCTGCCGATGGACGATATGGTCTATCGCGAGGCCGACCGCAAGGCGATCCTTACGAACGATCTGCCGTGCATTGACGCCGCCGCAGCCGGCCGTATGCGCGAGGAGATCCTAGCCGCGCGCGACGAACTCGACAGCATCGGCGGCATCGTGGAGTGTGGCATCTACGGCCTGCCTGCAGGCATCGGCGACCCCATGTTCGACGGCATCGAGAACCGCATCGCGCAAATCGCGTTTGGCATTCCCGCCGTAAAGGGTGTGGAGTTTGGCATGGGCTTTGCCGTCGCCGCCATGCGCGGCAGCGAGAACAACGACCCGTATCGCATCGACGCCGAGACCGGCGAGATCGAGGTCGAGTCCAATAATGCCGGCGGCATCCTGGGCGGCATTTCGACCGGCGCACCCGTCATGTGGCGCATGGCCGTAAAGCCCACGCCCTCCATTGGCCGCGAGCAGCAGACGGTGGACATGGACGCTATGGAAAATGCCGAGCTCTCGGTCCACGGCCGCCACGATCCCTGCATCGTCCCGCGCGCCGTCCCCGTAGCCGAAGCAGCCGCAGCGCTGGCCATCTGGGACGCCCTCCTAGAAGACGCTGCACAGCGTTAGTCCACCAACCCCAAGGGTAGTTAATTTGGGACGGGGCTATTTTAGCTACCCCCATATGCGAGTTGATATTTGCGCTGACACCCATCGATTCATCGACAGTCAAAGGGTAGCTAAAATAGCCCCGTCCCAAATTAACTACCCCCGTATAACCATTCACGAAAGGGGTGTCCCTATGGACCTTGCTGACATTCGTCAGGCCATCGATGGCATCGACACCACGCTCCTCAACAGTTTTGTCGAACGCATGGACATTGCCACCGAGGTCGCCAAATCGAAAATCCAGATAGGCAAGGCCGTCTTCGACCCCGCCCGCGAGCGCTCCAAGCTCAACGACCTTGCTAGCCGCGCTCCCGAGCGCTACGAGGCGCAGACCATCACGCTGTTCCGTCTCCTCATGAGCATGAGCAAGGCCGAGCAGCAGCGCTATATCAACGAGCTCAAGGGCATCACGGTCTCGCAAAAGGCACACGCCACGGCCGAGGCCTTCGACACGCCCTTCCCCCAGACTGCCAGCGTCGCCTGCCAGGGCGTTGAGGGCGCCTACAGCCAAATCGCCGCGTGCAAGCTCTTCGACGTGCCCGATATCGCGTTCTTCGAGACCTTCGAAGGCGTTATGCGCGCCGTGCGCGACGGCTTCTGCGAGTTTGGCGTACTGCCCATCGAAAACTCCACCGCGGGCTCGGTCAACGCCGTCTACGACCTGCTCGCCCAGTTCGACTTTCACATCGTGCGCTCGCTTCGCCTCAAGATCGACCACAACTTGCTCGTCAAACCCGGCACCAAGCTCGCGGACGTGCGCGAGGTCTACAGCCACGGCCAAGCCATTGCCCAGTGTGCCGGCTTTATCGAGTCCCACGACCTGCGCGCCACCAAGTACCCCAACACCGCCATGTCGGCCGAGATGGTCGCCAACTCCGAGCGCACCGACGTCGCCGCCATCGCCTCGCGCAGCTGCGCGGCACTCTATGGCCTGGAGGTGCTGGAGCCCAACATTCAGGACTCGGACAACAACTACACGCGCTTTGTTGTCATCAGCCGCGAGCCGCGCGTCTACCCCGGCGCCAACCGTACCTCGCTCATGATCACCACGGCCAACGAGCCAGGCGCCCTCTATCGCGTGCTCGAGCGCTTCTACGCACTCAACATCAACCTCATCAAGCTCGAGAGCCGCCCCATCCCCGGCCGCGACTTTGAGTTTATGTTCTACTTTGATCTGGACTGCCCCTTTGGCAGCAAGGCCCTCGACGACCTGCTCGATTCTATCGACGACGTGTGCGAGAGCTTCACCTACTTTGGCAGCTACACGGAGGTGCTCTAGATGACCGATACCGCCGCAACCCGCCCCTACGGAGTGCTGGGCCGCGTGCTGGGCCACAGCTACACCCCGACCATCTACAAGGAGCTCGCGGGGCTCGAGTACGTGCGTTTTGAGCGCGAGCCCGAGGACCTCCAGGCCTTTATGACGGGCGACGAGTGGGAGGGCACCAACGTGACCATCCCCTACAAGCGCGCCGTCATGGAATACCTGGACGAGCTGAGCCCGCTGGCCGAGCGCATGGGCAACGTCAACACCATCACACGCCTGCCCGACGGCCGCCTGCGCGGCGACAACACCGACTACTTCGGTTTCCAGTGCCTGGTCGAGGAGCTGGGGATTGATGTTGCCGGCAAGAAGGCTCTCGTGCTCGGAGCCACCGGCGGCGCGGGCACTACGGCCAGTATGGTGCTCGGCGATCTGGGCGCCACAGTCGTGCCCGTGGGTCGCACGAGCGAGGTCAACTACGACAACATCGCGCAGCAATCCGATGCCGCGCTGCTCGTCAACTGCACGCCCGCCGGCATGTTCCCCCACTGCCCCGACGCGCCTTGCACGCTCGAAGGGCTCGATGCGCTCGAAGGCGTTATCGACATTGTCTACAACCCCGCCCGCACGGGACTCATGCTCGAGGCCGAGCGCCGCGGCATCCCCTGCATCGGTGGCCTGCTGATGCTCGTGGCCCAAGCGGCACAGGCCGTTGAGCGCTATACCGGCCAGGTCACCCCGCGCAAGCGCATCTTGGACGTAACGGAGCGCTTGTCACGCCGAGAACAGAACATCGCCCTGATTGGCATGCCGGGCTCGGGCAAGACCCGCGTGGGTGAGCAGATTGCCCTGCTCACGGGTCGCGAGCACATCGACCTGGATCGCGCGCTTGAGGAGCGTCTAGGCATGCCCTGCGCCGACTATATCGTCGAGCGCGGCGAGGCGACCTTCCGCGAGCAGGAGACGGCGGCGCTGGCCGACATCTCCAAGCGCAGCGGCCTGGTGCTCTCCACCGGTGGCGGCGTGGTCACACGCGACGAGAACTATCCGCTGCTGCACCAGAACAGCCAGATCGTGATGATCAACCGCAAGCTCGACGAGCTCGCCCACAAGGGCCGCCCCATCACCGCGCGCGACGGCATCGACAAGCTGGCCGAGCAGCGTATGCCGCGCTACCGCGCCTGGGCCGACTACATCATCGACTCACGCGACTGCGCCGCCAACACCGCCCAGGCCCTCCTCGACACCCTCCCACCCGCTCTCTAACCAAAACCACCACAAAGGGGACAGGCACCTTTGTGGCGGTTTTCCAACCGCAAAGGAAGCAACCATGAAAGCACTCGTCATCAACGGCCCCAACCTCAACATGCTCGGCATTCGCGAGCCGGGCATCTATGGCAGCGACAACTACGACCGCTTAGTGCAGATCTGCCAGGAAGCGGGCGCCGAACAGGGCTTCGACGAAGTCGAGGTCTTCCAGTCTAACCACGAGGGCAGCATCGTCGACAAGATCCAGGAGGCCTACGGCAAGGTCGACGGCATCGTCATCAACCCGGCTGCCTACACGCACACGAGCGTGGCCATCCTGGACGCCCTCAAGGCCGTCGCCATCCCGGCTGTGGAGGTCCACATCAGCGCCGTCGAAACACGCGAGGACTTCCGCCAGGTGAGCTATGCGCACCTGGCCTGCTTCACCACCATCACCGGCGAGGGCCTGCAGGGCTACGCACACGCGATGGAGCTGCTGAGGGAACGTCTCGAAAAGTAGCCTCGCGAGCAAATCCATCAACGCGATTCACACGCTAATAATGCCAGTGCCGCCAGCAGCAACCTCGCTACTGGCGGCACTTTATTACTGGCATATAATCATTGCAGTCACACAACGTCTGGAGACGCGCATGTTAAGCATCCATCTGGGGGATTACCCCGGTTCCATCTACGATACCGAAACCTATTTTAGGAACTCATACTTGGACTCATGGTTCGAAGACCCTATGGCCGCACAGATTATTAAAAGCGTGGACGGATCAGAGCTCATCGGTCCCCACAACATCGTAAGCAAACAGCTGGGCTCGATCACCCCACTCGAACTGTCCGGCGGCGTTAAGACGCTGCTGCTGGTGCGCAATCTCCCAAATATGGTGTTCAACGCATCCACCTGCGGAGACAACTGTGCCCGCTGGCTACTCAAGATCGGCAAAGAGCAGGATGTGATGGTGACCTTATTCCACATCATGAAATTCCCCTGGAAGAGCTTTGAAATCCGCATTGAAAACGATGGCCGCATCGTCAGAAACATGCAGGAGTTTGTCGGCGCCACGAATGACTTTTTGGATGTTGATGAGTAATGAAGGGAACGCATACCGTTGTCGTAGAGCGTGCAAAGGTCAAATACACACTCACGTTTAAGCGCAATATTTCCTTTATACGCGGCAACAGCGGCACGGGTAAAACGACGCTCATCTCGATGATTCGCGACTACAACGACCGAGGACCGGAAAGCGGCGTTGCACTCAGTTGCGACGTGCCTTGCGAAACGCTTTCCGGCAGACGCTGGGAGCGCGAGCTATCGATCATCGAAGATTCAATCGTCTTTCTAGATGAGGGTAACGAGTTTATCTACTCAAAGGACTTCGCCAAAGCCGTCAACGGCTCGTCCAACTATTTTGTTCTGATATCTCGTCGCGATGCCAACGAGCTCCCCTACAGCGTTGATGAGATCCTGAAGCTAGTCAACACGACAAGTAAAACAATCAATGGCCGCAAGAGCGACAGGCGCTTCTACTCGGTGACCAAGCCGCTATATGACCACACGGCAAGTATGCTGTATCAGGATCTAAATGTTGGATTCGAGGTACCCGACGCCGTAGTTGTCGAGGATAGCAAATCTGGCTATCAATTCTACGACGCTCTTTGCAACCGACTCGGGATCCCCTGCTATACCGCCACCGGCGTTGCGAATCTAAAACGTACGATTCACGAATGTCCCGAGCAAAACATCCTTGCTATTGGAGACGGAGCAGCATTTGGTCCCTACATCGAAAAGGTGCTCGGGCAGCGCGTTTACAAGAACGTACGCTTGTTCCTCCCCGAATCATTCGAGTGGACACTCCTGCAATCTGGCCTCATTCCCAGTAACGATATCTTAAAAATCCTCGAGGATCCCTCAGGCTATATCGAAAGCCGCGACTACCTGAGCTGGGAGCGGTTCTTCACCGATGTGTTGATCAAATACTCGGCAGACACTCGCTACGCCTACAGAAAGGCAAAGCTCAATGAGCAGTACCTGAGGCCGCAGGCGATGAATGCAGTTGCAAACGTCTTGCCCGAGTGCCTGAAGGCAGACTAGATACAGCGGGGAGGGCCAAGTTGGTCCTCCCCGCTTTTGTTACGCCTTCTTGATCACGTACGCCAATCCAATATCGCAGGCACAGCGTACGATTGACGCGAAGAACCACGATGCTGGCAGCGTCATAAGCAGAGGCTTGCTCACGCTCGGCTCCAGCCCCCTTTGGCGCGCCGTATAACCAATCCACATCAGCAGCACAATAGCAGCTCACGCCACGGCTTCGGCCTAAACGTATACCCGGCAAGAACAAAGAACACCGGCATGTGAAAAAGCCCAGACCACCAAGCGGTCCGGGCTTAATAAACGATGGTGCTCCATGGCGGATTCGAACCGTCGACCTTGGGATTAGAAGTCCCCTGCTCTATCCAACTGAGCTAATGGAGCAAATAACCGCACGCCCAAGCACGCGCACGCGTGCCAGGCGCTAGTAATTATAACCTAGTTGAACTGCTCGCGGTACGCCTTGCAGACCTCATCAACCGGGCCGTCCATGCGAAGGTCGCCCTTCTCAATCCAAACGGCGCGCTGGCAGATGCGCTCAACCTGCTCCATGGAGTGCGAAACGAACAGAACCGTCACGTCGCCGCTCTGGATAAAGTGCTGAATACGCGCCTCGCACTTTTGCTGGAAGAACACATCGCCGACGGACAGCGTCTCGTCAACGATCAGAATATCGGGCTCGGTGATCGTCGCGATTGCAAAGGCAATACGCGCCACCATGCCCGAGGAGAAGTTCTTAAGCGGCATGTCGACAAAGTTCTGCAGCTCAGCGAATTCGATAATGCCGTCAAAGTTGGCGTCGATGAACTCCTTGGTATAGCCGAGCAGGGCGCCGTTCAGATAGATGTTCTCGCGGGCGGTCAGCTCGGGGTCAAAGCCGGCGCCAAGCTCAATCAGCGGCGCGATGTTACCGTGCACCTTAACGCTGCCCTCGCTAGGCTCAAGAACGCCAGCGATAATCTTGAGCATCGTAGACTTGCCGGAGCCATTGGTGCCGACCAGACCCACAACCTCGCCGCGATGAATATCAAACGAGATGTGCTTAAGCGCCCTAAACTCCTCAAAGAACAGCTCGTGCTTGGCAAGCTTAATGAAGTACTCCTTGAGGTTGGTCAGCGACTCGGACGCCATGTTAAAGATCATGGTGACGTCGTCGACCTCGACAGCCAGAGGCTGCTCGCTGTAATCAACAACAGATTCAGTCATCACAGCACTCCTTAGATGTAGAGGATAAATTTGCGCTCGGACTTATGGAACACGGTATAGCCAATAATAAGCGCAAGAACCGCCCAAGCGACGCACATACCAAACGTCATAAGCGAGGGCGTAGTCTGGAACAGGAAGATATCGCGCATAAACTGCAGGTAGTTGAACATGGGGTTCGCATACATCAAGATACGCACGAGATGCGGCATTTGCGCAATATAGTCAGTCGTCCAGAAGATGGGCGTAATGTAAGTCCACGCCGTAATGACGACGCTCCACAGATGCATAACGTCGCGGAAGAAGACCGTAAGGGCAGAGAGCATCATGCCCAGGCCCATGCAGAAGCACATAAGCAGCAGCAGGCAAACCGGCAACAGAATCAGGTGCCAAGAAGGCATAACGCGGAACCACAGCATGACGATGGCGACGGCGACCAGCGAGAAGGCAAAGTTGACCAGCGAGAAGAGCACCTTCTGCACCGGGAAAACCCAGCGGTGCACCTTAACCTTCTTGAGCAGAGGGGCAGCGCCCACGATCGACGTCAGGGCCTGGTTAGTAGACTCAGACATGACGGCAAAGGTGATGTTACCCACGATCAAGTACAGCGGGTACATCTCGGGCGTCATTGAGCCATTGCGGCCCTGGCCAAAAATCGTCGAGAACACGATGGCCATGACGATCATCATCAGCAGCGGGTTGAGCACCGACCATGCGACGCCCAGAACGCTACGGCGATACTTGATCTTAAAATCCTTGGTAACCAGCTGACGAAGGATAAACGCGTCCTTCTCAAATTCGTTCTTAGCAAACGTCGCAGGCAGACTGCGAGTTTCTTGTTGCTTTGTCTGATCCGACACGGATGCAACTCCTTTACTCGTAATCGTTGACAAACGAACAGTATAGACCCGACGGCCATGCAAACGATTCGCGCAACAAAACTGGAGAACTAACCCACATCTTAGGATGCCAGGCCCAAACGGCTATACTTTCTAGGATTGAATGTATAAGGAGCATTAAGTGAATTCTGAATCCATCGCCGTCATCATCCCTTGCTACAACGAAGCGCTCACGATCGGCAAAGTCATCGACGACTTTCACCGCGAGCTTCCGCAGGCGACGGTCTATGTCTATGACAACAACTCGTCGGACGATACCTCACGCATTGCCACCGAGCACGGCGCCACAGTCCGCTTTGAGCCCCGTCAGGGAAAGGGCAACGTGTGCCGCCAGATGTTTCGCGATATCGACGCCGATTGCTACCTGATGGTCGACGGAGACGACACCTACCCCGCCGAGGCGGCCAAGGCCCTCTGCGAGCCCATCCTTAACGGCACGGCCGACATGACCGTAGGCGATCGCCTTTCCAACGGCACCTACGCCGAGGAGAACAAGCGTGCCTTCCACGGCTTTGGCAATAATCTGGTCCGCGCCATGATCAAGTGGATCTATGGCTACAGCTTCGATGACGTCATGACAGGCTACCGCGCCATGAGCCGCCCGTTCGTTAAAACCTTCCCAGTGCTTTCCGAGGGCTTTCAGATCGAAACCGAGCTCTCGATCCACGCCGTCGACCACCGCTGGCGCATCAAAGATGTGCCCATCGAGTACCGCGACCGTCCCGAGGGTTCCGAGTCCAAACTCAACACCGTGAGCGACGGCATTAAAGTCGTTGCGATGATCGGCACGCTGTTCAAGGACTACCGCCCGCTGAAGTTCTTCAGCCTCGTTGCGCTTCTGTTCGCGGTATTCGGCCTCGCCCTGGGCATGCCCATCGTTGTCGAATATTTCCAGACCGGCCTCGTCCCGCGCTTCCCCACCGCTATGCTCGCCGCCTCGTTTATGTTCCTGTGCGGCCTGAGCCTTGCGACCGGCTTCATCCTAGATTCTGTAGCAAAGGTCGAAAAAAAGCAGTGGGAGGTCAACGTGTACAGCAAATACGCCTACGACGACCAGCCCGGCCACCCTACTTCCATGCCAAGCGAGAGGTAGATCTTCCGCAAAATACTATTGGCATCACTGCGCAGATAGCCACCAACAAGAAAAGCCGCCGTTAAAGAACGGCGGCTTTTACTCTCGAAAAGTTAATAGCGGCTAGAGCGTCTTGATGTACTCCCCCAGCTCTTCCTCCCAGTCGGGCATGTGGAAGCCGGCAGCCTCGAGCTTGGACAGGTCGAGCGCGGAGTGGACCGGGCGCGGGGCGATGGGGCCCGCGG